>JBEBTF010000021.1:0-33864 GCA_040393865.1 Planctomicrobium piriforme | reverse complement strand
CACTGTGGGGGAGCCGCAACGGGATCAACTTGATCTCGTTGCGGCCTTTTTATTTCAACCGTTTCACAACTTATCATTCCAGCGCTGATCTCAGGCAAGGGCATCGAGAGTGTGCGAAAGCTTGAGACGTATCGCTCGGAAGGTTTACTGAATCGGTCGCACCAATACTCGGAGTCGTTTCAAAGAGTAACTGTTTGCGTTCGGTGTGAATGTCCAGTCCCGATGCTCTCCGGGGCTGTTTCCGATGCCAATGTTGGCACCCGGTCCAGACTTCCATGCGTTGATCGCAAATAGTGTCTGCTTCGCTTTGAAATTGTGAACCTGCATCGAACCATATCCATCGACCGGCGCGGAGTAAGTGTCGCCAAAGTCGTAGATTGAACCAGAGGCACCTGGGATGTTGGCGCCATTCGGAGCGCCATAGTTATGTGGCCAGAACTCAATATTCCCACCGTCTGAATCAACAACGTTCTCTATCCCGGCGACATTTGAAACAACGGTCATTTTCTCGACCAGCTGCTGGAATACAGCTTTGGAATCCGCTGTTGGAATTCCAATCTTATTCACGTCTTTAGTGAATGCATTCATCGAAACATAAACGTATTGTGCTGGTCCAGAACCTGCCTGAAGTTCCAACAGATATGCAACGCGATCGAATCCTCCGCCGAGTTGACCTCGATGATCCACGTCATAGGTAATCGTCGGCCCCAACTTCTGAAGATCAATATCAAGTGCCAACTTATAGTTCTTCGCTTCTTCAATCTGAGGCAGGAAGTTCACCTGCGGAACATCACCGGCCCGAAACGCTGACGTCGGAAGCTTAGCACCGTTCATCAGATTCGGTTCAGCTTGTTTATGCCAGGCAAATCGCACGGCGGTCGGGGTCGCAACACCGGGCGCAGTCAACACAACGGTGTCGCCATTGATGGTGGCTTCCGCTTTTGTCCATCCGGCCCCTGGTCCAATGATTTCGAACCAGGTGAGTGGTTTCCCGTCGCGAGACTGCAGACCGCCAGCGGTATTTTCGAAAGTGACGACCAGCTTGTTGCCTTGCTGAGCAAGTGATTTAAAGGTCGCCCCTGTCGCGACAACATCAGCTTTCCCATAGGTGTTTTTCAACGCCAGCAAAGCCAGTCGCAGACCGACATCCTGTTTGTTCGGTGGATGAATGTCGCCCAATGTCGCGATATCAGAAATGACCGCCATGCCTGTTTGCGGAAGTTCCGCCGAGGCAGCCTGAGCTTCCCAGAATTCGGCGAGCACATGATCAGCGTGTCCGTAATTGTAAGGAGCGATCTGAACGAAATAGAACGGGAACTCTCCTTGTCCCCAAATCTTCCGCCAACCTTCGATCAACGCCTGCATCTTCGCTCGATACAGCATTCCCTCGGACGAGTTCGACTCACCCTGATACCAGATCGCTCCACGAATCGGCCACCCGACGAGTGGATGGATCATGGCGTTATAGAGAGCCGTCGGCTCACCCACCGCCGAGTAGAGCTTTAACTCAGCCGGGAACGCTGGCGCTGCGGTTGCTGCTTTGCCAGCTTCGGCGTTGGCTTTCGCTGCTTTCAACCAGTCTTCTGACGCCTTGAGATAGGCTTGATACGCCTTCTTATAAGCAGGATGTTCGGGGTTTCGACGGGTCACTTCATCGGAAATGTCTTTCAATTCAGGAACACCTGCGAACCCAACCGGTGGAACCCATGGTTCGATTCGAGTTCCGCCCCAGGAGGAATTGATCAACCCGATCGGGATATCCAATTCCTTTTGCAGCTTTCTCGCCATGTAGTATCCGACCGCGGTGAACTGCGCGACGGTCTCTGGAGAACAAACTTCCCATTTGCCTTCCACATCGTTGCGAGGAACACCGGAAGTGACTCGCGGGATCTTGACGTGACGAATCAGAGGGTGATTGCCTGCAGCAATTTCTTCCGCCGCATTCGCACTCCGATCGACTGTCCATTCCATATTCGACTGGCCAGAACAGAGCCAGACGTCGCCAATCAGAATGTCGTCAAAGGCGAGCTTGTTCTTGCCGCTCACAGTCAATTTCAATGGGTCCCGGCTCGCGGAACGGGCAGGGAACGTGAGTCGCCATTCCCCCTTTTCATTTGCTTTGGCGGTCGCCGTATCGGTCCCGAGCGTTGCGGTCACACTCTCACCGGGATCTGCCCATCCCCAAAGAGGAATCGGAAGGTCCCGCTGCAGAACCATATGACTGTTCATGAACTGCGGAAGTCGGACGTCCGCAAAAGCAGTCTGGCCAAAATGCAACGCGATCACCGCGGCAAGCCAGTATTTCAAGACTCGAATCCGCATCGACATTCCTCCCGTCTGGTAAACAAACATTGATCCGTTAGGGTTATACGCCAATAACAGATGTTCAGCGAGTCTCACACAACAAGAATTCTTGTGTGACGAAGATCGGATAAGAAAATGCAATTCCCATAGAATTCTGTGAATCGCACCGAACATGAATGCTCGACGTCGCATTGAAACCCGTCGGGATGTCTGTGATGATGCCTTATTCCCAACGATCATCTCAGCATGTCGATTCCAGATCAGCCATTGTTCTGGGAACCAACTCGAATTCTCCTGGTATCATGAAAACGAAAAAGGCCGACTGGTTCCTCATCGGCATGGTGATCGCAGTGATTCTGGCATGGATGTTTCCAGAGCCGGGCGCTGATGGCGGATGGTTGCACCCAGAGCTCATCACCAATGGCGGCGTCGCTCTGATCTTCTTTCTTCATGGTGTCGGCATTTCGTTTCCTGCCATGCGTGCTGGAATGATGCAGTGGAAGCTGCACCTGCTGACACAATCGTGCGTCTTCTTACTGTTCCCGATCGTTGGAGCGGCAATCTACTTCACAACCGCAAATCAGCTTCCCGTCGATCTGCGTATCGGCATCCTCTATCTTTGCGCGTTGCCATCGACGGTTTCCACGTCTGTTGCATTAACCGCGATTGCCAAAGGAAATGTTCCGGCAGCGGTCTTCAATGCAACGATCTCCAGCCTTCTCGGAATCGTGTTTACTCCACTCTGGATGAGCATTGCAGCCGATACGTCTGCCGCATCCGGTTCCATGGGCTCGGTGATGTTGAACCTGTGTCTTTGGCTCGTTCTTCCGCTTGTGATCGGACAACTCTCGCGCCCCTGGCTGGGTGACTGGGTCAAGCGACACAAACCATTCGTCAGCACGGTTGACCGCACAACAATCCTGCTTCTCGTTTACACCTCCTTCTGCGACTCATTCGTGATGGAAGTCTGGACGAAGAATGGATTGCTTCCAGTGATGGTCACCTTTCCGTTGTCGATTGCTCTTTTTTACGGAATCTTCTGGGCTGTCAGCGGCATCTGTTCGGTCTTGCAGCTTAACAGAGAAGACAAGATTACCGCTGTTCTCTGCGGGTCAAAGAAGTCACTGGCGACCGGGATTCCCATGGCCCAACTGATGTTCGAGTCACATCCCGGGCTGGGATTGATTCTGCTCCCGATCATGATTTACCACCCGCTGCAACTGATTATCTGCGGAGTGCTCGCGAACCGATGGGGAACTGAAGTAGCTTCGCTACCGGATACCGCTGCAACGCCAGTTAAGACATGACACCTCAGAATTCCCCCTTGATTGCACGGGGAGGAATTCAGGCGAGAGCACGGCAAGCAATCCAGCAAAGGACGGATTGTTCGCAAGCAGTGTTATCTTTTAATCTCCTCACACTTTGTCCTGCGACTCTGCAGTTTCGCTATTGAAACAGCCTTCTCACTCTTCATGATAAAGAGAAGGGTTGGGTCACAGCGGATCGATACCTAAGACGCTGGATTCATTTTCATTTCATCAGATGTAAAGAGCTTCCTCATGAACGAGAAATCGCGTTTTCCCAATATCAATCCAACCAAGATAGGGTGGTCGTTGCTGGACGAATTCAAGTCCTTCGCGTTCAAAGGAAATGTTGTCGACCTCGCAGTCGGGGTGATCATTGGAACCGCCTTCGGGAGCATCGTCAATTCGCTGGTCAAGAACATCATCATGCCGTTGATCAGCACGGTGACCCCTGCTCAGAAAGGCGGATATACAGAATGGAAGCCAGTACTGAATGGGCAGGAAATTCTAGTCGGTCCGTTTCTTGCTGATGTTCTGAACTTCCTCATCGTCGCTTTCGCACTGTTCCTTTTCATCAAGAAGTTTCTGGGATGGATTATGAAGACTCGAAAAGAAGAGCCTAAAGCCCCCGAGGCGCCAGCTCCACTGACCAAAGATCAGGAACTGCTTGTTGAGATTCGCGACCTCCTGATGCAGCATGCAAATCGATAAGAGTTCGATCACTGTCTCGAACTTCCAGATCATTCGCACGCGAGGCAACATCCTTCTTCAGGTTAATTCAATCTCTCCTACAGGCCGCGTTAACGATAATCAAACTGAAATGCCAGTTGTTGATTATCGTTAACGCGGCCTCTCTCTGATGCAGAAGACGCTCCATCTTCTCAATTTTATGCTCTCAGCGTCATCTCCCCGTATGCTCCCTGCGAGTGATGCACGGCTGGCTCTGACGAATTCAAATGAAAAAACAATGAAATCCGAGAACACCCGGGTTCACCGGTTGTCACATTGGACCACCCAAGGCTAGGATCTCGTGTGAAAAGATCCTTCTCGACCGGATCTCCAGCCATTTTACACTCTCTGCATTCCTTAGCTTATAGATGACAATTGGATCGTCTCTCATAGGCCTTCGCAGCCGCACCTTATGCAGCAGCGATGTTTCAATACATTCATCAATTGACGACCTGCCATGATTCGCCAAATCGCTCTGTCGTTTCCGGCATTGCTCCTTCTTCTCACGTCCGTTGTTTCTGCTCAAGGAAACAGGAATGTTCTTCCGCAAGCCCCGCCTCCTTTTCAAGGGCGAGTGGAAGAAACATTGAAGGGGGCAATTCCTGATTACCCTCAGATTCCCGCGCCACCTGCGGATGCTCCCAACATCCTTCTCATTCTGCTGGATGACGTCGGATTCGGAATGACGAGTCCTTTCGGTGGCCCGGTTCCGACTCCGAATCTGGCCAAGTTGTCAGCAAACGGTCTGAGATACACCCGATTCCACACGACCGGATTGTGCTCTCCCACTCGTGCGGCATTGCTGACTGGGCGAAATCATCACACCGTGAACACCGGTGTGATTACGGAAATGGCCACGGGATTCCCTGGCTATACCGGGATCATTCCTCGTGAAGCAGCAACAATCGCCCAGATTTTACAGGGGAATGGATATTCAACCGCCTGCTTTGGAAAATGGCATAACACTCCAGAAGCAGAGATCAGCCCTGCTGGCCCCTTCGACCGCTGGCCATCCGGACTCGGGTTTGGACACTTCTATGGGTTCAATCAGGGCGAAGCCAATCAGTATTCCCCAACCCTGTATCGCAACACGTCTCCAGTTCCTCCCCCGAAATCCGCAGCCGAGGGGTACCACCTCACAACGGATCTGACAAACGAAGCGATTGCCTGGATTCACAACACAAAAGCAGCGAAGCCAAACAATCCGTGGTTCACTTACTTCGCCCCCGGCGCATGCCACGCTCCGCATCATGCTCCAGCAGAATGGAGAGAGAAGTTCAAAGGTGAATTCGAGTTTGGCTGGGATCGACTTCGCCGCCTGACATTTTCACGTCAACGGCAGCAGGGCATCATCCCCAGCGACTCTGTTGCGACTCTTCGCCCGTCAGAGGTTGCCTCATGGGATGATCTATCAGCCGACGCCAAGAAAGTGGCATCGAGACTGATGGAAAACTACGCCGCATTCATGGCCCACACCGATCACGAGATTGGCCGCCTGATCACATCACTCGAAGAATCCGGCGAGATCGAGAACACGCTGATCCTCTTCGTCATCGGCGACAATGGCGCGAGCGGAGAAGGGGGGCAGGAAGGAACTTTCAACGACCTTGCCAGCCTTTCCGGATTCAACCCAGGAGCGGCAGGTGTCGGCGATCGCATTGACCAGATTGGAGCCCCAGGGTCTGCTCCCCAAATCCCGGTTGGCTGGGCCTGGGCGATGAATACCCCTTTCAAATGGACCAAACAGATTGCCAGCCACTTCGGTGCGACACGGAATCCGTTGATCGTTCACTGGCCAAAAGGGATCAACACAAAAGGGGAGATTCGCACACAGTTCCACCACGTCATCGATATCACCCCGACGATTCTCGATGCTGCAGGCATCACACCTCCAACTGAGGTGAACGGGGCCAAGCAGATCCCGATTGAAGGGGTGAGTATGCGATATTCGTTCAACGACAAAACAGCCAAAGACCAGCGCAAGTCCCAATACTTCGAGATCATGGGAAATCGGGCGATGTATCACGATGGCTGGATCGCCTGTGCACGTCATGGTCTGCCATGGGAGACGAACGGCAATCACAATCGATTCGATAACGATCGCTGGGAACTTTATGACCTGAATAAAGACTTCACCCAGTTCAACGACGTTGCCGCCAGAAATCCTCAGAAAGTCGATGAGCTGAAAAAACTCTTCACCGAGGAAGCGAAACGCTGCAACATTTTTCCGCTGGATGACCGGATGACGCCACGCTTTGATCCTCGGTTACGAACAAAACCTCCTTACCGGTCAACATGGACTTACTACGGGAATGACATCAGCGTTCCTGAAGCGGTAGGGCCGTTTATCACGCCAATCTCACATCAGATGACAATCAATCTGACGATCCCGGAATCCGGAGCGGAGGGGGTGATTGCATGCGTAGGTGGGGAATCCGGCGGATGGTCCCTTTTCGTAAAAGATAGAAAACTGAACTACGTTTACAACTTCTTCGGATTTGAAACGTTTGCCTACGAATCCACATCTGAACTGCCCACCGGCGGGCCGGTTACGATTGTCATTGATTTTAATGCAACGAATTTCAATCCTTCGGCAGCGGTTACAGAAGGGGGCGTCATGACGTTCAAAATCAACGACACCCCGGCCGGAGAACTGACGCTCACCAAATCAACCTATCGTCACGGGCTGGAGCCGTTTGAAGTCGGAAGAGATTCCATCACTCCAGTTTCGCCGATCTATGCCGAGAGCGGAGCATTTCCATTTACTGGAACAATTCAGAAGATCGAATTCAAAGTGAACGTGCCGCAGATTTTCTAGAGCAGTTTGCTCTACCGAGTGCCCGCGCAGCAACCGTTTCACTGGCAATCGGCTCTCCAATTTTGAACGCGAATCTTCTCCGCGAATGAGAAACGGGACGCAAACCAGAAATGGCTTGCGTCCCGTTTTGTTGTTCAATTCTGCCTTAATCAATCGGTATCAATCAAGTTGTCTCGAACAACGTGACCAGCCAGAACCGCCATCGCTTGTGCTTCGCGACCGCACAATCGATGACGGAGAATTACTTGGCTGGTGATTTCAGATAAGTCGAATCCAGCTTGCCACATGACCAGAGCAACCCACGGGTGACGAGATCCAGATAACGCGGGTCAGAGACCGTGACGTTATTGTGCCCCAGAGTTGTCCCGAAGACTTTGGCCTTCTCGTTGTAAGTGTTCGTCCAGGCAATCACTGTTGTGGTCGAAACTTCTTTACCTTCTTTATTCTTTGTGACCTGATGACCGCTGGCAAGGGCTTTGGCTGTTTCCATCAGCTTGCCTGCACTGTTGTTATAAAGTTCTTCGTTTGAGGTCGTCCAATCAGAGATCCCTTTGGTAATCGGGTGCTCTGCGTCAGTAAAGCTGATCTCGATTGGCACCTGTGGCCCGTGACCTGTTGTCTGCAATCCGGTGAATTCAAACCACGGAGTCACCCCTGGGAATCCTTCACTTCGAAACGAGTGCATCGCACAGTGCAGCACCACTGCCGGCAAGCCGTCACGATGAGGGTCCAGAATGCGGTTGATGATGTCCAGATCTTTTACGTCTGCTGTGCATTCATCGTGAATAATTGCGTCAAAGCCCTTGGACCAGTCCGGATTTTCATAAACCGGATTCAGGTGTTTGGTTGTCTTGTCCGGGTCATAGGCGACTGTGATTTCCACATGTGCCCGTTCCATGATTCCTTTTTTCAGGATGTCTTTCTGTGCATCGTAATCGTGGCAACATCCCCCGAGGACGAGCAGCACCTTTAACGGTTTAACCGCAGGGTCAGCAGCGTATCCGACACTTCCAGCAAGCACTGGAATCATCGCCGCACAACACAACGCCAACATGCGGCGGATCGATAGGGCGCCTGTTCCGCGTGAAGAAGAAACCAACATGAAAACAGCTCCCTTGTTCAATTTCTGCAGATGAGTTCATCAATTCCAACATCAGTCTAATCATCGGGTTTGGCAAATCTCGCAACCTCGATCCCAGACTGGCTCCGGATCATATTGAATCCTGCCCATTTATGAACAGAACTGCAAGTGTTCTTTCATTCCGGCTTGGGAAGGTTTCTCAGACGGTGTCTCAAGACCGTGGCACTTCCTACAGCATCAAAAACACAGGGCGATTCAGAGTTCACTGAATCGCCCTGGTGAAGAACTTGGTTACACGTCTGTCATCATTGAGCCTGAGACGCTGTCATCGCGATCATGCCGCTTCCGCTTTTCCGATCTCTGCGGCAGCAATTCCGGATGTCAACGTCGCCTGAATCAGCAAGCCTCGCACAACAGAATAAGGTTCAAAGGAAGCAACACGAATTTCACTCGAACGAATCGGCGTTCCGCTCAAGCGGAGCGATTCCAGTACGAGATCAGAGAAGCCGGGGAGTTGTGTTGGTGCCCCGGAAATCACAATGGGCATCGGTTGCAGCATGATCGATTCATGGCAGTTGGAAAGTTTTCGCTTCAAACCAAACCATGTCGAGAGCAACATTTCCTGAAGCGCATCTTTCAGCCAGACTTCCTGCTCGGATCGTGGAGACGACAGGGAAATACGGCCACTGTTTAACCAGCGATGAACTCCCTGAATATCCAGATAGGAATTGCCAGCTCCATCCCAGATCATCTTCTTATGCTCACGGGCAAACCGCTCGATAATTCCATCGAGCCCCTTGCGAAATCGGGCTTCCACCAATGGCTGAGAATGATGAGTCAGGCTGAAAGTCGTTGACTCTGCCCCGAAGGTCATTGAAACCCCGGTGAACTCATCACTATCAAGTTCAGCGAGCGCCAGAGCGGTCGCCGGATTCATGACCGTGGTATTGTATCCTCGCAATTGAACGATGTGTTCCAGAAACTGACAGGTCCAGTTGTCAGTTCCTTTAATCGAGTTTTCCCCGTGCGGAAGCGTCATCATACAGATGTCTTCAGCAGTCTGTGCTGGCGGGAGAAGAAGATCAATCAGCCACGCCGCAACCTGACGTCCGATTGGGTCACGTTCGCCGAGACTTCCTTCCTGCAGCAGGGGAACAAGTGGCTTCGACAGTAATGTTGCCACGTCACCAGCTGCTTCGCCGACAATGACCAGCGAATCGGCGGTTGTCGAGTACGAAATCTGAGACTGATCGAGCAGACGGCGATTGGGTTCTAAGTCTTCAAGAACAGTATAAACGGCAGGCAATCGACGGGCGATCAACCGTGCACCATCGCGCCGCAAGGAACGAAACTCACTGGTTCCAAGATCGAGTGCGGCAATCATCCGCGTTTCTCCGAAGCGAGGGTACGCAATGCCCGGTCTAACGGGCTCATTGCTGCAATAGGGGAATGATCGGGTTGGACAATATCGAAGTCGCGACTTCCGGTAATGGCGGAAGCTGCATCGGCACGTGGCGCCGTCGAATCAACAGGTGGAAGCACCTCATCATATCGGGATGCTTCGTATTGCGACGCCAATGATTCCATCATGGACGACACAGATGAAGGGGCTTCTTCAACCGTGTCGAAAGCGTCCTGTTCGCATGACACGTTTTCAACGGTTGCTGTTCGTTTCGGGACAAATGCGGCACGCAGATTAGCTCGCAGTGTCCGTTCATCAATCGACTGGCGAGAGACTTTTTCTGAAGAGACAACCGGAGCCGGGCTTTCAATCGGGAAGTGTGGGGACGCAATCGTCTCGTGTGCCTGATTCAGAATGATTCGACGATGCCCGACAACTTGACCATGTAATGGCCACTGATTCGGAACGACAACCGGTTCTTCAACCACTGGAACAGTACGCTGAACCAGTTCGCTGACAGCATTCTGAAAGTGAACCGGAGGAATCACAGGCTCGGACTTCGGCGGACTGGTTGACGCGGAAATCGTGGCTTCATTCGAACTGAACGCTGCCGCGGTTTCCTGCATTCGACTTTGAGCCGGTTCTTCTTCGGAATTATGGGCTCCATCAATCCGAATGAGAGAGAACTGATATTTCTTCCAAGGGGACCAGATCGAAACGATGACCAGCCCGGCAGAGATCAGGAAGACAGCCCCAAAGATCGTGGACAGAACTCTTCCCCACGAAGAAAGTTCCTTCTTCACTGGTCGCTCAGACTGCGTCGTCAGATCCAACTTGGACTGTTCGAGATTTGATTGTCCTGAAGTTTCACGAACTTCACCTTGTGACATGGCCTGTCTGGCTGCCTGTTCAGCGAAGAATGGAGCATGTCCGCGATCCAATGTATTCACATGGGTCGTCGCCTGAGCCATTCCCATCGCAGGTGTCACCATGCCGGAATCGAACTCAGGATAACCAGCCCCCTGATCCCCGCCGTAGGGGGTCTCGGCATGAACGAGCATCATCTGCGTTGGATGAACATTTAGTTCCGAAACGACTGGTTGTCCGTAGACCTGTTGCACCCGGACTTGCCCCATCCCGTCAACATACGGAGCATGATACAGATGAGCGGTCGGCGCACCGGAATCGAGTTGTGGGTCTTCGGGATTCAACAAATCGTTTGCCCGAGATGAAACTCCTCCAGAGTTAAGACTCTCGTTGCCAGCAACCGGCTGCACGGGAGCCGCAAGAGACATCGGAGGAACGAGGCCTCCGGTTGTGGAGACCTGCGGGGCCGGTTGAACCTCCAGTGCCTGTGCGGCAGGTTCGCTGACAGTGGCAGGGGCATTTGCAGTTGCCGACTCAGAAGCCTCGACCTTCTTATCTTCGACAGGTTTTTCATTTTTTTCTGCGGCTACTTCCTTAGCAGCGACCGCATCAGCACTTTTCTTCTCTGATTCTCCACCTGTGGAATCGACGCTGGCAGGACCGTTCGACACGACAGCGGGTGCTGCAGAGTCAGCTGGAACTGACGCAGCGGGAGCTGGAGTTGATGGGGCTGAAACTGGTGCAGCCCCAGACGCCATCACGAGGTCAGTCTGAGTTGGAGAAGGTTGGCTCTCAACAGGAGCGGCCTGCACAGTCGGCGGTTCACGCTGTGGTAAAGCAGGCCGTTTAAGTGCGAACATTTCCGGCAATGCCCCCGGCATCTGCAGCGGGGTCCGGTCAATCAATTGCGGTGCGAAATAGACAATAGTCCCTGGAAGCAGACGCCCTTGAGGGTCGGCAACAGGGCTGACAAGTCGAGCAGTTTTCGCAACATCTGGCGACTGCCCCAGCCGTGCAGTCAATTCCGCGAGAGTCTGAATGGTCGGATCAAGCGGCAAGACGACAGGGCGGTCCAATAATCCCACACAAACAACAGGAACAATTGCCGGAGGAGTCGCAGCCGGAGTCGTTTGCACCAGAACAATGTCACCAGACATCAAACGATTGGCTGGATCTGGCTTTGCAGGATCGAGATAGATCTGAAATCGCAGGCTGTTGTTACGCAGGATGCGTAGATTCAGACTTGCATTAGGTTCGAGCCCACCAGCTGCGGCGATCAATTCTTCAATGGGAATCGTTGCTTCGGTTCCCTGATACACACCAGACTGCTTCACTCCACCAGCGATTGTGAAAATCGGTGTCGCCCACTGACGATTCTGAGAGTCGATTACTCCCATCCGCGGAGGCTGCGGACGTGCAGGAGGAAAGCGAGACGGCGCCTGGGCCATCAAGGCCGGTGTCCAGGCACTGCACAGCACCACCGTGAGGAGAGCGATTTGTTTGAAAATTCGCCGAGCCAACATGGAAGCTCTTCGTTTCGTCTGAGTCGTTCCGCCAAATGGAGTCTCTGTCAGACAGCGATCATGATGCCTGAATCTGAACAAGGGCACGAACGACGTCGATGAGCGACAAGCGACCTCAATCCGCGCTTCTCATTCAATATCAAAATCACAATGACCAGAGCGATGTGAACCCGTCTCTGATGATCCCCGGCGAGGGTTCAGCGGCAAAAAGTGCCTCCGCTCCTCGTCCGGGAATCATTCAGACATTCGGTCATCCATGACCTGATCTCCTGTTCCTCCAGCTGAAAACGGACAGGAACATGTCCTCCCCGAATTCCCAACAGGCGGTATCTCTTCCTACATCGGCAGGCAACTTCACAAATATGACCGCATTTTCAAAATGTCAGGCATATCCGGCCGAACGAGCAAAGCCGAACCAGGTACGTTAACGCAGAGAATCGTTACAGAATTGCCATCCACTCCGGTGGCGTCGAACACGGTCTCACGGCCCCCAGATTTCGCCAACATAAGGAGCGGCGCGGAGATTTCAAAACGGCCTGACCAGAGAAGGGGGGGTTACTGCGGTTGCGAACCAATTGTACTTGGAGTCACAACAGGAGCCCCTGCGGCCTGAACGACGACTTCACTATCAGCAGGAACAGTCGCCGAGCCGGCAGTGCCCCCCGCTTCCGTGCCCCCCATCGCCGAATTATTCGACTGTCGAAATTTCGCAAGTTCCGCGAGTTCAATGTTGAAGATCTTGATGAGAGCGTACAGGCAGCAGGCAATAATCGGCCCGATGAAGACTCCCCAAAGCCCTAATGCCTGAATCCCCCCCAGAACGCTGATAAACGCGAGCAGCGGATGCAGTTTGACATTCGAATTCAAAACGTATGTCCGGATTACATTGTCGAGGAAGCCAACAAACAGACTGCAGTACGCGACCAACCCGACACATTCAACAACGCGCCCGTGCATGAACAGCCAGATTGCACAGGGAATCCAGACGATTGGGGTTCCAGCAACAGGGATCAACGCCGCAAAGGTCGCCAGGGCACCCAAAGCGAACAGGTGCGGGAATCCTAGAAAAGCCAGTGCGACTGTTGTTGCAACGCCTTGACCGACCGCCGCAAGAAAAGTTGCAACCACAACTCCCTGAACAACTTTGGAAAACTCCATCAGCAACGAATCTTGATGGGAAAGGTCAACAGGAATCATCTCTTTGGAAATTCGCAACAGATTCGGGCCATCAGCAAAGAAGTAGTACAGGGCCATTCCGTACACGACCATTCCGATTGTCATCGTGGCGATATAGCCGGCAAATCCGCTCAGGGCGCCCAATGTGGTTCCGGCCGCACCGAGCGATTTGTCCCCCAGAGATGTCAGCGAACTCTTTAACCAGGCAGACATATAAGACGCAGCTTGAGCCACCGTCAGGTGCTCGTCTTCTGGCCGAAACCGGTTGACGAACTCGACACCGTATTCCGCAACCCGACGCAGTGATTTCTCATCCGCATCCGCAGCAAACGAATACAACTGCAGCGAGGCCAATGTTGTAATCACGATGAATGGAATCAGAAACGCCGCAAGCAATGCTCCGGTCGTAAGTCCTGCGGCAAGTGGCACATTCTGTGGAGTTTTTGCCAGAAAATAACGGAAGAGCGGCTGGCAGATCACCGCCGTCATTGCGGCGAGAAACATTGGCATCAGGAATGGGGCGAGCACCTTAAAGAATGTTACTCCGAGTACGATAATACTCAGCAGCAGCGCTCCAAGTGACACCAGTCGAGGCATCTTATCCATCGAACCACCCACTCCCAGACGTGTGTTGACCCCATCTGGCCGATCACTTTCAGACAGATGATCAGCCAGAAAAGACTCCAGATTGAGTTCCAGAAACATTTATCAGAATTTGCGAATTGAAAACATCCCGTCCACAGGAAAAGTCCTGCACAGAGGCGACGGACCATCATCATTAAAGATCACTTGAGACAGAACAGAGCCACTACAGCCGCTCACTCCGCCGCCGAGAGCAAGCCTGAAATACAAAAAACGCTCCAGACCTGAATGGACTGGAGCGTTTCGTGATTCATTTCAGACAGGAAAACCACAGGCTGTTTGCCTTACGCGGCTTCTTCCTGACCTGCATCTTCATCATCACTGTAGACCAGTGAGAAGATGTTGTTGGCTGCTTCTTCGAGGAAGAGTCGGATATTCTCGCTTTGAGTTGATCCGATCAATGCGTCGAGACCGTCAAGAATTCGGTCGACTTCTTCGCTCGTGATGACTTCGTACTCTTCGTCCGCACGCTCCATGGATAATGTGTTTTCCTCAGACATTTGATGATTCACTGGCATGATTGAAGACCTCCTATGTCCAAAATGGATTTGCGTCTCTACTTCTTTTTGCGAGACGTTGGCTTGGGAGTCGCGTCCTTGCTGCTCTTCGCCTCTCCGGATTTCTTCTTTGACTTCGCGTCAAAAATCCGGCCCCATCCATCCCGAAACTTGTCGTTTGAACCTGTGTGAACTGTATAACCTGTCATGATCTCTCCTCATGGCCGCAACGCCGGTTCAACGGGCTCGGAAGAATGGAGGGCACAAGATAGCAAGACACCGCGACTTTCGGCCAGAGCATTGTGCCGAGTTCTGCGATGCAATTCACAATCCTCTGACTCCTGGGAAAACATCGTCCCCTGAACCGGTGATTGCCCTCACTATTCCTTCGGAATCGCTTCCGCTGTTCATGATACCAAATCCAGTAATTCTATTGACCAAATTCACTTTTGGGCCGGAAGAATCGCTTGGATAAAAATTCACCACTGGCTGCAATCCTGCCTCTTCCCGCTCCACAAAAAACGAACTCTCACATCAGGGAACGACGGTGACAGTCACGAATGAATCAGAAAAGCGTCCCAAAGTGGGGCAGAAATTTCAGTCTCTGGCCCCTGCATTCGGAACAGACTTACAAGTCCGCTTACTGCGTTGAAGACCTGGTTGAAGATCTGCGACGCATGTGAGGAAACATTCAAAGAGGCATCCCCTGTTACCTGCATCACTCTTCAGGGGCGCGAAGATCGGATTCGCCCGAATTTACGAGGAAGGGTCCAGTCGCCTACAATTGCGGTCGACACTACAGTGAAACCGATACGACAGAAGCCAGGCTTCGACATTCGAGATCAGCATTACGCCAGCTCCCTGAACCATAGCGAGCCCAGTGGCGTCTGAACTTCATCTCAGAATGAACAAGTGATCCGACCGAGTGCGCAGCAAACGCACTCCCAGCCATTCAGCCAGCGTGTTCCAGTGGAAGATTTGAAAAACTACACACAGCAAGTTGCCAGACAGGCGAAAGCCGCTTCCCGTAAACTGGCGTCAATTCGTGGAGAGCAGAAAAACAACTGGTTGCGACAATCCGCCGCTGCGATTCGCGCCCGTTCTGCCGAGTTGATCGCCGCAAACGAACTCGACCTTGCGAAAGCTCCTGAATACGGGCTGACCAGTGCCGAGACTGATCGTCTCAAATTGACTCCAGACCGATTGGAAAGCATCGCCAAAGCACTGGAAGAAGTGACCGCTTTGCCCGATCCGATCGGGGAGGTGATTTCCAGTAATCCGCGCCCGAATGGTCTGATGGTCACTCAGGTGCGTGTTCCCCTCGGAGTGGTCTTCTTCATCTTTGAATCACGTCCCAACGTCACTGCCGACGCTGCTGCCCTCTGCGTGAAAAGCGGGAATGCTGTCATTCTGCGTGGGGGAAAAGAAGCCTTTCACAGTAACCTGGCTATCTACCAGCTGTTGAAAGAAACACTCGTCGCCTGCGACCTGCCAGAGCACGCCGTGCAACTCGTGGAAACCACGGACAGGGAGGCCGTTGGGCACTTCCTGACCATGAACGAGTACATCGACGTGACCATTCCTCGCGGCGGAAAGTCCTTGATTGAACGCGTCTCACGCGATGCGACCATGCCGGTGATCAAGCACTTTGACGGCGTCTGCCATGTTTACGTCGACAAGTCAGCCGACCTCGATATGGCCGAACGCATTCTGGTCAACAGCAAATGCTCACGAACCGGCGTCTGCAATGCGGCTGAATCGCTGCTGGTTCACGTGGATGTGATGAATGAGTTTTTGCCACGAGCAGGAGCAGCACTGAAAGCCAAGGGAGTCGAGATCCGCGGCGATGAGCGGGTGCGAAAGCTGATTCCTGAAGCCATTGCGGCAACAGACGAAGACTTCCGAACCGAGTACCTTGACCTGAAAATCTCAGCCAAGGTCGTCGACAGCATTGAAGCCGCGATCGAACACATCAACGATTACGGGTCACACCACACCGAGTCCATCGTAACTCGGGAGTTGAAGGCGGCCCAGGCATTCACGCAACAGATTGATTCCGCTGCGGTGATCGTCAATGCCAGCACCCGTTTCAACGATGGCGGCGAGTTCGGTCTCGGAGCGGAAATCGGGATCAGCACAGACAAATTTCACGCCCGCGGTCCTTGCGGCTTGAAAGAACTGACCAGCTACAAGTACATCGCCTGGGGCGACGGTCAGGTCCGAGGGTAAAATTCCCCCTGAAAGTCCTATTCCAGAAGTTATCGCGTTCAAACCGAAGGCTCCTCCGCTGTCACATTGCTGAGGGGCCTTCTTTCACAAAACGAGACGACGGACGACAAATACGGTACAGTAATAAACGTCCTTTCGTATCCGCCAAGCACGGAATTCACCGTGGCCAAATCTCGCTCCAAACCCAAAACAGAACCGTCTCTGATTCCTGCCGCATTGGGATGCCTCGCGCTCCAGATGCTGTTCGTCAGTCTGTTTTTCCTGTTTGTCAGTGAAAACCAGATTGTTGTCGGGGCGTTCTTTAGCCAGGAGATGTGGTCAAAACTGGCCACGACTCTGGGAGCGAGTTTTCAGCGGATGCCGGATGGAAGCGTGCTCACTTCATTCCCGATCGGCCTGCTGGGATTCTACTCCCTGATTCTCTGCAGCATCGCGAACTGCACTCCGGCAATCGGGCTGGCACTCCTGAAACGAAAGCCTCGGTTCCTCGAATTCACCGCTGTCAAAACAATCGCGAATACATGGTGGACATGGCCGATTGTTCTCTGGTCCGTGTTCTGGATTCTCAATTTGTTATTGCCGGAGATGCCACTTTCGCTCTGGTTGATCCGCACTGTTCCCCTCGCATTAGCAGGGACGCTTTCCGGCTGGTTATGGGAATCCCTTCGTGAATGGATTCCAGCCGATCACGAAGCCACGACACAGCCAACAGAGCAGGGGGCAGGTCCCTTACCAGCCACTGCAACAACGATTCGCAAGCGATCGCGAGCACGATGGATCGTCGCCGGTGTTGCTGCGATGTTTGTCGCCATTTCACTGGCAATGAACTTCAGCCTGTGGAACAACCTGCAGATTCCTCATGGGGACTCGTCGATGTACGAGGAACATTTGTGGAATACCCTGCACGGCAAAGGATTCCGCAGCTACCTCGATCAAGGACTCTTCCTGGGCGAACACGTACAGGTCATTCACCTGCTGCTGCTTCCTCTGTATATGCTGTGGCCGTCTCATCTTTTCATGGAAACCTGCGGTTCACTAGCACTCGCGATTGGAGCAATTCCAGTCTTCCTGATTGCCAGACGACACAGTTCTTCAGAGCGAACAGCAGCGATCCTGGCCATCGCTTATTTGCTCTATTTCCCTTTGCAATTCCTCGATATTGCCATTGATCTGAAAACGTTTCGCCCGAGTGCGTTTGGCATTCCCGCTATGCTCTTCGCGATCAATGCAATGGAAGCACGACGCTGGGGAATCATGACATTCTGCTTCCTGCTGGCACTCTCCAGTCAGGAAGACTTCGCAGTCGTCATCGCTCCTCTCGGATTGTGGCTCGCCATCGAGAGCGGGTTGCAATACAGGAAATCCCCTTCCACAAACTTGCGACGCGAAATCATTATCGGACTGGTCACTTGTGTTCTGGCAGCGCTCTATGTGATTTTCGTGGTGAAGTTCGTACTACCGTGGTTCCGATCCGGCAGCGAGATTCACTACGTCAGCTACTTCCAGAAATTCGGGAAGTCGGCATTTGAGGTCGTGATCAACCTGATCATTCGCCCGGACCTTGTCTGGAAGTACCTGATCACTGCCAGCACGCTCGCACTCTTTCTTCACCTGCTGCAGCCAGCGGGAATGCCGTTTCGTGCATGGCGTCGACTCCTTGTCGGCCTTCCGCTCTTTGCACTCCTTGCAGCAAACGAACTGACATGGGAGTTTCCCGGCCCGTTCCACCATTTTCATGCCCCAATCATCCCCATCATCATCTGGGCGATGTGTGCGAGTGTGGGAATCGCTCTCCCAAAGAATAACGACACCAAACAGGCAACGGCCGAACTGATTCAACAACGGGGACTTTGGATTCTGTGTTCTGCATTCGTGACAGGAATCTTCTTCTCGTTGTCTCCAATCGGGATCAAGTTCTGGGACTCTGGCAGTCCGTTTTATTGGAGATCACTTTATGTTCAGAGTGAACGGGCAAAGCAATTTGAAAAAGTGCTGCCGCTGATTCCCACAACAGCCCGAGTTGCGTCAACGGATTTTATCCACCCGCGATTTACACATTATGAGCGTTCATACGATTACAGCCATTACCTGCGTAAAGTCGCTGATTATGAAGACAAGGTCCCTGACGACACTGATTACATCGTGATCGACACGCGGCACCGCTACAGCGATATCAAGTCGTTTGAAGAGACAAGAGAATTCCACAATCAGCGCGACCAATGGGAAGTTGTTCCGGTAGATACAAACGGATACTTCATCGTTTTGAAGCGGGTCAAATTTCCGCCAGCAAAAGAGACCTCGGGAGCACAGCATGACCAGTAACCAGCCTGCACCGAGTTCCAGTAACGACTCCAGTTCTCAAACTGAATCCAGTCCACGTTCGATATCGAAATGGGGAACCCCGTTGTGGCTGCTCAGCGGCTTTCTGGCCGTCGGAGTCCTCTCGGTCACCGCCTCGTATGCCCCGCCTGTCCTGAAGCGACTGGTCATTTTCTATGTCGTTTACGGGATCGCGAGTGGCTACGTCCTCAACTGGCTCGTTGATGAACTTCGCCCTCAATTGAGACGCGGACTTCCCTGGCTCACTGCATTCCTTTGCGTCGCCGGGGCAATCAACATGGGAGTCCTGTCGTATTATCATTTTGAACAGACTCGTCATGCATTAGCGAAAGAACGCCCGCAAGATGTTGAAATTTTGAATGCACTGCGCGAAGCCAGCAAGAACGATCCAGAAGCACAAAAGCTTTACGCTAAAGAACTCCGTCAGTTTACACCATCGTTTGAAGACTATTTGCAGAATCGAGTCTCGCAACTCGGCGAATGGCCATCTCCTTGGCCCGGCGTTTTCTGGGGGGCGGAAGTCATACTGGCTGCCGTCGCTGGAGGAATCACAATAGCAAAGCTTCGAAAATCAGAACTAAAAGCGGCGTCTCAGTCAGTGACATGAAGTCGTTTCACAACCGGGGGGGCGAGGCTCCTGCCGAGCCGTAAACCAGAGACCGAGTGATTACTCATGCGGCTCAGCAGGAGCTTCGCTCCCCCAGATTCCTGCAGCAGTCGGTTTTGAAACCACCGCATTGGTCATAGTCAATTAAAGTTATGGGCAATAAAAAATGGTGGGCATAGCGTTCTACCGCCACACCCACCATCAACGCTCTGAATCGTGATTCAGACTATTTCTCGCCCCAGACTTTCGGAACCTTGAAGCCTGCTGGCATTTCATTCCCACTGGTCAATGGTGCCGCAGCGCTCTTGGCGATTTCCGCATAGCGTGCAGACAGTTCTTTCAACTTCTCCGGTTGACTCTCAGAGAGATCGTTCTTTTCCTGAATGTCCTCGCGGATGTTGAACAGCTCAAATGGAGGTCGTTTTCCTTTCCCACCATTGGCTTGTTCGCGCCGGATAAGCTTCCAGTCGCCAACACGAATCGCACCACCATTCGGAGTGATGTTCAGAACGGTTTCCTGACGTGGAGATGGTGCCCCTTTGGAAATTGTGTCCCAGACATCAAGTCCATCGATCGGCAATGGTTGGTCAACCTTGGCCCCGGCCAGTTTCAGCAGAGTTGGATACCAGTCGACAACATGGATCGGCTCATTGACGACTGATGCAGGCTGAATCTTCCCTTTCCAGGAAGCAAACGCACAGACTCGTACGCCCCCTTCATAAACAGTCCCTTTCCCGGCACGAAGCTCGCCATTGTCGGAAATCTGTCCCGGATTTGGGCCCCCGTTGTCACTGGAGAAGATGAAGAGTGTGTTCTCCATCTCACCTTGTTCCTCGATCGCCGCCACAATTTTGCCAACGGCCTCATCGAGAGCCGTGATCATCCCGGCGTAGGTCTTACGGCGGTTCTTGAACTCCCCATAGGGTGCGGTATAGCTCTCTGGAACCTGCAATGGAGTATGAACGCCATTGAAAGGAACATACAGAAACAGCGGCTTCTTGCGATCGCGTTCCTGAATGATCCGGCTCGCTTCTTTGCCGATCAGATGAGTGGAATACCCTTCGTCATAATTGGCTTTGTCATTCTTGTGCCAATCATGTCCGCCATCTCGATCATGAGTGAAGTAGTCCAGAGCCCCGTTGTAGTGACCGTATTGATGATCAAAACCACGTTTTGTTGGAAGGTACTCTGGAACGATATGCCCCAAATGCCATTTCCCAACGATTGCGGTTTCGTATCCGGCCGCTTTCAAAGATTGAGACAACAGGCGTTCTTCGAGTGGTAAACCGTATTCAGCCCAGGGACGAACAACCCCCACCTGCAATCCGTAACGAATCGGGTATCGTCCTGTCAGGAAAGCAGCGCGAGTCGGCGAACAGACTGGCTGAACATAATATTGATCAAGCTGAGCCCCATTCTTGGCGAGCTTGTCCAGATTTGGCGTTTTGATTGCCGGATTTCGCCAGCCGACATCATTTCGCCCAAGGTCATCCGCAAGCAGATAAACGATGTTTGGCTGCTTGCCTGAATCAGCATGGCACTCTGTTACCATCAAAGTGAGGCAACTCGAAACCGTCAAAACCAGGGCCGACAAGCCCAGCACGTTTGCTTTATCAACAATGTTCCGGAGCATCTCCAGAACCGAAATTTGTAGCACAACACTCTCCCTGAAATGTGATCTCAACTCATTTCCGTCGAGCAGACAACGGTCCACTCTGACTGTTCCTCATGAACCCCAAAATGAATGTCAGTCCTGAACCTTCTGCAACTGAATCAATACCGACTTCACTGTGCCGGTGAACTCAAATGGAGACTCATATTCCCCTACGGCTCCGCCGGTATCCTCACCAACTTGAAGTCCATCGACTGGCTTCTTCGCGAGGAAGACGGCGTCCACTTCGTCCGAGACAGGCTCGCCGTCGACAATCAGTTGCAGACGTTTCTTTGGAGTCAACGTCGCCTTGATGGTGTGCTCGCCCTTGGTCAACGCGGTTTTGCCTTCCACCTTGAAAACCTGATCAGGAGATCGCAGTGCGAAGACCGGTTTTCCATCCTGAAGATAAATTGTGAATCCCAGAGCAGACCCACCTTGAGCAACGACAACGCCAGCGGCTTTTTCGTCAGCGACTTCGATCTTTGCCGTGACAACGAACGAACGATTCGCAATGGCCGGAGCCTGCCCACGCTGCAGCGTCTGCCCTGAAGTCAATTCGAAACGGTTCTTGGCAGGTCCTTTATCATCTCCACCTGCATCCCCACGCCATGTTCCCAATGGCAAAACCTTTGCTCGTGCTGCATAGGCTTCCCACTGAGCAGCCAGTTTCCTGGCGAGTTCAGGTTCCTTCTCGACAAGATTGTTGGACTCAATACGATCAACGCTGATGTCGTAGAGTTCCCATGGTTCGTTCTCTTTGGCAACCAGCTTCCACTTTCCATCGCGAATCGCACGGTTTCCTTCATGTTCCCAATAGATCGGCTCTGGTCGTTCCAGTGATTGCCCGTTGAAGGCCGGGCGGAGCGTGACGCCTTCTCGCGGCTGAATCTTCTGACCTGCGAATTCTTCAGGATACGGAGCTCCTGAGAGGTCCACGCATGTTGCCATCAGATCAATGAGGTGCCCAGGCTGGTGTTCGAGTTCCCCTCGACGTTGCTCCTGAATTCCGGCAGGCCAGTGAGCGATCAACGGAGTTGAAATTCCCCCTTCGTGAACCCAATGCTTGTATTCACGAAACGGCGTATTACTGACATTCGCCCAACCGCGGCCATAAGCGATGTAAGTGTCGGCAGGTCCAGGCATGACACCTGGTCCCTGTTTCACCCATTTCCCATCGCGGGTCTGCATTGGTGGTGAACCTTTAGGCTGCAGATCATCTTTGCTGAATGCTTTAAGATTCTTGGGGCCATTCCCATTGTCGCTGCGTCCCATGTTCTCTGCACAAGCCCCGTTATCTTGCAGAAACAGAATCAGGGTGTTGTCGAGTTCTCCACTGGCTTTCAACTGGGAAACAATGCGTCCGATTCCGGCATCCATGGAATCGATCATCGCACTGTAGACTTCCATACAACGTGCTTCCCACTCCTTGTCTTTCACTGCATCCCAGTCTTCCGCTCCGGCTGTCAGCTCCAGATTGGGAGTAATCACGCCAAGCGACTTCATCCGTTCAAGACGAGCGAGTCGATGCTGGTGGTAGCCGTCGTTAAATTTGCCTTTGTACTTGGCAATGTCTTTATCCAAAGCGTGCATCGGCCAGTGAGCAGCAGTAAACGCGACATACATGAAGAATGGAGCATCAGGGCTTTCGTTCTTGTGCTCTTGCAGATACTTCACCGCGTTATCAGCCAGCGCCGTGGTGTAGTAATATTCTTCCGGCTGATACTCAGGATCGTTCTGGCAGGTAATGAACTCGTTCTGACGGCACAGTGTGGCAGGGTCATAGAAACTCCCGGCACCGAACAGCGTTCCATAGAACTTTTCAAAACCGCGTTGAACCGGCCAGTTTGACCTGTCGCCATCGATCCTGGTCTGCGATGTCACATGCCATTTTCCGCACATGTAGGTGCGATACCCGGCAGGCTTCAACACTTCTGCAATCGTCACAGCCTGCTTGCTGAGGTTCCCGCGATAGCCATCGTGCCCGCGGTCGTTTGTCATGTGCCCGATCCCAGCCTGATGAGGATAGAGCCCCGTCAACAATGACGCTCGGGTCGGACAGCAACGAGCTGTATTGTAAAACTGAGTAAATCGCACTCCGTCCTTCGCCAGAGTGTCAAGTACGGGGGTCTGAATTTCCCCTCCATAACACCCAAGATCGGAGTACCCCATGTCATCACTCATAATGATGATGATATTGGGACGTTTGGCCGGAGCGTCTGCCAGTGCATGCGTTGCCAGACAGGCAAACGACAGCATCAGGCAAGACAACACGAATCCTTGACGGAGCATAAGCGAATCCCTCATTCAGTATGGACGGGACACGATGACGGAGCAGTCTGGAAATGGAGAAAATCACGCCTCCTGGCATGATTGTTCAGTTCCAACAATCCAGCGATGATTGAAGAGTTGTGAATTCCAGATTTATCAAACCAGAATCCCCACGCATGGCCAGTGCGATTCAGGGGAACGATTCGGTTTTTACTTGAAATACACACAGATTTGTCGCGAGAAAGAGGCCAAACATCCCCATACCTGAATGCACAACAAACATCGTGCCAGGTAAAAGTGATGCTTCCCTGTCGAACTTCGCGACAATCCAGAGAGGGGAGCAGCGGCTATCAAATTTCAATCAATCTGAGGACAACTTTACCCAGCGAAGCCGGGAAATCCTCAAGACTCATTCAGGCGAAGTATAGCACTGCCCAGTCAGAACATTCAATCTCAAGGTGACGCAGCCAACGTCACGCATGCGTCACCCGACGTGCTCGGATACACGCAAAATCGAGGGCGATCAGGGGACCGAAAGGCTGCCATCAACACACGTCACTTTTTCACAGCCGGCTTGAACTCACGACCAATCTTCACGGCATCCTGAACACCACGCGACAGGCCAGAATCTGCTCCCACGGCCAGAAACCGGAAGCCCTGTGACATCCGTTTTTCCACTTCTGAAGCAGAGCAGAGTGTCCCCAGTGGAACGCCGGTTTCGCGGCCAATTGCTGCGACCTTTTCAATCGCTTCTTCGACAGCCGGATCATCAAACGGAACCCCGAGCGAAAACGCAAGATCCGAAGGCCCGAGAAACAATCCCCCGATCCCTGGTGTTTCCGCAATTGCCCGACAATTCTCAACCGCCGATTTGGTTTCAATCATCACCCATAGAACCAGCTCCCCCTTGGGATCAAGCGGCCAAAGATCAGCACGATCCGAGTACTCACCTCCGCTCAGTCCCCAATATCGCGCTGCCCAACCATAACCGACCCCCCGTTTCCCGATGGGTTCGTAATCCGCCACTCCTTTCATCTGAGGAAAGCGGCTCGCTTCAACCATCGCGCGTGCATCCTCTGCGGTATCAACATGCGGAACGACAATTCCCATCGCCCCCAGATCCAGCACCTGCTTAATCACAAACTGCAGTTGCTCCCGCCCGGCAGCAGGGACTCGAACAAATGGAACAGTTCGAGTCTGCAAACCGTTCTTCACGATGTCTGACTTATTGAGCATCCCGAGCAGGTAGCCTTCCAGTCGTGTGACATCGTAAGGGGAGTGCTCCAGATCGATGATGACAAAGTCGAGCCCACTACTCGCGACGCTTGCTCCCGTTCTGGTCGACACATTCGACGAAAAGATCCCGAATGCTGGTTTGCCAGATTCCATCAACTCCACAAAGCGGTTGATGCGAGGCTGAGCAGGCTTAACCTCAACCGACTGTGCATAAACGAGCGATGACGAAAATCCTGCCCAGAAACAGACAGCCAGAAACAACTCAGTTCTATTCATAGAGCACGTCGACTTCTCTCAGGTTCTGCAGCAGTAAACCGACACCCCATCCACTGGACAGAACCGAATTCGATCCTGCCATCAAATCTCTTTCAGAATCTCTCTCAGCAAGCGTGGGTATTCTCGCCTCTACTTGCTAACGTATCAACACAACAGAGTCGGCTTATGTCACTTTTCTCCCGACTCGCCGAAGACAGCCGCCACACACCACGACCAAAGCACACCGACCGCACCGGACAATCGAACGCGGAACAACATCGCGAGCTCACACCCGGTCACGAATTGCCGAGACTCCGGAGAACACCATGCAGACACGTCGCCACTTTCTCCAAGACATTGCCATGCTTGCCGGTGCCGCGAGCATGAGCGGAGGAATTTTCGATTCGATTAAGCGTGCTGCGGCGATCGAGCCAGCCAAAGGCTCCAGCTATCTCGATGCAGAGCATGTCGTGGTGCTGATGCAGGAGAATCGCTCATTCGACCATATGTTTGGAACATTGCAGGGAGTCCGTGGCTTTAACGATCCTCGGGCAATCCAGCTTGAAGATGGAAACCCTGCCTGGGTCCAGACCAGCCCCACCGGCGAGAAATTCGTCCCGTTCCGTCTCGACATTAAAGAGACCAAATCTACATGGATGGGCACGCTCCCACATGGCTGGGCCGATCAAGTTGATGCAGCCAATGGCGGCAAACATGATCGCTGGCTGGAAGTCAAGAAATCTGGAAACGCTGATTACGCAAAGATGCCGCTCACTCTCGGGTTCCACACACGAGATGATATTCCGTTCTACTATGCATTGGCCGATGCCTTTACCGTCTGCGATCAAAATTACTGCTCGACTCTGACCGGAACCACGCCGAATCGGCTTCACCTGTGGACCGGAACCGTCCGCGAAACCCCATCGACAGATTCGCCGGCACTGGTCCGGAACGAAGATTGCGACTACGGCAAATGGACAAACTGGAAGACGTTCCCGGAACGTCTCGAAGACAACGGAATCTCTTGGAAGATCTACCAGAACGAACTCGATGTCCCGACTGGATTAAGCGGCGAACCGAAACGTTGGCTCTCAAACTATGGAGACAACCCGATCGAATGGTTCACACAATACCAGGTGCGATTCCACAAACGGCACCGAGAGTTCCTCGACCGGATTGTTAAGGAACTTTCAGAAGAAATCCAGACGCTGGAAGGCCAGCTCAAGGCAGCACCGAAAGGCGAAGCGACCGACAAAATTCGTAGTCGTCTCAGCACTGCCAAGGCAGCACACGCTCGCTACGAGAAAGACCTCAAAGAGTTCACCGCCGAGAACTACGAGAAGTTAACCCCGTATCAAAAGGCCATTCACGAGAAGGCCTTCTGCACGAATACCAACGATCCGGATTATCTCGAACTCGACGAAATCACGTATCACGATGGCGACACAGAGCGAACTGTGAAAGTCCCTAAGGGAGACGTTCTTTACCAGTTCCGCAAAGACGTCAGTGAAGGCAAACTGCCCACCGTTTCATGGCTCGTTCCGCCTGAACGGTTCTCTGACCACCCAAGTTCCGCATGGTATGGACAGTGGTATCTGTCCGAAGTGTTGAACATCCTGACTCAGAACCCCGAGGTCTGGAAGAAAACAATCTTCATTCTGACCTATGACGAGAACGACGGATACTACGACCACATTCCGCCATTTCAGGTTCCGCATCCATCCGCCCCAAACACAGGGAAGACGTCCGAAGGTCTCGACACGACGCTGGAATTCGTCGAGTTGGAACAGGATCGCAAACACAAACCGCGATCGGCAGTTCGGGGGAACTCGATGGGACTTGGTTTTCGCGTCCCGATGGTGATTGCCTCCCCCTGGAGTCGGGGAGGGTGCGTATACTCTCATGTCACAGATCACACATCGGTCCTTCTGTTTCTTGAGAAGTTACTGTCGCACCGCACCGGAAAGAATATTCAAGAAAGCAATATCTCAGACTGGCGCAGAACGATCTGCGGTGATTTGACGACCTCCTTCCAACAGGACCACGCAGCAGACGCGGGACTCTCAAACTTCGTTCAGCGAGACGAGTTCATTGAAACAATTCATCGGGCACAGTTCAAAAAGCTCCCGGAAGGATTTCATCCGCTGTCGGACACTGAAATTCAGCAGATCCGCAATCGTGACGCCCGATCATTGCTCCCGGAACAGGAGCCAGGAACCCGACGCTCCTGTCCGCTTCCGTACCAGATTCGGGTGGATGGGCAACTTGATAAGCCGAAAGGCCAGTTTTCGATTCGCTTTTCTGTCATGGATGACCGGTTTAAGGAACAGTCCTCCGGCGTCCCGTTCATCGTCTATGCTGACACTCAAGACGGCATGACACAGAACCACATGACTGTTCGGCATTATGCGGTCGCGCCAGGCAAAACTGTTCAAGACAGCTGGGATCTGAAGTCTTTCAAAGACAGTCAATACAGCATCCGCGTCTATGGGCCAAACGGCTTTTACCGCGAGTTCCGTGGAGGTCCAAACTCCCCAGACCTCAGCATCGTGTTTCATGACATCCATGAAACTGTCGGTTCTATGGCAACTGACGCTTCTATTCAGATTGTGAATCACAGTCCGACCAGAAAAATCCCACTGAACATCAAAGATCGCACCTACGGAAATTTATCGATAAATCAAATCGTCAACGGGAACGACACGCAACGAGTTAGTATCAGCCACAAAGAAAGTGCAGGGTGGTACGACATCTCGGTGACGGTAGAGAACGACCCAACTTTTCATTGGCGATATGCCGGACGTGCTGAAACCGGCAACTGGGGAATCACCGACCCCGCAATGGCAGGAAACAGGTCTACCACATAACGCTGCAACGAAGAGACGTGATTTCACCGCAGGATTCCCGATGCAGAAAACACTGCAGATGGCATCTTTAACAATGGAAGACGGACTTCCCGCCAGCACCGCGCACATACACGCAACATCCACTAAAACAAACGAACAATCCATACAACTGCAGATGGTAAATGTACTAAGCATTTATTGACACACTTAAACCGTTGAGTTTAAAATCAAACAGTGCTGATGCAACATTTCGCCACCACAAGTAACGCTTCTCTTTTTGTGGTTACCGTGACGGATTCACTATTCACACGCTCATAGAATTGCTCCTGAGGCCTGCATGCAAAGCGAGTTTCAGTTTTCAATATCGTCCGCAAAACTGGACAATTTACCGCAGACAGAGTACCCCCCATTCCGGTTGCCGTGAAACAACTCAACGGCAACTCGGAATGGCCTTAGACATTACCACGTGTTAACGCCGATATCATTGCCAGTTCCAAGCTCTTCATTTTCGTTACATTTCCGTAACACCAAAGTGCTCGCTGACTGAATTTCTATCGTTCATCTCCACTCCGATTCAGACAAAACCATCTGGCTCGGATTGATTTCAAATATCACTGGGCGTCGTTTCGCAACGGTTCAAACCTGATCCAGGTGATCGTTCTGCGGAAGATCCCATTGCGCACCAAGCACTTTGATACATGTTACTTCATTGTTGATTTTTCACTTCGTTCTGAAAGGGAATCGTCATGCAGTCGTTTTGTCGGCGCGGGTTCACGCTTATTGAACTTCTCGTGGTCATCGCGATTATCGCGATACTTATTGCACTCCTTCTCCCGGCGGTCCAGCAGGCGCGTGAGGCTGCTCGGCGGTCACAATGTCAAAACAATTTCAAGCAGTTTGGCCTCGCACTTCACAACTACCATGACGTGCACAGCGTCTTTCCTTATGGAACTGCACACAACCCACGAGTATTCACAACCGCTGGCAGCATCATCATGAACCAATCCGGTTGGGTTCATCTTCTCCCATTCCTCGACCAGGCACCTCTTTACGCCAAGTACGACCATAGCGCAGCTTATAGAGACAGTTTGTTTGAATCATGGAGCTCAACGAGTTCTGGAACTGTCGCAGGAACACCTGCTGCCATCGCTGCAAACGCTGGCTTGTCTCGTACCATTCTTCAAGTCTTTGCCTGTCCGAGCGATGCAGGGCAAATGACCTACAACTCAGCTTCACCAAATTACGGATGCGGGTTGGCTGGTAGCCAATTGATTAACTACGGATTCAGCGTCAGCGGATCAGGTACAGCTCCAAGTGCAATTTGGGGCAACGAAAGCAGTGCAACCCGTGGGTTGTTTGGAGAGAATTCCAAATCAGGTGTTCGAGATTGCCGAGATGGGACAAGCAACACCGCCATGGTTGTTGAGACCACTCGTGAAGTTCACGACGGCACCGGGAACTATTGGGGATGCAGCGTCTATGCTGGTAATGGAGTCAATCTCGGAACGGGTGTTGGGATCAACTATGACATCTGCTGTAGCTGGGATGCGACTCCGAATGCTCGGGCAAGAATGGTTGGGAAGCTCGGTTCTTACAGCTTACCTGGAAGCTCTCATGTTGGTGGCTGCTATGTTCTGTTGGCAGATGGTTCCGTCCGATTCCTCGGCAAAAGCGTTGACGCAACCATCCGAACAGGACTGTCAAGAATCGCTGATGGTGTCGTTCTTGGCGAGTTCTAAACCGTGATTCAACAAACTCTCGTTCCATGAACTTACACGCGACGGAAGAAATGTTCGTCCCGTACGAACATTTCTTCCTTACTCATTTTTAATTCTAAGGATCGGTTTCACAGAGGTCATGTGACGCCCATTCCTCAGATTGCCAACACCGCATTTATCCCAGCCTTAAGCATCCACTGCAGGAAGCTTCACCATGCGCACATTCAAGCAATTCGGCCTCAATCTTTCCGCAACTTCGACCTTACTTGCTTCCTGCCTTCTGTTAGGACTTGCATCTGGATGCGGTGAAAAAGTGGATCCAGGACCACCACTCGTCCCAGTGTCAGGCATCGTATACATGGATGGAAAACCGTTGGTCAAAGCCACACTCATGTTTAATCCAACCCCCGGCACAAAAGGAAACGGAGGCTTTGCAGTCTCCGACCAAGAAGGCAAATTCACCGTCACCGATTACTCCGGGAAACCTGGCTGTCCGGTCGGAGATTACGGGGTTACCTTTTCCCAGATGACTCTCCCGGATGGATCTCCGATTCCAGATGGAGCAGACCGAGGGAAGATGGATATTGTTGAGAAGATGCCACCTGTCTATACGGTGTTCAACCCCAACATCATTGTTCAGGGGGCAAAGGTGGAACCGGGGGGATCAACTTTTGACTTCCAACTCAGTTCAAAGATGCGTCCGCCACACGGGCTTTTTCAATAGCACAACAGGCTAACCCGTCAGAAGCCCAAAGACGCAGAGACACATCCAAGTGACGTGTCTCTGCGTTTCTTTTTGAGCACTCGTATTGGACTAGAACTTCAAGATCGCATCGATCCCGAAGATTGCGCCTTGATTCACTGGTACAGCCGTCGCGTTATCGCTTGGGCTCCACTGATAGCGAACTTCCGGGCGAATCACGAGATTCGCCATAGGAGTGATATTCACACCGCCTGTAACGGCATTGTATGAAGTCCCATTCTGCTTCCACCATTCAGCACGCCCCCCGACTTTGTATCTGTCGTTGATCGTGTAGAAGAGGTACTGGTTCACACCAACGGTGTCATAGTTTCCGCCGCCGTTTGCTTTCACAGCAGTCAAATCGCTTTGGAAGACATATTCCCATCGATCGGTGATATTCCAGTCTGAAACAAAGCTGTGAGTATACCCTTCGCCGATGTTCCCGAGATCCCCTGCAGTGATAATGTAGGTAAATGTCAGGTCATCAGTTGCGGCAATACTAACACCGCCCAGGAAGTTGCTCCCCCCGTAGCGTTGATCAAACCCTGTATCCCACCCCAATGTCCAACCTCCGTAGAAGGTAACATTGTCGTTAGCAGAGTATGTGCTCAACGCACCGGTGTGAGTAAACGCTTCACTGTTATACATGGTCATTGCATGGCTATAGAAGAAGTTCCCTGTTGCAGGGACCACTTCATAACCCAGCAATGTGAAAAAGTGACCAACCTTCATCGACCAGTCGCCATATGCGAATTCCGCATACAACTGTGGCATCGCAAAGCTGTAGATCCCGTGATCCCAGCCATTCTGATAGTCGAACACACCTGGATCGTTACCGAAGGCCTGAGTATCAGTACCGTCGACCCCGTACATGAAGTCGATACGGCCCCCGAACCCGAGTCCGTTACTTCCGTCAGCCACCTTTTCCAGAAACAACCATGACTGGTGGTTTTGGAACTTGCCTGGAACGTTGTTGAACATTCCGTCCGACTTATTGTTGTAGCCGAACTGAACATGGCCGCCGATATCCCACCCTGAATCAGGGGCGAACAGTGTGTCCCCCAGATCCCAGGCTTCATCCGGACCGAACCAGTACTTATTTCCTACGCATGTAGCGTAACAGGCGTCACCCGTGACTGGATCACAGGCATCAATCGCACAATTGTCATGGCTCATCTGCTGAATCAGCGAAGGTTCACCAGCATTGAAGATCAAATCTGCCTGAGCCGCTTGTTGATTTTCTCCTGCTTGAGTTACAGGGACGATTCCTAGCATGGATGCCAATGAAAGCATCCAAGCCGCCGACATCACTTTGCGCATCAGTGTCCACTCCGGGATCTGAATGCTGCGCAGCCAGCGGGAGCACTCCGCCACTGAGCTAAGAACGTAAACGCATAACTCGCCAAGAATGGCGAGAGAAAAGCAGATCAACGGTGATGTTGATGGTTACGGCAAAGCGTGCCGGAGCGTTTTCGCAGCGATGTGAGCGCAATCGCAACGAAGCATGGTGATATGTCGCATCGACATTTCCGGCCGGACCATTTCCATTTTTCAACACGAATGAATGAGTTTCACTAACCGTCAAAGTCAACGTGGCTTTTCAGCAGAATCTGCCGTAGAAATCCGAAATCACATCAACAAATTCACACGTTTACATGAATCTTTTTCATCAACCTTCACAAGTAAATTCTCATGCGATTCAATATCAGAGATCAGCGGCAATTTGCGTCCAAAAATGTTTCATTGAATGAAGCGAAGCAACCGTAAACCAAAATTCAGAAACAACTTTTGACATTCCGATACAATTTCTCTTCGCGACCAGTTGACTCGGGAGAAGAGCGGAATCAGCGTGATTTCCAAGCTGGAGCAGGCTGACGTGGAATTGCTGCATTCGCTACAATCCTGCAGTTCGACAACGGGCCAACTTTCGAGATTACAACACGGATCGTTCTCGCGTTTATTTTGAGGAATGGAGTACGTCATGCGGTTTTCATCCCCGACCGGCTCACCACTGAAACGTCCGTTGATTGGTGGTCTGGCTGGACTCTGGATGCTGGCCTGTCTTGGCGCCTGCAACCCACAAACCAAAACAGACGGCCCACCTGCCGACGGAGGAAAACCGACCTCCACAGGGGAGAAAAAAGCGTTACTTCCCGACTGGCGTCCCCCTCAGACGGCTTTCGTTTTCACTGGCGATATTCACGGATATCTGGAGCCTTGTGGCTGCACAGAAGGACAGTCCGGCGGGTTTGCCATGAGAGGCGATCTCCTCCGCCAGCTTCGAGAAGAAAAGAAATGGCCAGTCGCCGCGCTGGACATCGGCGGCTCACTCAATGATGCCCGCATCAATTACCCTCAGACCAAAATCAAGTTTGCCTCGATTCTTAAGGGGCTGAACACACTGGGCTACAAAGGAATTGCATTAGGAAAAGAGGAACTGCTCTTCGGTGCAGAAGGGCTCTTCACGCAGTTCACCAATCTCTCTGCTGAATCAGGGTTCGACGTCCCATTCCTCAGCAGTAACGTGACAATCTTCGGTTCCAAAGACTTGGGAACACCGACTCCGTATCGAGTCATGGAGTCAGGCGGCCTCAAGATCGGAGTCGTGTCTGTTACCGGCGAAAGCACAAAGAAATCGATCGAGAACTCAGGTGTACTGCGCGATGCCAATGAACTGTCAATTGATGATCCTCGAACAGTCCTGCCTCAAGTCATTGACTCACTGAAGGCCGAGAAGGTGGATCTCCTTATGCTGTTGTCAGCATCGAGTATTGAAGAATCTCAGGCCCTTGCTAAAGAGTTCCCGGACTTCAACATCGTGGTCACGGCAGGCAGTGCAGAGGACCCAAGGCTGGAACCGGTCTATATTGGCAAAACACTTCTGGTCCAAGTGGGACGTAAAGGAAAAAATGCCGCAGTGGTGGGGCTGTACCCTGACAAGTCGTTCAAATCGACAATCGTTTCGTTGAGCGTCGACCAGTTCACCGATCTGCCTGCGATGATCGACCTGATGCGTGATTATCAGGCCGATCTCAAAGCCGCCTGGCCAGAACTGTCAGCCCACGCGATTCCTAACCCACAGAGTGGTTCCTTCGTCGGAGTCGACGCCTGCAAAACCTGTCATACCCACGCGTATAACGTCTGGAAGAACTCTAAACACGCACACGCTTTTGACAGCCTGGAAAAAGGACGCCCAGGAAAAGAGGCTGATTGGGTCTCGCGCATCTTTGACCCGGAATGTCTCGCATGCCATGTCACAGGTTGGGACCCACAACGCGCGCTGCGATATGAATCCGGCTTTATCGACATGGAGAAAACTCCAAAGCTCGCTGGTCAGCAATGCGAGAATTGTCACGGGCCCGGGGCTGCGCATGTTGCAGCAGAAACCGCCTGGACGAGAGGAACTCCGGTCACACCGGAGATGATTTCAGGCCGCGAATCAATTCGCCTGACATTGACCAAAGCCAAAAACGAAACCTGTGTCCGCTGCCATGACGGTGACAACAGCCCACACTTTGACTTCGATAAATACTGGCCCAAAGTGAATCACAGCGGCCGAAAAGACTAGAGCCGTTTGCTCTACCGAGTGCCCGCGCAGCGGCCATTTCGATTGATGAAACGCAACT
>JBEBTF010000020.1:0-35142 GCA_040393865.1 Planctomicrobium piriforme | reverse complement strand
TGGCGTCACAAATTGCACGAACAATATTGACGCCTAATTCATTCGCAAGAGATAGTATTCATAAGCAGAAGCACCATTGACTTGCCAAGGAACCCTTAGTCGGTAATGAGCCATACTTCTCCGCTGAAACAATCCGAACTTGAACAGGCGCGGCTGGATGTTCGAATTCGCCCAGACGAGAGGCCGTCCATGTTTCAGTCGTGGCGGGAGTTGCTTTTCCTACACTGGAAAGCCGACCCTGCACTGATCCAGGCCTTGCTACCACCGGGGTTAACTGTCGACATATTTCAAGGGGATGCGTGGTTCGCGATCGTCCCGTTCAAGATGCGGCGCATTCGCCCAAGTCGATTACCGGCCATCCCCTATCTTTCAGATTTCCTTGAGCTCAACGTACGGACTTATGCCGTCAATGAACAAGGACTCCCCGGTGTCTGGTTCACCTCTCTCAACGCAGATCGCCTGACTGCTGTGAAGATCGCAAAATGGACATTTGGACTTCCCTACCATTGGGCGAAAATGTCCGTAGCTGCCAAGAAGAAAGAGGAGAACGACCGCGTCATTCACTACCGCTGCCGACGCTTCAGTCAGCCACTGGAGAACGACTCACATTTTCGCTACTCGGTAAGCCACGACCATCCGACACGCACTGCAGCGCCGGGGACACTCTACTTCTTCCTGCTTGAGCGATACCTCCTGTTCAGCCAGATCGCGAACAAGAAAATTTTCACCGGGCAGGTCCATCATATCCCCTACCCGATTCAACCTGCTTCGCTGCACTGCTGGGAATCGTCACTGCACGAACTTGATGGACTCCCCCAGTGCCGGCTTCCACCAGATCACATCGCTTACTCACCCGGCGTCGATGTAGAGATTTTCCCGCTACGTTAATTCCGGGGTTCAATACACGTAATCGCGAGAGGCAGTAAAGCCGCACTCTAACCGCGGTCGTTCACGGTTCTTCCGAGAGCAACGTCGAATGCGCTGACGGCAGGCACCAGCATCGCAAGAGTTGTTCCACCGTAAGCTGCCAGGATCGACAAGCAAACTGCCGGTGCATCTCCGAGCAAGAAGCTTACCACGGCATAGAACGTCACAAACGGCAACGCTCCAGCAGCGAGCATCAGTGCCTGAGACGGGTTCTGATGAGTCAGCGATGTTCCCAGCGCGAGACTTCCCCCAAGAATAAAGACCAGGAACGGGAGCAACTGCAGCACGAAGTTCGTTCTCGCTTCCACAATCAACATCATGCAGACAAAGATCCCGATAAACAGGAAGAAGATTGTCCCAAGGCTGTTGAGAATCGCCGCGCGCGAAGCCTGAAACGAAATGCCAGAATGTAATCCGAGCACTGCCGAGAACAGGATCAACGTGCAGTACGACAGAGCAATACAAATGAACGAGCCCACTGAGATTTCGGATCTCAGAAAGCTCATCAGCACCAGCAGCAGCGGAATCGCTATCAGCTCTTTTGTATTAAAGAGCACGCCCCACAACTTGCCGTAAATGAACTCACTGGGGGTAATCTCCGTCACCAATAGAAGTTCCAGAGTCTGCCCATCTCGCTCTGACGTTAATGACGTCACAGACTGAGCATTTACCAAAATCAGCGATGCCAGCGAGAGCAAAACAAAAACCAGCCCTGTGCCGGAAATTGCTCCGAACACCATCGGGGTATCGGATGGCAGACGACTCAACCAGAGAACGCAAAAGACAGCAAAGATCACATAGGCGATCTTAATCAGCCCAACTTTGCGACCATACGCCTGAGTGCAGATTTCCCGCCAGAGAATCGGGTGTGCCCAGACATTTCTCGGTTTAATCGCCGTTGTCGCAGGGGCCTTTTCGAGGTCCTCAGTTTCACTCTCATCCACCTGAATATACATCGCCCGTGACGGATTCCAGACGCGTACCATCACACAGGTAAAACCCCACATCACAATCGCCAGAGTTCCCAGCGAAATCACAGAAAGGGTCGCGTCGACTGGAGGAATTCCCCCCTGCAGGCTGTAAGTGAGCGGGTGAAGCACTTTGTGCAATGCACGAAACGGATCACACCCTCCTGCAATCTGCCCAATCAGACTGGAAGGTCCAGCCAGACCATACACAGCCTCTGCGAGCCCAATAAACAGCCCTGCCCCCAGAATCGTAATTGCAAGAATCTGGAAGGTTTTTTCCCGCCAATAGGCAACGAGAGTCCCCCAGGCTGCAGCTGTCAGACAAGTCACAGCGCACAACACTTCCACCCAAATGATCTGTGAAAGCGTGATCCCCCCCAACATTCGCAGGCAACACAACACTGGCAACGAAACGACGAGCATCACTGCGACAGGCAAAATACTGGCCAGCGACTTTCCGATGACCAATTCAGCCGCCCTGAGATCCGTCATCAGCAGCAGAATCAATGTTCTGCGATCTTTCTCCTGAGCGACATTTCCCGCCGACAGCAATAAGGCTGCTCCCAACACAACGGCCATCTGAAAAACACAGATCACCCCGAAGATTGAGGCCCCGAACTGGGCGATATCTCCCAGTCCACGCATCGGCGAGAGCCCGGCAGCGGTCTGTGCTCCGGTATAAATCAGAATGCAAAGGGTCGCAACATAACCGGCTCGAAGCCCGAAATGCTTTGGATTTCGCGGCAGTGTCAGCAAGTCTCGAACGAGCAAAGGGCCGCCGATCACCGGTCGTTCCTCCAAAATTAACACGAACAGTTTAAGACTGCGTCACGAGATTGCACCGGATTGAGGCAAATCCTGCCCGGTGGTAGCGAAGTCAAGCACCCGCTGCCCCCAATGTGGACAATTCTGGCTCAAATACAAACACCCAAAGAATGCCAGATCACCAGAAGAACCGATCGGGAGGCGTCCACAATAATATGAACCGGGAGGAACCAAAGCCAACACAGGAGTGAATTCTTCGATTCTTCCGGAAATTTTGTCCGAATAAGACGCTTTGAGGCAACCAAGCTGCGCGTTTCTTGAAAGCGACATGAAGGCCCCGTAAAGTAGACCACATGAAGTATTTTTATTGATGTCGCCTGAGATGGACTCTCATTGCGAATTTTGAGTTCCGAAGTCGCTCGCTCCAAATTTCGTTTTCACTGAAAATTTTCACCAAAATTCGGTGACATTCAAAGCGATCGACAACGGCACTCCCCTTCACGGATGGCTTATTATTGGTGTCCTGTTTTCCAATGAGTTCCTGCTTTCCAATTTAAAGGACGGCAGAACTGACCAGTGTTCATTATTTCCTGTTTTTTGCGTTCTGCAGATACTGATTCATTGTTCCGTTGCCGGCCAAAGCCGCCGACTGCGTGACAGAAGCAGGGGGATTCACCATCGTGTCCGACAACGTCATCGAGATTCGCAATCTTTCGAAGGTTTATCGCGACTTCTGGGGACGCCCCAAAGTCAAAGCCTTGAACTCCCTGAGCCTTGAAGTCAAACGAGGAGAGATCTTCGGATTGCTCGGGCCAAACGGATCAGGAAAGACAACCACACTGAAACTGCTCCTGGGACTTCTCTTCCCGACAGAAGGAACAGTCGAGATCCTCGGGCGTCCCGCTCACGACGTCGAAAAGAATCAACGCATCGGGTATCTGCCGGAAGAGTCTTACCTTTACCGCTTCCTGAACGCAGACGAAACGCTCGATTTCTACGGTCGCCTCTTCAAGATGTCCGCCGCTGAGCGCAAGAAACGTTGCGACGAACTGATTGAACGTGTCGGACTGCAAGGCGGAGCCCGTCGCCGACAATTGAAAGAGTACTCCAAAGGGATGACTCGCCGTATCGGTCTCGCTCAGGCGCTGATCAACAACCCGGAACTGGTTCTCCTCGACGAACCGACAAGCGGTCTCGACCCGCTTGGAACCCGAGATATGAAAGACATGATTCTTGACCTGCGTAAAGAAGGCAAAACAGTGGTGATGTGCAGTCACCTGCTGGCCGACGTGCAGGACGTTTGCGACCGAATCGCAATTCTCTACCGCGGAGAATTGAAAGTGATCGGAAGCGTTCAGGAACTGCTGGAATCCCGCGAAGAAACTCAAATTCTGACGAGCGAACTGAGCCCGGACGCGTTGAAGGACGTCGAACAGGTTCTGGCTCGCCATGGGGCGAACCTGAAGAAAGTGTCGCACCCGACCACGACACTGGAAGACTTGTTCCTCCATACCGTTTCCGAGAGCGAAAAACGTCCAGGCCGTCGCTTCGAACCAGGCGAACGTCCGACAACCGAAAAGGCAACTTCGTAGAAAATCACCTGTCTGCTGTGAGAAAAGACTCAGGAAATGTCGCGACTCCTTCGCTTCATACTTGTAACAGCCTCACGCAGACGAACGGGATTTTCAGGTTTTCCATATACCTCAACAGGCGTTTCGAGAACGTGTTTCCCACAAGCAGCCTGATGACAACCCGACGTAGAGAATTACGTTTCATCCCTGCTTTCAAACACCTCGGAAAATCACATTCGAAGGCTGACCGATGGTCGTAGAGATTGCCTCATTTAACCTGATACAGGGAATCCTGCACTGGTTACTGGTGTTGGTCGCCAGTACCTGTGTGGCGTTGATGGTCGGACTTGTTGCCTCGCTGGCTGCATACGGATCATCAGGGCCACGTGTCGTTGCACTGACACTGAAACGGGGATTTACCGATTTAGTTTTCCTAGCCCCGCAACGCATCCTTGCGATTGCGATTTTGACGTTTAAAGAAGCACAACGGCGCAAAGCCTTTATGATTGGCGTGCTGTTCGTGTTTCTCTTCATGTTCGCAGGTTGGTTCCTCGGATCAGCATCCTCGGACCGCATCGCCAAGCCATTCATCATCTTCGTGATGACTGCAATGAGCTTCCTGCTGATCGTGATGGCACTGCTGGTCGCCTGCTGGGGAATTCCGGCAGACATTAAAGCCCGATCACTGCATACCGTCGTCACGAAACCTGTGCGACGCAGCGAAATCGTGCTCGGCCGAATGCTTGGTTATGCCAGCGTTCTGACTCTGATCCTCGCCCTGACTTCAATCTTTGGTTACTTCTGGATCTGGCAAAAAGTCCCGGCAGAAGCTCAGAACCAACTGATTGCCCGCGTTCCGCACTATGCCACCTCACTTGAGTTCCTCGACCGAACCGGTGTCTCAGGCAAAGGGCTTAACGTCGGCGACATCTGGGATTACCGCAGCTTCATTGAAGGGGGAACAAACGCCCGTGCCATCTGGACGTTCGAGAACCTCAATGTTCCTCAGTTGAAGAAGGAAGGAAAGCTCCGACTGGAACAATCCTTCGAAGCATTCCGTACCTATAAAGGGGACGTCAATCAGCAACTGCGGTACACACTTTCCCTCTATAATCCAAAGACGAAACTTCGGGTGCCTGTCGGGACCTATCAGGTTCAAGAGCACTCAGCAAACGCAGATTCAACAACGGTGATGCTCGATGAAAATCTGGTTTACCGTGACACTTATGACATCAATGCTCCAGAGAAAAAGGTCAATCTGTTTGATGACCTGATTCACGACGGAAAACTGACTGTCGAAGTCGGTGCGGTCGAATCGCAGCAATACATCGGAGTCGCACACCACGACATGTTCATCCGTATGCCGGATCGGACATTCCTCGCGACTTACAGTAAAGCGTGTCTTGGTTTGTGGTTGCTGCTGATGCTGATCGTCATTATCGGCACAACAAGCAGCTGCTTTGTTAAGGGCCCTGTCGCCACCATTCTGACAAGCAGCCTGATCTTCATCGGGTTCGTCTTCCGGACTCGGATTCAGAAGATTCTGGATGGCCTCGCCGTTCAGGAAGGTCCGATCGGAGGGGGATCATTTGAATCGATGTATCGTCTGCTGACCCAGATGAACGAAGTCAGTCCACTTCCGGACAACATCGGGACGACTGTGATCAAAACCCTCGACAAAGGGATCTTTGGGATGATGGGAATCGTCAATGCCATGATCCCGGACCTCCGTTACTTCAATACCAGCGAATACCCTGCGAATGGCTTCGATGTCCCGTGGGGATCAATGCTGCTCCCTAGCTTGGCGATCACCGTCGCGTTTTTCATTCCATTTGTCATCCTCGGTTACTTCAGCTTGCAATTACGGGAGCTTGAACACAAATGATGAATCAGCTCACTGTCCGGCAACGGAAGATCCTGTATGCCAGCACCGCTGTTGTGCTGCTTATCCCAATCATTTTGCTCGGTGCCCCCTCCACCAAGGCAGGGGCAACCGACGGTATTTCACTCGCACACCTGCGAGCGAAGCACGACCTTGGAGAAGCCAGCCTTGGCGACGTGGACCCGACCAGTGCAACGATGAATCTCGTTCTGCTGGGAATGCGGGGAGTCGCTGCCAGCGTTCTCTGGACCAAAGCAGACGAATACAAAGATCGCAAAGACTTCTCTCAGCTTGAGCAGACAGTCGAATCGATCATTCTGCTGCAGCCACACTTCAAGTCCGTCTGGCGTTTTCAGGCATGGAATCTGGCCTACAACGTCTCGAATGAGTGCGACGCAGTTGCTGACCGTTACTATTGGGTCAAGCAAGGGGCGAAGTTCTTGCAACGAGGTGTTTCACGAAACCGACTCGTTCCCGAGCTGTACTTCGACATGGGAACCTTCCTGGGGACCAAACTCGGAAACGCAGACGAGAAGGAAACCTATCGTAAGTTCTTTCTGTCCGATCCAGACACAAATCGCTGGAAGGGCGGACCGGACGAAGACATCAACCCGGAACATCAAGACCATTATCTGGTCGCCAGAAAATGGTATCAGGACGCCAACAATCTGCTCGAACGTAAAGGTGTCGAGCAGCACATTATGGACGTCTCGCTGTTCCTGGCGTACCCGTACCGTTCTCTGATGTCCTATGCCCAGGCAATGCAGAAAGACGGCGTACAGGCCGATCTCGACGCAATGTCACCTGAACAGGTTCAAGCTGCTTACATGGAATGGGCCAAACAGGTCCGGGCAGCCTGGGATCAGGCCTATGATGAATGGACAGGCGATTACGGTCGCCGAAAATTCATGTCCGCTGGATTCGGGGTTCTGTTGCTTGAGAACGACGAAGCAGGTTTGAAAGAACTTGAAGCGATTGCCAAGGAAGAAAATGTTCCTTTCGAGCAGAAGAAAGACTGGCAGGATCGTTATCGCAAGATGACTTCCTACCCGTACTGGAAGCTGCACTGCGACATCGAAAAGCGGGAAACCATGACTCTGGCTCGCTATCGACTTGCCGAAGGGCGTCGTCTTTATCGTCAGGTTCAGGACTTCGATGGAGCCCGCGTGAATCTGGAGCAAGGACTTGTTCAACTCGCCCAAGTCATGCAGGAATATCAGGTGAACCCTGAAACGAACCTGCTGCTCTCAGACGAAGAAGAGATCGTCGAAGAAGCATTGAAAGCATTGATCATCTGGCGGCATACTCTCGAACTGCAGGGACAGCCGATTCCAGAAAATTATCCGCTGAAGCAGCTCTGGGAATATCCAGATCTGGAAGATCAGCGAAATGAACTGATGACCCGCTTCCAGCAATGGAACGGAACACTCTAGAGCAGATTGCTCTACCGAGTGCCCGCGCAGCGGCCGGTTCGTTTATTGAAACGCAACTCGCCGCGTGGCGGAAGTGTGGAAATGATTTCACAAGGTGTTCTAGTCAGTCGCTAATCAAAGTTGATGCAAAAGAACGGCCGGGAGTTTTCCTTTCGGCCGTTCTTCGATTTTCGCCAATACAATGTTTTCTCATTGCAATGAAGTGAACCCAGGGAAACTGGGCCAACTCCACTGTCATTCAGCGGGAGTTGCATTCCCGATTTCCTCGTCGATTAAGAGATCAGAGTCATGGCCGAATCCATTCGTATTGTCGATCCTTACAGCAATGCTGCTGCAGAAATCGCTCCAAATCTGGGATTCAACTGCATCGCATTCTCGGCTCAAGTGAACGATCAGACGGTTCAGATTATCGATTCACCAGATGATGTCCTGAACGGCCAGTATCGCCCGAGTGGATATGGGATTCCGATTCTCTTCCCGTTTCCCAATCGGATTCGAGATGGCAAATTCCGCTTCGAGGAGAAGGACTATCAAATTCCGCTCCCGGAGAATGGCCCGAACGCAATTCACGGGTTCTGTTATGACCGCCCTTGGCGCGTCATCAACCAGACAGAAGACAGCGTCACAGGCCAGTTTCATCTCAAGGTCGATGCCCCTGAGAGAAAGAACTGCTGGCCTGCGGACTTCATTTTTGATGTGCGTTATCGAGTTGCCGAGAGTCGGCTCGAATGCCAGTTTCGAATTACCAACTGCGACAAAAAACCACTCCCGTGGGGACTGGGAACACACGCGTATTTCCGGCTGCCATTTGGTCCACAGAGCACGGCCGCGCAATGCGAACTGCAGGTTCCGGTCTCTGAACAATGGGAATTGCAGGATTACCTGCCCACCGGTCGACGAATTGGGGTGGAGAACAACGCTCCATTGAGAACCGGGGCTCAATTCGGTGATCTGAAATTTGACGATGTGTTCACAGGCTGGCAGTCAGATGGCGGAACGGTCCGCAGCACGATCCTCGACCCACAGGCTGGCATCCAGTTAACGCAGATTTGCGATTCTCAATACTTCCGAGAAGCTGTCGTCTACACTCCTCCAGGACGAAACGCGGTTTGCATTGAGCCGTACACCTGCGTCACCGATGCGATCAATCTGGAACCGCGCGACATCAACGCAGGTCTGCAGATTCTTCCGCCGGGCAAAGTGGTGCAAACCTGGACTGCCCTGCAGGTCAGCCCAATTTTGTCTTGAGGCCGTTTCAGACCGTATCGGTCTATCATGTGGCCGCGCAGCAGCCTTCTCGATAGGAGAAACATTGAATCCCGCGTGCCAGATTCGCTTCATGATTTCTATAAATGCTCCAGAAAGAGCGTCGTGTTGTGTGAGCAGGTGAAAGTGCAATTCTGGCAGGCCCCGGACTGTCGATCCGGTGCTTCGTGGAAACGAATTCGCCTGCCCATGAAATTCCTGATGATTTGAAAGTTCTTGGCAGACGCCCCCTCAATCTGGTCTCTACAATACAAACAGGGACTCGATTGATGTTCGTCTTATAGGAAAATGAGCGAGGCGACAGTGCGACGTTTGATGAGCAGTCAGGAATTTCTTGAACAGCGCAGCGAACTTCCAGATGCAGGCCAATGGGCTGAATTGATTCGCGGCGTTCCCGTGTCACTTAATCCTCCTGATCTGGAACACGGGACCACGGTGCTCAATCTTTCCAAGGCGTTGTCGAAGTATGTGCACCGCACGTTGCACGGCTATGCCTGTTTCGATCTTGGAATTCACGTCGAGCACAGGCCAGACACGATTCTGTTTCCTGCAATCAGCTACTTCACACAAGGAGAACGCTTTGCAGAAACAGATAATGAAATCGCGTCGACCGTCCCAAATCTCGTCATCGAATTACTGTCGACGCATGACAGACGCGGGACGATCAATGACCGAATCACTGCTTACCGACGGCATGGAATTCCCTCGCTCTGGCTGGTCGACCCAATCCAGCAGTCAGTGCATATCGTCAATCAAATCACAACGGCAACGCGGCGTTTCGAAGTCAACGATGTCCTTCAGGGAGAGCCTGCACTTCCAGATTTCCAGATCACAGTGGAACACTTGTTTGCTCCCCCAGAATGGGCTAACTAACCAGGCTTCTAATAAATCAGCATCGGCTGTAAAGCGTCCCTCAACTGGTGACATCCGCAATCGGATGGACCGCAACCCGTCATACAATTGAACCGACTCAATGCCGGAAATTCGAAAGAGTTGAACAGGGACATGGGTTACCACATCAGCATCATCTCCGACAATCAGGTTGTGTTCGGGATGCCGCTGATTGGCAAGCAGATTGAACTGGGACGCCAACAACCCGGCGAGCCGGAACCGTTTCAGACAATCACGACACCAGAGGGAACACGTCTGATTGTCGCGGCAACCACTGAACTCGCTGTCTCCAGACGTCAGTTGCGGGTCGAAGTCCGGGAAGCCAACCGGATTGAGCTGACGAATCTGAGCACTTCGGCAACATTGCAGCTCAAAGGGCGTCCCACTCTCGGGCCCGGGCAACAGACCACAATTGAATTGCCCTGCTCCGTGACGATGGGCCCGCGACTGTTCATTACATTCAGCGAAGAAGGCACATCCACAGATTTGAAGGAACTGCCAGAAGCCACCATTCTGCCAGGCCAGCAGCATCTCGGCGAGCGAGGCGCACTCGACGTTTTGCCCCTGATCCGTACCCGAGCCCCTGAACCACTGGTTCGGGCGCTGCAGACGATCATGGATGTTTACCTGAGCGCCAGAAACGAAGAGGAATTGTTTTCCAGCGCAATGGAAGGCGCACTGGCCTTAATCGGGTTCGATAACGTACGCATTCTGAGAAAGCACACTGGCATCTGGAAAGAGGTGACGACGCGATCAGCCGTTCACTTCAAACATCATCCGACGACACCGAGTCAACAGGTTCTCCAAAGCGTTGAAGAGAAAAAACGCACCTTCTGGGATACGAATCTGGATCACGCCGGATCCGCCAGTCTGACGCACGTAAACGCTGTCATCGGGGCTCCAATTCTTGATGAAACCGGCAATGTGATCGGTATCCTCTACGCAGATCGGCATCGCAGCCTGACACCGGATTCGTCAAAAGAGATTTCGGCTCTTGATGCCCGCCTGATGGAACTGCTGGCCTGCGGCATTGCTTCTGGCCTTGCCCGCTTGAAACAGCAACAGCGTGCCGATCAGATGCGACTTCAGTTTGAGCAGTTTTTTACTCCAGAACTCGCTGCCGAACTGGAACAAAACCCCGGTCTGCTGGAAGGTCAGGACGCAGAAGTCAGCCTGCTGTTCTGCGACATTCGTGGGTTCAGTCGCATCTCGGAACGCATTGGGGCAACGGAAACATTCCACTGGATTCATAACATGATGGACATTCTGTCCGATTGTGTTCTGACCAATGGAGGCGTACTTGTCGACTATATCGGTGATGAACTGATGGCAATGTGGGGCGCGCCACGCCCTCAATCCAATCATGCCACTCTCGCCTGCCGGGCCGCACTTGCAATGCAGAGCACTCTTCCCGAGATCAATCAGCGCTGGGAAGCCCAACTTGGCGAGCGAATCGAATTATCAATCGGCATCAACTCCGGCACGGTGAAAGTCGGAAACGCCGGATCGAGTCGGAAGTTCAAATACAGCCCATTAGGCACTGCAGTCAATGTCGCCAGTCGCGTTGTCGGGGCGACACGGCACCTGAACACCAATCTGCTCATCACCGGTTCCACAAGCCAACAGCTTTCCGATGATTTGCTGCGTCGGAAATTATGCGACGCCCGAGTCTTTAACGTTGACGAACCCATCGAACTGCTCGAACTTGTCGCAGACCGCCAGTGGGAAGACTTGTTTCACGATTACGAGCAGGCCAGACAGGCCTTCGAGAAGGGAGAGTTCAGAACGGCAGCTCACTTAACGGCCAGACTTCTGGAACAATACCCGGAAGATGGCCCCTCTCTCGTACTCCTCTCGCGAGCCGTTCAAGCACTGGTCGATGGGCCCGGTGCCGACCACCCCGTCTGGCAACTCACTTCAAAATAGACCGTATCGATCTCTTCTGTAGCCGCTCAGCAGCCTTTTGGACAGGAGAAAAGCGGAAGCCCGCGTGCCAGAGACGCTGCAGGATTTTGGGAGATGCTCCAGCCAATGTCATCGCTGTTCTGAGTGACACTGGCTTACAGAGGCTTAGCTTACAGAGACTTACTTTGTCTCTGGACTCTGCCCCGCTTCGACGGTTGGCAGATTAGGTTGAGTCACGACGATGTACAGACCAGTGTTTCTCTGCTGCTGATTCTCTGGTGCGAGCCAGTCATTCACGACGACCGGCGCAGCGGCGGCGATCTGCTCCTGACCATCAGCAGACAGTGGGTCGATAAACTTCGGGAGCAATCGACTGGATCGTCCTGCGACCGACATCTCACTTAATTGCTGTGGAGTCACCCGAAAAAAGTCTCGTCCCGTCTTTCCAACAGGAAGGTTTTCCCGTTCCAACGCTGGATGCTGCAGGACCAGTCCCACCTCTTCGTTCTCCTCGAGCCAATCTGGACGAGAGTCAATCAGGATGGCGTTCTCCAGCATCTTCATCTGACCTAATTCGGTCCCCATTCCCAACACTCCCAATGGAGCGCCGCTCCCGTCCTCATCGGCCCAGATCGGAACGCTTAACGCAACTCGCAGTTTACTTGAGTTCGTACTCACGTATGGAGCTGAGAAATGTGGTGCCCGAATCGGAGGCAGTTCATCAGCAGGGGTATTACGGTCAAATTCCCGCCCGCGTCCATGAAAATAATCACGATGGCGGAAGTTGACCCCTTCGCTTTCGGAGCGTCCACTGCGACGTCGCGGGACAACAACAAGCTGGGTTCCATCACCTGCCACAATGAACCAGCTGGAAGCATTCAGGTCACGGTAACGAACGAACTGTTCGCTCAACCAGACCTGCAACTGCTCCTTTGCCACCTCGTCCTTGTTTCCATTGGCGAACTTCTGGAGTTCATCCCGAAGGAGCTTACTGGTCGCCGCACGATCGAGAACGGTCCAGCGATACTGAATCTCTCCGGCAAACATCTCCGCTGCATAATGAGCCGACGCAGCCAGGGTTTGTGACTGCAATTGTTCAACAGCTGCGCGGGAGGCCGCTTCACGTCGAGCGATTTCCGCAAAACGCACACTGGAAACCACACTCGCGATCAGGAGCAGAACTGCAAATGTCGCAGCGAATGCAGAACTTCGGCGATGCTGATTGATATAGCGACCGACCCGTTCGGCGATTCCTTCCTGATGTGCTTTCACTCGGGCACCACCAAGATATCGGTCGAGATCCGCCGCAAGTTCTAAGGCAGTTTCGTACCGTTTTTCCGGCTGCATCGCCATCGCCTTGAGGCAGATGGACTGCAGCGCACGCGGAACATGCTTCTGAATCTCGCGTGGCAACGGATAGTCGATAGCGAGGTTCTGATCAATCACCTTCGGTTGTCGCGATCCACGGTATGGCGGGCGACCAGTGCAGATCTTGTAGAGCGTTGCCCCCAGGCAGAAAAGATCGGCAGGCGGACCAGGCGGCGGTTGCCAGACAACCTGCTCTGGACTCATATACGCAGGGGTCCCTCCCCCCTGCATTGATGTTGAACTGTTTGACGCAGACATCTTCAAATTCAATGTCTGCTCGCCGTTCATACGAAAGCGGTCTTCGCGTCCAACTGTCGCAGCAAGGCCCCAGTCGACGACCATTGTTTCGCCGTACTTGCCAATCAGAATGTTCTGAGGCTTGATATCCAGATGGACAATGCCCCGGCTGTGGGCGTAAGCAATCGCATTACAGGTGTCTTTAATTCGTTGAAGCAGATTCCGGAATTCTGAGCTGCGAAACGCGGAGACGGAACGAATTGGCTTTGAATGGAAACGATCGATTTCGGCGTCCAGAGATTCTCCCCGAATCAACCGCATCACGTAAAACGGGTGTCCTGCTGCGGTCCAGCCAAAACCATGAACAGGGACAACATTCGGATGGTCAAGACGACTCGTGATCTCTGCTTCAGCAACAAACCGCTCCATCATTCGGGGGCGGGTTGCATGCTGTTCCTGCAGGAACTTCACCGCGACATCACGATGCAGAACCGTATCAGTTCCTGAAAAGACACGGCCCAGGCCTCCCGTTGCGTAGAGCTGCATCTGCTCCACACTGGTCATGACCGAAACGCTGCCTTCTTCCACTGGAAGCTGAGGAACATTCGTAGGCTCGGCAACCATATGTTGCTGACCGTGCTGCTGGCTCGCCTGCGAGAGTGAGTCAAACTTCTCCCGAATTCTCTGGAGTGCGGCGATCTGTTCTGACAGAGGCTCTTTCAACTCCGGACAATCTGCGCAAAGCTGCTCGGCGGAGAGCATCTCACCACGTGCGAGTGCGTCCTCCCACTGATCAAGCAGTTCATCAAGACGAGAACCAGAAATCATTCTGCCAACGTTCCAGTCACGTTCCAAGGAATTCAAGGCCGCCGTCACACTCGGCTCATTACTGCGGGTGTTCCGATCTTTTCACACAAACAGAACACCCGATTCGACTGCAATTTCTAATTCATTTCACTCACGTTAATCACAATTTGTCTTGCCGGAGATGCCACACTGTGATCGACAAACGCTCTAGGAGTTGTTCTTTCCATCCAATGCTGCAGATAACCGGAGCCTGGCCCCTCTCCATCTTCTTTGAATCGTCTTCAAACTCAGATTGAGTTCCTCGGCTGCTTCACTTTGATTCAGCCCTGCATACCACAGCAGGTCAAACATTTCCCGATCTTCTTCGGACAGTCCCTCAACTAAACGGTGAAAGTCTGCCCATTCGGCCAAACCATGTGGATCACTTGTTGTTTCCGATGGATTTGGCCCGTTTATCAATTCAGGAGGGTCATCATCCCCAGGCACCCAAGACGCATAATGAGCACCGACTCCATCGCGTCCCTGATAGTGACGACATAAATCCAAAAGTTCCCGTCGAATCTGCAACGCTGCGAGGCGGTAAAAATGCAGCGAGCTTTCGATCTTCACTGTCTTGAACGACTGATAGAGCCGTAATAACGCTCCTTGAAAAACATCGTCTGTCTGTTCCCATCGACCAACACCGGGGAAGTCACGTTTCAATCGTCTGGTCAGTCGCAATAAACGGTCGGCAGCTCCAGCGAGCAATTCATTGCGCGCACTGAGATCGCCTGCAGCCAGCCGCCGCAAACAGTCTTCAATGACCTCTTTTCCAATCTCTGTCCCAGCCATTGGATAACCAATGCGTGCTGTGATGTCCCAAAAACCAGACACACCATGATGATATCCCAGTCACAAAAGGGGGACTAGACACATTTAACGAACAGGCCAACAGGAAGCCTCATCTGCCTCAAAATGAATCAGCTCCCTGACGAGCCATGTTCTGCACTTTCTGCGGATTCTTTCTGGAAGAAATTGGCCCCAGAACCTGCTCATTCCGCGTAACCTGTTCTTCCACAAACAAATACACCCGATTCCCCCATTCAACAGGGAAGAGAAAAATCTTGACAAACTTTCATCGAAACCGGGAAATTTCCTGTCTCTAAAACCTGGCCACTCCCGCAGAGTCTAATAGAGGAACGTATTTGCCCTCTCAGGTTTGCTTTCTCAATTCGAGATGACGAGAACCACTTTCATGCACATCGAAACACTTCACCGCAGGTTTTGACTATCGACATCAAGGACCAACAGGACGTTGCGGTCACTCAATTGAAAACGCCACTCAACGTATCTGAATTGCGACACCAGCCATTCCCAACTGGAGGAGCACAGATTGCGCAACCGCCTCGTGGCCATTCCTTCAAAGTGATCCTGTTGCTCCTGCTGATGTATGGGCTGGCAATCTGCATTCCCGATCCCGGTCTGAAGCTGCTCTCGCTCTCTTCTCCAGAGTCGGCAGGAATTTTCAGAATCTCGCTCCAGCACATTCTTCTGGGGAGCCTGTTACTCTGTGCCGGGCTGACAGTGGAGTCAACGAGAATCGCCCCCGCCAGCTTAAAAATGCTTCCGCTTTCCAGCATTGGGACATGGCTTATTCCAGCCGCTGTCATTGGTCTGACAGCCATCGTCGCTCGCTGGTTCGGTGTTCCGGACGGGATGATTTATGGACTGGTTCTCGCCACATCGATGCCCATTGCCAACTCCTCAGTCGGCTGGTCACACCTTGCCAGTGGGAACCTTCCCCTCAGTCTGGGGATGTTGCTGATTGCCACAATCGTCGCTCCATTATTTGCTCCGATTGTGTTCAACCTTCTCGAACCACTCGCACTTCCAGGCAACACGCTTTACAGCGAAACCTTTCCATGGACGAAACTCGCCAGTTTTCTCAGCATCTGGGTGGTGTGCCCTGCCTTGCTTGGACTGGGCATCGGGCTCTGGTCACGAAAGAAAGGAATTGTCTGGTCAAAGCAATGGCTCAGTCGAGTCAGTCTGACCTGTCTACTACTGCTGAATTACATCAACGCATCTTCAGTGCTGCTCAAGATTCGCAGTGAAAATATCTTCCTGATTGGGCTTCTGTTTGTTTTCCTCGCGAACGCCCTTCTCGTTGCGGTCGCCTGGTTTCTTTCCAGAAGACTCTACGCACCGAAAGAAGACGCCATCGCCTTCAGTCTCGCCTGCGGGCTGAGAAACACAGGAGCCGCTGTTGTTCTGGCAAGCACAATCTTTGTGCACGACCCGTTGATCATCATGACCATTCTTCTCCAGACACTGGTACAGCATCTGGTGGCCGGAGGATTGGTCTCGATGTTGACGCAGAACGAGCGACGATCACCCGTCAAATTGTGAGCCTATTCACCGAGTCTCTGCACCAGGGCCATGATAATCGCCTGACTCCGAGGGCCAGAACCGGAAATCGCCAACGTGCGTGATGTTTCTCCACTGACGCGAATCTGCACCGACAACCGATCACTGGGCAGGACCTCTTCCACACGATTCGCCCATTCAATCAGCGACACACAGTCACCGCCAACCAGCTCATCTGACCCGAGCTCCAGAAACTCATCGATGTCGTTGAGACGGTAAGCATCGATGTGACAAACAGGAAGACGTCCAGCATATTCCTGAATGATCACAAACGTCGGACTGTGAACTTCACTTGCATCGACTCCGAGAGCACCGGCGACCGCCTGCACCAGATGCGTTTTCCCAGCGCCAAGGTCTCCGTCCAGAGCCACAACATCGCCAATTTCCAGACAGTCGGCTAATGCCGCACCGATTCGCAAAGTCTCTTCGAGTGAGCTGGATTCAAGCGTTAAAAACATCGGTGTGATTCAACAGAGGAGAAATGAAAAGGCGACTCCCGGTCAACGAAAGGGAGTCGCAAAAGAGTCGCAGTTTGTTGTGTCTCTTAGCAGCAGACAAAGGCAATTTACGTGTAACGAACCTCACGATGCTGCTCTTCAAAGTATTCCGTCAACAGGCTGTCGACCTGCAGCAAACCTTTTCTGGTCAACCGCACGTCATCACCGTCGATGGTGAGATACCCGGCGTTCTGCTGATTCTGCAGGGCGTCTGCAAACTCGACCAATGGATCAACACCGAACTTTTCGCGAAACGGAGCAGCGTTCAACTCCCCTTCTTTCATCTGGAGAACCCATTCGCGAATGAATCGCTGATGAGGGGTGGGAGTCAGAGCGCGTTTCACTGGAAGCTCTCCCGCGTTGACCGTCTCCATGTACTTCTCAAGTTCATCCTGATTCTGGTAGTGAACTCCCTGCAAGTGCCCGAAGGAGGAAACACCCACAGCAATAATGTCACTGCCACGGAACAGATTGTCGCGATAATGGAACTTGTCGGTCTGACGGCTTCGCACCAGTTCGTTTCCGCTGGACACCTCATACCCGGCGGCTACAAAACGATTAATCGCTTCGTTTGCCCAACGACGCTTTGTCGGCCAGTCGGCAACAGGAGCCTCGATTCCCTCGGTCAGCATCTCTTTAGAAATGACCGTATTCCACGGCAATTCCATCTGATAAATCGTCACATTATCAGGGTCCATCGCCAGAGCACGATCAATGCAGTTGTGCCAGTTCTCGTCAGTTTCGCCGATCATCCCCGCGATGAGATCGATGTTCACCTGTGGGAAACCCACCTGCTGAATCCAGCCATACGCCTTCTCGATTTCAGGCGAGAGGTGAGCACGACCGTTCTCTTTCAGAATCTCGTCATTGAAGTTTTCAACTCCAAGCGACACACGCGTGATTCCGATGTCTTTGAGCGTCTGCACCTTCTCCAGCGACAACGTGCCTGGTTCGCACTCAAAGGTCACTTCTTTCGCGTTATCCCACGACACGGATTCACTGAGGCGATCTCGCAACATTCGCAATTGCCTGGCACTCAGATAAGACGGAGTTCCTCCGCCAAAATAAACGAACTGCAGTTCTCGACCAGCGATGGCCTTGCGATCTTTGAGAAGCTGGACCTCTTTGTCGAGTGTCTCAACATAGCGCTTGATGGTGTCCGCATTCTGCTGCACATACACGCGGAAATAGCAGAATTTGCAGCGTTTCCGACAGAAGGGAATGTGCAAGTACATTCCCATGGGGACAGCTTTATTCGGCGTCGCATCCAGCACTTCATAGAACTCAGGAACCGCATCCTTCTTCCACTGTGAAAATGGTGGATAGTTCGAAATGAAGTAACTGCCGATCTCGGTTTTCGTTTCAGTAGCCATGGCTGCTCCGGTGTCGAGGCAGGTTGCAACAGGTGGGTCAGATTCGAATTCAGAAACCAGTCTGAATCACCGGTCCGAGCGAGGGCAGGAAAATACTGCTGCTCCCAAAATCACATAGAACTCCGTCAAACGAGAGTCCATCAGTCGGTCGTGAATCATCTGAGCGATTATCGCGCGAAATGGTCTCTCGGGCTACCCTGCATCAAAAAGAAACCGTCCACTTCTGACCAAAATCAGAGGATCGCCCTGAGAAATCGCCCGAGACAGGGGAATATCAAGTTACATCAGTTTTCATTCTGGTGTTTCAACGGTCCCGAACCTCAAGACACTCCGAACCGCATAAAAGAAAAAGGCCGCCTCAAACGAGACGGCCTTCGTGGATATGTTGAATTGGCTCGAAAGCCCATCAGAGCCATGTAGCAACACAATAACGATTAGAGCACCTGGCGAAATCATTTCCACACTTCCGCTACGCGCGAGTTGCGTTTCATCAAACGAAACGGCCGCTGCGCGGGCACTCGGTAGAGCAATCTGCTCTTAGAGCACTTCCAGAAATTATGTGGCGAATCTGGCACGCGGGATTCAACGTTTCTCTTATTGAGAACACCGCTGCGCGGCCACATGATAGACCGATACGGTCTAAAAGTTGTATTGTGGATTTTTTGTGCTGAAGTCCATCTCGGTGAGCCCAACATTGAATTGGAGATTCCCGTAGAAATAGTCTTCCACGACGGGAGGGGCACTGTCCTTAGGACCGGCAAACCCCAGCGCCTGAAATCGAATCGGCCGTCCAGTCGCCTCGTCCATAAACAATCTGGTTGTCTGGAATCGGGCATTCTGATGACGTTTGGTATGAGTGACTTCAACCATGTCGCATTTCAATGCGCCAATCGCCACCCCACGTTCAGTTCGAACCTGCTGGCCGTCAAGGTGAGACTCTTCCAGCCAAAGTTCCAGAAGCTTTGCAACAAGATGTCGTAACCCGATACTGGTAACAGGATAACGATTCTCATCCATTGCAAATGAACCGGTTGGATCGATCGCAACCGTGCCTGCCAGGCCGGCGAATCCAACATCTTTCACTTTCAACTGATTCTTATCTCGTCCGTGAACATAAAGCACTTCACGTCCAGCACTTGGAGAGACAAACTTCAGGTAAACGCTGAATGGGGCCTCTCGCAATTTCAGCGTCATTCGCGACTCGATGGTTTTCCGGCCCACGAGCTCTTTTTTATAGAAGGTCGCAGTGTAATCCTGCACATCATCCAGCGATCTCAGGCTGTAAGTCACCGCCTTGATCGCAGGAGCAAGAGGGTCTGTTTCGGCAACAGCATCGGCTTTCGCGAGAAGCTGCGAAGGGTTGGCAAAGGCAGAACGTGAGAACCACCCCATCCCGAAAACTGTTGCCCCTGCAAGAGTTGTAGCAAGAAAATGTCTTCGGTTCTGTGTCTCGATCCCCATGATTCCAGCTCCATCCACTTAATTAAGCTGCATGACTTGACCTGAATAATTTCAGACTCGCCAGCGTCCTTCCTTCTTTTCCTTTAAACTCATCGTCACCGAGAGGTCTTAACTTGCCGCTGGTTCCGACAATTCCACCAGTACCAGTCAGGCAAGACAGGAAGAAAGAAGAGACTGGGAAGCCGAAATTGTGACTCTTTTTGGAATGAGGGCAAAGCAGATTTCGTGCCAATAACATTAACTGTCTCTGAGAAATCCATTGGCAATTATGTACTTTTCGTTCGGGTCACAACTATAATCGTTGATCAACCCGTTGAGCCAAGCAACCAAAGTGTTCCTCGCCAAAATGGGGTTTTGACTGCCCTCCCGTGTTCAGGCGTCCCACCCGCTTCCCTCTGTGTTGAGTTTCGATCTGATGCTTAATCGCATGCTTCTGCTGGTATTTCTCGCGCCGTTGTTTCAAGGTTGCGGACGCGACGAAATTCAACAGTACACGGTGCCGAAGTCCGAAGAGACAGCCCTTCCAAAACCAGAAAAAGTCTCGGCTGGCCCTTTAATTGGCGCTACGACTGGCTGGTTTTTCAAAGTGATGGGCCCGACTGATGACGTCCTGAAGCAAGCGCTGCCTTTCACTCAGGTGATTCAATCACTGCAATTCTCAGAGAACGGAACTCCTCGCTACCAGGTTCCGGAAGGCTGGCTGGTTTCAAACGGACCTCCACCGCGATATCAGACACTCGCTGTCCCAGACACCACCCCTCCGCTGGAAGTCACCGTCTCATCACTGCCAGTCACAGGGACAGATCTCAGCAAATATCTCTTTGCAAATATCAACCGCTGGCGTCAGCAGTTGGGTCTGGAAGAGATGCCTGAAGAAAAATGGCAGGAAGAAGCCATGGCTCGTGGAGAGTTGATCATTTCTCCTCGCAGTTCTCGACTGGTCGCTCTCGTCAACCTGACAGGCACAACAGCGATGACGGGACCAACCCGAATGCTGGCGGCCATCGTCATCGACGATCCAAACAGCGCCAAAGAATTGGTTGGAGACAAAAACTCACCAGTCACATTCAAAGAGCCGGAAGGCTGGAAACGCAACGCTGGAAACTCAATGCGACTGGCATCCCTTGAGGCTCAGGCCGAAGGAGGCGTTGTTGATGTCAGTGTCTCCCGATTCCCTGGAGGAGGCGATGTTCTGGCCAACGTGAACCGCTGGCGTCAGCAGGTTTCTCTTGAGCCACAGACTGAAGAACAGCTCAACGCCGAAAAGACGGCAATGAAGATCTCCGGCGAAGAAGCCACCTTTGTCGAAGCCTACGGAGCGGAACAATCCATCCTCGCAGCAATCGTTCAGGATGGAGACGCCAAATGGTTCTTCAAAGCTCAGGGCCCAACTGCGGCCATCAAAGCCGAACGTGAACGTTTCATCAAGTTTCTGGAATCCGTCAAACTGGAAATGCAGAGTAAATAGCGGCCGGGTCCTGCCGGGACACCGATCTCAGTCAAATCATCCCACCAAGACACTCGTACCTCCGAGACGCTCTGTGAGAAGCAACTTCCCGCGGCGGCCAATCGAAAACGAGGTGAGAAATGCCCCAGATGACAACCAATCCTGAAAACCTGCCACCGTCTTCCTCGCAGGTCCAAGATGGCGAACCACGTCGCGAAATCCCGATTTCGACCTCTCCATTCTGGTCGAAAATTCAGGCAATCCTGATTCCGCTCGCCTCCCTGAAAATCACTATTGCTTCGTTTCTGGCGGCGATCTTCATTGTGCTTGTCGGAACCCTGGCTCAGGTCGACGATGACATCTGGAAGGTCGTTCACGATTACTTCCGTGTCGATTTCCACAAATTACTGACATCAACATTTCCGTTCATTCATCTGAATGAAATGTTTGTCTGGGTTCGCCCTGGCCTGTTCTTCCCCCCTGCCTTCTTCCCCACCGGAGCCCCTTCATTCCCGGATTACGTTGGAATCTGGTTCCCTAAGGGATGGATCATTGGGTTGGTCATGCTGGTGAATCTGCTGGCGGCACATCTTGTCCGCTTTCAGGTGCAAGCCAAAGGAAAACGGCTGGTCTTAGGCTGGGCCGTCATTGGACTGGGAGCCCTGATCACTCTCGCAGTCATTCTCAGCGGCTCCAATCCGGATGGCCTGCAAGCCGATCCGATTATCGGTTACTCCACACTCTGGTGGCTGACTGAATCAGCATTGTTCGGACTCTGCGCCATCTGCGTTTATGCAGCAATTGTTGCAGGGAAACAGCACCCCGAACGTCGCTGGCTCTTTGGCATTCTGGCAGTCTGCCTCGCGCTGACCTCTCTCATTGCCACTAAAGGCGACGGGAGCGATGAGTCGACCATGCGAATTCTGTATCAGGTGATGAAGGCGACCTTCGCCGGAGTCGTTCTGCTGGCAGGATGCCTCGCCGTCTTCAAAAAGCGGGCAGGAATCGTCCTCCTTCACGCGGGGATCGCCCTGATGATGAGCTACGACGTGCTGGTGGGGCTCGAACACGTCGAGAGTCAGATGCATCTCATGGAAGGAGAAACGACAAACTTCAGCCGCGACATGCGACACTCGGAAATCGCAGTCATTGATAAAACCGATCCCAAAAACGAAAAGGTCACCGTCATAGGCAGTGACCGCTTCGCTGGGAAAGGGAAAGTCATTGACGACCCGCGCCTTCCATTCAAAATCGAAGTTCTCGACTACTACCCGAACTCGACTCTTCTTGGGCCAAGGCAACCTGTGCCTGAAGGAATGCCAGCAGAGAACCCAGCCACCGAAGGGATGGGCAAAACCGTACGAACCATCCCGGTTCGAGGATCATCCGGCACAGACGCAGGAGCCAAATTTGACGTTCCTGGTGCGTATCTGAAAATCACGTCCAAAGATGGCAAAGACCTGGGTGTCTACCTCGGCTCCGCTCATCTCGACCTGAACATGAATGAAACGACGGACAATGTCACCGTTGGAGACAAAACTTACGGCATCGCCCTGAGATTCAAACGCCTCTACAACGACTACACCATCACTCTGAAAGACGTTCAGAAAAATGACTATAAAGGGACGACCAACCCGAAAGACTACTCCTCATTCATCGAGTTGAACGATCCAGTCAGCGGTTTGAAGATCGACCACCGCATCTGGATGAATAACCCCATGCGATACGCCGGAAAAACGTTCTATCAATCCGGCTATTCGAAGCTGGGTGATGGGGAAATGACAACCCTGCAAGTGGTCGACAACGCAGGCTGGATGACCCCGTATGTCGCCTGCATGATGACCGTCGTGGGAATGATGTACCACTTCGGACAGACTCTTCTGCGTTACCTCAATCGACGCATGCGACTGACTCAACAGGGGCTGGTGGCTGCGAACAAGAACGCAACCGGCGACAGTTCTGTCAAAACACTTCCGAGCAACGATTCGATTGCGCGATATAAACGGCAGCAGCGAACCGGCACCATTGTCGCCGCATCCATCACATTGCTGGTCGGAACCTGTCTGGTCTATACCGCGATGCCGGTCCGCGAGAAGCCGAACGAGTTCAATCTGGCCGAGTTTGGCAAGCTGCCAATGTGGTACAAAGGTCGAGCCATGCCGCTCGATACCTTCGCACGCAACACCGTCATGCAGTTGTCGGATTATCAGCGTTACACCAACCCTGAAGGCAAAAAGCGGCCAGCCATCGAATGGCTCATCGCCATGATGACCGACGAAGAGAAGGCTCGCGAACTGCGTGTCATTCGTATCGAGAACGAAGAAGTTCGCCGACTCATCGGGCTGGAAAACCGCGAAGGAATGACGTATTCCGCGGAAGAATTGCGTCCGAAGATCGAGAAGATTTTCGAACAGGCACAACTGGCGACGAAGACGCCTTCCAAAGAACGTTCTCTGATCCAGCGCAAGACGATCGAAGTTGCGAACCGATTTGTTCTCTACAGTTTTCTGGAACGCACACTGGGGAACGCTCCACAGCTCCCGAAGTCAGATCTGCCTGAAGACACTCCGGCCGCTTCCAAAATCGCAATGCGGGCTCAGCAGTACTTCGAGTATCTGAGGGGAACCCAGAATGCGATCACTCAGTTCAGCGAAGAGTTTGGACTGGGCCCAATGCCGCTGACGGTTCCGACGCATCTGGGAACAGAGGACATCAAACGTCCAAACATCCCGGAACTGAACTCCAAGTGGGAAACACTGACGATCGCACACATTTACGATCAATTCTACAGTGAGTTCCCTGCGAAAACGCCCCCTGCTGTCGAACAGTTCATTGCGATTCTGAACGCATACAAAGCTGGGGACGTTCAGAAGTTCAATGCCGATCTCAAAACCTATCAGAGCTTCCTTGCAAAGCATGCTTCTGCTGAAGACGTGCCTGTTGAAAGAGTCGCATTCGAGGCCTGGTTCGACCGCGTCTCGGCATTCAATGTCAGTTCGTATCTGTATGTCTTTGCCGGAGTGCTGGCATTGTTCGGTTGGCTGTTCCTCCCCAACATCTTCCAGAAATCTTCATTCTGGCTGCTGGTGTTGATCTTCACCGTTCACACACTGGCACTGCTGGGACGGATCTATATTTCAGGCCGACCACCTGTAACAAACCTGTATTCCTCCGCAGTCTTCATTGGCTGGGCGGTTGTGCTGGGTGGTTTGATCGTGGAAATGCTGACAAAGATCGGCGTCGGAAACTTTGTCGCCGCCATCTCTGGCTTCCTCACACTGCGTATTGCGGCCGGTCTGGCGGCTGACGGAGACACGTTTGTCGTTCTGGAAGCGGTTCTGGATACCCAGTTCTGGTTGGCAACGCACGTTGTTTGTATTGCTCTCGGTTATGCAACAACCTACCTCGCCGGGATGTTTGGAGTCGTGTACATCGGGATGGGGCTGTTCACCAAGCGACTGACCCCTGCCGTCAGCAAAGAACTCATCCGGATGATTTACGGTGTGCTTTGCTTTGCAACGTTCTTCAGCTTCTGGGGAACAGTGCTGGGCGGACTGTGGGCAGATGATTCCTGGGGCCGATTCTGGGGCTGGGACCCGAAAGAGAACGGCGCCTTGATCATTGTGCTCTGGAATGCACTCATCCTGCACGTTCGTTGGGGCAAGATGACATCTGATCGAGGAATCGCGATTCTCTCTGTACTGGGGAACATCGTCGTGAGCTGGTCCTGGTTCGGAGTGAACGAACTCGGCGTGGGACTGCACAGTTACGGATTCACAGAAGGACGACTCATGTATCTGGGTCTATTTGCCCTGTCGCAACTGGCAATCTCTGCAATTGCATTGATTCCAATGCAGTACTGGCGAAGTTCAAATCAGATAACGGAAGAGGCAACAATTCCGTCTTAAGCACTTCCGAGAATCGTGGGCCAGCAACTCGACATCGTTTGGAGAGTTGCTCTCACAGACTCCCGGGAATCCGACAAAACTAACGCCCCTGCATTCACATGAACGCAGGGGCGTTTTCAATTACCAATTCAAAGGTGCCGTCGCGTTTCAGTCACGCAGGATTCGCTCATTCCCCTGTCGAGAAAGCTGCTGAGTGGCGCCATAATGGACCGAACCCGTCTGACGCAGATTCGTGAGTGTTATTGCGGAAGTGTCTTCTTCCAGTCCATCCCCAGCATGATGCAGTTGAGTCCACTTCCAATGCCGAGCAGAGCGACCTGATCTCCAGACTGAACAAACTGACGTTCTGTCCCTAATGCAACAGCGGTAGGAAGTGCAGCCGCTCCAGTATTCCCCAGAAAATCGACGGTTGGAAAATCAAGCTCTTCGGAAAGCCCGAGACGCTGCAGCAAGAGCGTGCGATGGGCCTTTCCAACCTGATGGGTGAACACTCGATTCACACTCTCATTTTGCCAGCCCAGTTCCTGCTTCGCCAATTCCCAGGTCTGCTCTGCCAGGTCAACGCCGGCATGCAGCAACGCTTCAGAATCCGTGCTCATCAACGGACGACCATCGCTGGCCCCTTGGGAATCAACACCGCCAGCACACAACTCGTGTTGCGACGTGTTTGCGAGTGCAGCGCCTCCCAGCAGACGATTCCCGGTGCGTGAAATCGATTCATCACACAACACAATCGCCGCTGATCCGGATCCGATTGTCAGTGATGCAAAATCAAGCTTGATCGACTTTCTAGTCACAGTCGGATCACGCAGCAACTTCGCGATTGTGCCCTCAACAAGTGGACGTCCAACTTCTGTTCCAACAACAATCCCGGCTTTAATGCGGCCCAGTTCAATCATGTCCGCAATCATCAGCATGCCGTTCAACAACCCGAGACAGGCATTGCTGATATCAAGCACTAACGCTGCTGAAGGAAGGCCAGCCGCATGATGCACTCCGGCGGCTGTCGCAGGCTCCATCTGATCGCGACAGACCGACCCGTGGATCAAGGCTCCGCAGTTTTCCGGATTCAACCCGGAGATCTGCAATGCTTTCAACACGGTCTGACTGCTGATCATTCCCGGCAATGTTCGAGGCGGAAAGAACCTCCGCTCCTTGATTCCAGACATCAACTCCAGACGCCCTTCAGGCAAGCCCAATCGCTCATAAACCGGAGCAAGCTGATTTTCAATTTCAGCGGACGTGACAACATCCGGGGGCAGTGTCGTGACAAACGCGTCGACGCAAACTCGCTGATACTTCATGATTCGAGATAATTCGAGTTGATTCTGAAACGGGTGTTACTGACTCGTGCGAGCACGTTGTCACGATCATTCACCGGCCTGAAATCCGGTGAGCCCTCACTGATGTTGCCGCGCAATAGTAGAGAAAACACCAGGAATATAAAAACAAAATGCCTGCCGTAGAGAGACTCTACGGCAGGCACATTCAGGTCTTACGCGTCAAAATCAGTCGAGGCTGTGAGGTGGATGACCGTGCGACCATGAACCCGAAGGTGAACCCGGGTGACTGGAGCAAACGGATTTCAAATACCTGCAACCAGGAATCTTCCGTTCAGTTAATCAGCACTCTGCTGATCAACCGAACATTTTACCAATCAGACGAGAGATCCAACTGCTGCAACACTTCAACAGTCACAGCACTGACAAACTAGGACTCATGGCATGAGCCACAGTTCCGACAGGTTCCCGAACGTAAGCAGGCCAAAGCCGCCTGCCTCAGATTCTTTTCCCTGTCCATTCAAACTGAACATTCATTAAACAGCAGCTGTTTCAACGATCTTCGCAGATGACAGCATGGATTCAATCGCAGCAATCTCTGCGTACTGGCCACGGCGACGCTGATCAACTTCTTCCGTGTATTCTGCAGGATCAAGGGCAACCGAACTACGAACGAAACGGAGCCCGCGCAAAAGGAGTTCTTGTTGTTTGCGTGTCAGCTGAATATTCAAATCTGCCATTTCAGTAATCTTCCGTATCACAACACATCGCCGAAAAACCTCCAACATATCGTCCGTGGCTCTGTTGGTATGGCGGGTGCCGGTCAATTCAAGCCGCTGAATCCGTCAGCAGCAGGATAATAAAGTTCGTCTTCTTTTAATCGTACGCAGGGGGCTCAAAGCTTTGTGATCAATTGTTGCCGAGTTGTATTCCAAATATCCAGCAAAATCTGCCGTTCAACTCCTAACCGCTTCAATCTTTCCATTTGATGCTGCTCGCAGTATCCCATTTTGGAAAGCATCTGCCATTGCTTTGGGGATCTCAGACTCAGCAAGAACCACCTTCGCTCTGTTCTCCTGAGTTCTTGCTTGCATTTCCTGTTCCGTTGCCACGGCTTCTGCTCTTCGCTGCTCAGCTCGAGCCCGGGCAACTCGCATATCTGCTTCTGCCTGATCAGCTTGCAACCGCGCCCCCACATTTGCTCCCACTTCAATATCAGCAATATCGATGGAAACAATTTCATACGCAGTCTGGGAATCGAGACTCTTCCTGAGTACAGCCTGAGCAATCAATGCAGGGTTCGCAAGCACTTGCTTGTGAGTGTCGCAATTGCCGATCGCCGAGACGATTCCTTCCCCAACTCGTGCAATCACAGTGTCTTCCGTCGCCCCACCGATCAACTGACTCAGGTTTGTTCGAACGGTAACACGTGCCCGAGCCTTCAACTGAATCCCGTCTTTCGCAACTCCATCCAGAGTCATTCGTCCATGGCGGACATCAGGACAGTCGATCACTTTCGGGTCGACACTGGTGCGAACAGCCTCAAGAACGTCACGACCAGCAAGGTCGATCGCTGCTGCGGTGTCCCAGTCTAAAGGAATCTGTGCACGATGAGCGGCAATCAATGCTCGAACAATCCGTGGCACATTCCCGCCTGCAAGATAGTGGCAGGTAAGACTTCTGGTTGGAATATCTGTGATCCCGGCCTGAACCGCAGTGATCTTCGAATCGACGATTGTATTGGGATTAACTTTCTGTAACCCCATGGCAACCAAGGCGAAAGGGCCAATTCCAGCGCGAGAAAAGAAGGCTCGAATCCACAGGCTGAAATAGCTGCCGACAAAATAAATCACCATCAGGGTGAAAATCACCAGGAAAAAGATCCCGATGAGAATCGCCAGGAATGCGGGAGTGACATCTGCTGCGAGGAGCTGTAATCCCGACGAAAAGCCGTTTCCCACATTCCGCTCCTTAAAATGATGGTGCAATAAAATCCACTTGACACAAATTTGCGATTCTGATTGTAAAAAATTCCCACCGAATAACAACGTAACAATCCCACCCCGCCACGAAATCCGCCTGATATGTCGACAGCCGTTCCCTGGAAAGTTTTGGAACCCAGCGATCAAAAATCGCTGCATGCGTCGTATTTCACACATCCGAAATACGCAAAAAATTCCACAGAATCAAAAAACACGTTGGAGATCACCGATCTGTTGGTATTCTGAAGAGAGCAAGATCGACTCCATCTCAAAGCCAGACGTACAACGCAGGCGCCAACCTGTCCGGCACCTCCCAAAATCATCCCTGATTATTCTGAGCGGACTGAACAAGCTTGGCCTTCCTGCAACGGAAGACAAAAGTCGCCTGCCTGTCTGAAAACAGATCAGACCATCGCCCTTCTCTCTAAGTGATTCGATCTGATTGCGCTCAAATAAAAGGAACGAAGATGACAACCAGGGTTGTAAATCGGGATCTCCCACAAGCTGCAGAAAAGGTTTCGAACCATTCTCAAGATGATGTTTGTGGATGCTGCCACTATGAGCCACATGAAGTTGAACGGGCAGTGCTACGGGAGTTGCTCTCCATTCCAGACGTCAAATTTAGCTCGCTAGAGGTGCACCGCACTCCGAACAGCATCTGTCTGTCAGGTGTTGTCCGTGTGACAGATTGCAGCAAGGTCTCTGAAATCGAAAAAGCCGCTTCTCGAGCCGCTGGTATCCTCAATGTTGTGAACTGCCTGATGGCGAGAACACTGGAAGACAACAAACAATGCGAAACCCAGTGTCACATCAACGCTCATCACTAAGGGTGACGCTCTTGGCATAGCGGAATTCGAGCCTGAGCAGGGAATGCGATGCTGTTCCGTTTCCCATGTGGCCCTCATTCGAAACGAGTGGAAAATCTCTTACCCTCGTTGAATCAGCCAGGTTCCCCCAATCAGCAGCATTGCTCCGAGAATTCGAGCCAGAGAGATTGAGTGTTGTGGAATGCCAAACAGCCCCAGGTGATCCACCAGCAAGGCGACAAACAACTGGCCCACAACACTCGCGGCCAACAAATTCGCGGGGCCAATGATCGGAACCAGCATCAGCACAGCCGTGACATAGATGCAGCCGATCAACCCGCCGGTGTAAAGATACCACGCAACTGAGCCATCAGTTGGAATTCTCGGCACAGAGCCATACATGCCAGTGTAGATCAACACAAGAATGATCGTGCCGCTCAAAAATGAGACGAGTGCGGCAAGCAACGGGTTTCCAAGGACAACTCCCAGCCGCCCGTTGACAATCCCCTGAATTGGAATCAATCCCGCCACAACTGCGGTAATGACCATCAGCAACCAAGCGGGCATATTCGCCTCAACATCCACATAGGATCAGCTCGTAAAATGATGTCGCGTCCGGGAACGCGATACGCAGTCTTGTTCTGCAAAAAAGACTGCTGCATCACCAGACCAAATCTTAGAGCATTTCCACAAATCCTGCAGCGTCTCAGGCACGCGTGATTCCGCTTTTCTCCTATCGAGCAGATTTCAGTCTCTTCCAGAACGGGAAGGCTGCTGCTCGGCATTAAGAGAGGCCGAGACTGCCTGATCACGCTCGCAGGAATCCGCCACACATCCCTGAAACAGAGATCAAGTGCTGGCAGTCATCTGAGAAAAACTGAAGTCCGGTTTCTTCATCCCTGCTTCCGCCTGATGCACCAGTTGCGCCATTTCCCAGGCACTCACATAGTGATAGCGAAAACCGGGATGCTCGCGATGGAACTGTTGAAGTTCTTCATGAAACTTCTGCATTGGCCGCCCAAGCATGGTGTCGATGTTTCCATTCTTACACCCGTGGGTATGCAACTTGATGAATCGCCAGTTGGGTTGCCCGACAACGTGAACGCCCGCCTGCATCCAAAGTTTCAGACGCCGCAAATCCGCAGGGCGACCTTCATGGAGGTCCGAGTTCTCAGTTCGCGGAATAATCCCACACCGTCGCCGACTCCAATCTGGAGTCAACGCCCCTTGAACCATCAGCAGATGATCTGCAGGTGCAGGCTTACCGACCTGAGCCAGAATTCCAGTGTTGTGAGATTTGCACTGCCCCGGAATGTCTTTGGCATAATAGATGGAATTGATGATCTTCGTCTGAGTTGCACTCGGAGCCGATGGCAATGTGAAATCGGCATAACAACCAGTGGCTTTCAAGACGGTCAACTCTTGATCGACCCCACAAAGTTGCCCATCTGGACGAGAATTGCAGAGTGCCCAGTTTCCGTGAATGAACCCGTAAACAATCTCTCCGGTGATCGGGTCACGTCGCAGCAATCCATGTCGGTAGAACAAGGTGTCACGAAACTCTTCCAGTTTCTCCTGAAGCTGCTGCGCGGTGTCATTGTGATGATGCAGATGAATATCAACATCAACCAGATTTGCATCGACCAGTGACCGAATCTCATCCATGTACTCAGGGCGATACTCATCCTGAGGGAAGAAAAAGGTGTACTTCGGCGGACGACCATCGACGTCGGCAAAATGGCCAAACATCCGCGGGTATTCATCACGCCAGCGGTGAACTCGCGAGATTGCCAATTCATCACTGGCCCCGTAACAGCGAGGTTCCCAGTGATCACAGATTGCAATGAAAACATCAACTTCATCGTCAGGTTTCCACGTCAGCCGAGGAGTGGCCGGAAAGACATAGCTTCCCACCCAGCGGTGCATCTGCCGTGATCGGATTGCCAGAAAATAAAACGCAACGCCCACTGCAATCAGGATTGCAACGGAAGCCAATTCAACTTCTTGAAGGAGTGTCATGGATTGTTCCCTGACCTTTCCGTCAATTCATACGGACCCAAGCTTCCAGGGCACCCGCAGTTGTCAGTATCGACCAGCCAGTCGAGTGTCTCTGCCAACTCCTTCGCGAGCTGATTTCGTTCGAATTGTGAAATATTCCAGACCGCATCAGAAAACCGTTCGCCACAGCGATGCAATTCCAGAGCCATCAACAATCGATCTGCAATTCCAGTCACATCGTTAGGACGGCACAAAGTGGTGCCGGGCAGGTTCTGCACCAGATCCCAAACGTCTCCTTGCGGAGCGACCACAAATATCGGGCGTCGTGCCGCCATGTATTCAAACGTCTTTGCATTGATAATTCGCTGAGCCTTCGGCAAGTCGCTGTTCAACATAAGCAACGCATCTGCCGAACGCATCAAGCTGATTGCTTCATCGTGTGAAACAAAAGGCTTTCTTGTCACCGTCACTGCAGTGCCGTTAAGCCGATCGAGAATCGTTTCCTGATCCGGAGTGCGACGCCCTGCCAGAAAGAGTTCTAACGACTCTGCCAAAATCGGGTGCGAGTGGCAAATTCTTAACAAGGCTTCCACGACGGGTTCGATGGAATTCAGGTTCCAAAGTGTCCCGATGAATGCAAGCCGAAACTTGCCTGATGAATGCGTGAGGCCGCCCGCTCCGCCCGTTTCAAAGGAAGGATAGTCGTCTGGATCGAACCCGTTATAGATATATCCAACGCCAGCGTTCGAACCATGTTCTCTCGCAAACTGTTCAATGGCCCCTGCACTTGAAGGCGATGTCGCCAACAGGTAATCCGCCTGACGGACAACAGAGGCATGCTGGCGAGTCTGAATCAAGTTAGCAAAACGCCCCTGCTTCTTGTTCTCCCAATAGGCATTGCTGATATCCCATTCATCCCGATAGTCGAGAATCAGTGGCAGACCAGCCTTGCGGCTTAACTTCGCCCCAAGCAAAAACGACGAGAACGGTGGGCCCGTCGCAATGATGGCATCATGTGGGACATCATTCAGCAGACGAATCCCTGCCTGATATGCGTGAGGGTGCCACAATATCTGGGAATCCGGTTGCAGAATCGTATTGGCAGTATCACGTGCAAACTTCCTGACGGTTCGCATCAGAAAGCTGCTTCTGGCCTTGCCACTCGCTCCGCCGGAGACGCTCGATTTCACGGCATAGCTTGGTTCATACGTTTTCGCGCGACGAAGAATCGTTCCGGCCGGAATGTCTCGAACCAGACTTTCATCCTGCAAGGGGACGGAAGCATTCGAAACAGTCAAAACCGACGAGTTCCAACCATGTCGTGGAAGAAACTTCACAAACTTACTGACGCGCTGGACCCCGACCCCACCGGTTGGAGGAAACAGGTAGGAGACGAACAGAACTCGTCGTAATGGATTAAAAAACACGCTAATAATCTCTTCCGTCCTGCGGACGCCAATCTGAATTACCTCTGTCCCAACTTCACATCAACCAGCCCCGGCAACACCGTTCGTGTCGATGCCTGGTTGCAATCATGCCGCTGTAGAGACCTGAACAACGAAACCGTTTCCTGCGCGCTGCCTTGCCAGGTTGATGGCTGGTAGGCCGCGGCAGCGAGTTTCGCTTCTTCCGTCAGCATGGATTGAACTGCAGCCGCAAATGCCGCTGGATTCCGGGGAGGAACAAAACAGGTTGCTTCCGGAAACGCGATTTCACGAACACTTCCCACATCCGTTGAGACAAACGGAGTTCCACACGCCAGTGATTCTCTCAGGACGTTAGGCAGACCTTCGGAATCGCTGGTCAAGACGGTCAAATCAGCCGCCCGATACCAGTTCCCAATCTGATCATGCCCCACTGCCCCGTGAAACCGAATGACATCGTCGAGCTGACGACGTTGAGCAAGTTGCTGCAACGGAGTTCTCTGGGGGCCATCTCCAAGCAAATGCAACTGGAATCGCAGCCCTTGTTCTTTTAATAGGGCCACCGCATCAAACAGCACCGGCAGCGCCTTGATCTCAACAACCCGTCCCACCCATAACAGGTGTGCGACATCGGACCCCAGATTCAATCGTTTTCTGGCATCGAGACGCGTCAGATGATGGTCAAAGAGATGCTCATCAACTCCCTGATAAATCGTATGCACTTTCGATTCCGGGACTCCGAGTTCAATCGTCTTCCGACGCAGGCCCTCACTGACAGTGATCACTGCGTCACTTGAATTCAAAACTTCCCGAACGCGGGTTCCACGACCAGGCAAATGCGGAAGGATCAAAACATCTGATCCGCCAACAATGACGGCGGAAGGAACATTGGCAATCGCCGCTGCCCGTCGACAGACATCGCCATCAGGGTGTGCCCAATAACTCAACACGGCATCTGGTTGAAAGGACGCCAGTGTCTTCCGAACAACGGCTTTTACCGACCACCACATCTGGTCGCCATAAGCATTCTGGAACAACCGGGGTGTATACCAATAGGTGGGATATTGAACCGAAACCCCGTGAGCTTCCATCTCGACAGGGACCTCGAACTTCTTCTTCCCTTTGAGAGAATAAACTTCAGGGAAGGATCGAGGGGAGATGACAGAAACTTCGTGCTGACGGCTCAGTGCACGAACCAATGCCGCGTTGTATGTCCCTCGCGACGGGGAAGCGGCATCTGGAAATGTCGTGCTGATAAACAGAAGTCGCATCGCACCAACTTAAACAACGGGAAAATGACGAACCTCTGAAAGGCCAAACCGGGCACACAGTCAGCACGAACGCTGCAATCGCCACAACCAGTACACTTCCACAACTTGACCGGATGGATTTGCAACACTCTTTCCAGAAACATAGCACGCCGTTGACGCACCATTTATTTCTTTTTCGAAAGGAAACGTGGGAGAGAGCACCGTACAGACAGGTTCCACCTTTCTTAGGGTGGCGGACTGGAGATTGAATCGGATTAGAACGATGCTGCGGATTTCACCAGAGCATCCAGCGTTTGCCGAGAGGGACTCCAATGCAGGCAACGCTTGGCCTTCTCATTGGAATAACAGACCGGCTTCCAGATTGCATCGCTCTTATATCGAGTGACGACTGCAGGAAGTCGGCCTCCTGACCATTTCGAGAACGTCTCATAGAGTGAAGAAAACGGACCAACCAGCGGTTGAGGAATTCGAAGCGATCGCACGCGACGCCCGCTCTTTTTCAACAAGTGGACAATCTGCCTTCCGGATGGCAGGTCATCGTCCACGATATTGAAAACCTCTCCCTCGATCCCGGGTGTGCTTCCAGCAAGTGCAATTGCTTCTGCACAGTTCTCAACATAGGTGTAAGGCAGCGGATGGCCCCCTCCCATGCAGAGCAGAATCGGCCCCAGCGACAGACCAACCCGACTCGACAACAAGGGACGACCTGTCCCGTAGATCACTCCTGGGCGGACCACAACAATGGGCAGTCCCCACTGTTCGTATGCTTCCCAGGCCGCCTCTTCCTGACGAATTTTGCTAAGGGTGTAAGAGTCACGCAACTCGGGATGAGGATCAACTGGCGTCGTTTCATCCAGTGTCCCCCCGCGATGAATCTGACTCGTCCCGTAGACTCCTAAGGAACTGACGAGAACAAACCGTTTGACCTTTGCCATCGCTGACGCTTCCAGCAATGTTTTGGTTGGAACGACAGTGTTCTCAATCATCGTAGAGACGTTTCCGGACAACGCAGCAGCAAGGTGATAAACAATGTCTCCCTCTTGAAGCGCCTCATCCAGCACTTGTCGATCCGATACATCTCCATAGACAAACTGCACACGCGCCAACTGCTCGTCAGTTAATACGGAACGCAAATCAGAAAGATCCGTGGATCGCCGCACAAGACAGCGTACGCTCACCCCGCGACTCACCAGATTCTGAATCAGGCGTCGTCCGAGAAATCCGGCTCCTCCTGTGACAAATGCAGTTTGAGACATCACTTCATCAATA
>JBEBTF010000019.1:0-35675 GCA_040393865.1 Planctomicrobium piriforme | reverse complement strand
CGAGGGCTACTGGCGCTTGAAGTAGGAGAGTCTCCACGCTCTGTTGTTCTTAGAATCTCAATGATTGTATCGCAAACTGGATTCAGGTCTCTTCAGACGCGAATCTGATTGCACGGCTCACATTTTCCGCATGACAATCCTGCCACAATCAAAGCAAAGGAAGGTCTGCAGTCCTCAAACCGATTGATGAACGCTTCGATAGTCGCCAAACCGGCATCATGATGGATAACCACAATGCCGAATCAAAGTGAAGGCGGAAGGAATCCAAACGACAGTTTCTGTCGAAGATTGTTAAGTCAAGTCGCGGCAAACTCGACCGAGGCCTGTATGCGGTCCAGCAATGAACTTCAGATGCGGAATTCGATATCAACGTATCGTGATCAACTTCGGACAAATGCTCGGCAAAATGACTTCGTACGCATTGTGATTGCGATTGTACTCTCTTTTGTATGGATCTACCTCGGAGTAAGCACCCCCGCACCTTGGACATGGTATACATACATTGCAATCTTATTCTGGCAAGCAGGCTATCCTATTGTTTTTCGAGCTCGCCATCGGCTTCAGAGAGGCGACTCTGATGATTCGCCGAAGAAGATGGTGGCAGGGACTTTGGTAGAGCTGGAAAGCGAATACTGGTTGAGTCGAAATCTCTTTTGGTTAAACATTTCCCCTACGTTTCTATTCCTCCTCGTATTCTGCGCCCATGTGGCATATTTGACGTCTAGGGGGTCGATGGAATTCTTGAGCTCAATTGGTTTAGTGGTCACCATCTTGACTTTCCCGGCGATCCTCATTTCCTCAATTCTCAGAGTGTCAGTTCCTGCAGTTTATGAGCCTCGTCGCCAAGAATTGTTTGCGTTACTGAATCAACTTAACGAAGATTCGACAGGTCAAACTGGAGACCAATTTCCTCAATTACTGCGTTCAGGCAAACTGTCACCTTGGTGGGCATATCCATCTGGGTGCTGCGGAATTGCGGTTGCTCTTGTAGCCTCAACCATCATCGTTACATCTATAGCGATGTTGATGTAGCACGGCTTCCCGCCTCAACTTTGCAGTTGGAGTAAGGCATGCTCCGAAGTACCATCCTGGATGTCGATGTAGGTTGAATGCCGGATTGTCGCCGAAGGCATGTTCCGGGAGGAACATGCCTTTTCTACGTGGTGCTCCATCGTCTGAGACGATTCTTCTATGGATTGGGGATGGACCAAGCCGCATTCTGGAACTTCTGGGAGATTACATCTCCTTCAGCTAAGCATGAAGAGAATTGTGGACAGCTCAACATTTGTTAGCGTTTACACAAACAGAGACTGAGTCTCAAAATCAAACTGGCCCCAACGATCGCAAGCCTGATCTGTTTCCCTAAGGCATCCAGACGATCTCGTAAGGCTTGAATTTCAGTCAAGCCGCGTACATACGGCACACCAGCCTGACAATCTCATGTCTCCACTCCTACCTACAATCTCATGAGTGGTCATTGAAATGAATTGCAAACGCCAAGGCTTCACACTGATTGAATTGCTGGTTGTGATTGCCATCATCGCGATTTTGATCGCTTTACTGCTGCCAGCCGTGCAACAGGCTCGCGAAGCTGCCCGCCGCTCCCAATGCAAGAACAATCTCAAGCAGTTTGGACTCGCATTACATAACTATCTGGACGCCTATTCAGTTTTCCCTATGGGGGGGATCACTCTTGCCAGCGGGGGAGCGTATTCACCACAAGCCCGACTGCTTCCTTTCATGGAAGCTGCTAATCTTTCCAATCTGATTAACTTCGACTACCCCTATGGATCGCAGCCAGCGAATTCCGCAGGAGTCAAGGTCTCCGCTGTGAAGATCCCAATCTTCCATTGCCCGACTGAAACAGAAATCCGTCCTGCGATTGCAAGTGACGGTTCCATTAATCACTGGCCGATCTGCTACGCTGGCAATGCAGGGGAATGGCTGGTCTGGGATGCCACTTCGAACAAGATCGGCTCTGGCGCGTTCGGGCAGAACTCCAGACTCTCCCCACGTGATTTCGCCGACGGAATGAGCAACACAATCATGATGTCCGAAGTGCGTGCGTGGCAGCCCTATCACCGACCAGCCACGGCGCTGACCACAGATCCAGTCGGGTCGACTCCAAACGCTGCTGGCGTCTCGTCGTTGATTGGCTCTTCAACCACCATTCGCACTACTGGTCACACCGAATGGGTCGAAGGACGATCACCGCACTACGATTTCACCACCGCACTCACCCCGAACACGAAGGTGCCATGCGGGGGGACCTGTGAAGATGCTTCAGGCGCAACGTACACCGACGTTGACTTTGTCTCCGGTTCTGAAAGCCGTACCGTCAGCACCTGGGCCGTGATCACCAGTCGCAGCCTCCATACCGGAATTGTCAACTCCCTGCTTGCCGATGGTGCGGTTCGCAGTGTCTCCAGTAACATCGATCTGGGAACATGGCGTGCGTTAGGCACCCGATTCGGCGGAGAAGTGATCGGCGAATTTTAGACCGTATCGGTCTATCATGTGACCGCGCAGCAGTCTTCTCGCCAGGAAAAACGCTGAATCCCGCGTGCCAGATTCGCCACATGATTTCTTGAAGTTGAAGCAGGGCAGGCTCCGGCCTGCTTCACTGGATGTCGACGTATCGTTGAATGCCCGATGATCGCCGAGAGCGTGTTACGCAGGACATTCCTCTTCAACGTGGCGCCCGTCGTCGGTGACGATTGTTTCTTGTCCCCCGACACCGAACATCACTAGGCGACGTTATTCGGGAACTCCTGCGGAAAGCAGCCAGCAGAGGCACATGCCATTGTCCTGCTGCCTGACACTCTGCCGAGTGGCACGCAACGGCCACCAGTTTTCCCAGTCACCAAAGTGGATGATGGTGAATAGGCGAGGGCAGTAGATTCACTTACAACTCAAGGGAAACACGCAACCCGTTGCCCCACTTTTGCAGTTGCGATCAAATAGATACGAAAGCATTTATTGCAATCCAGAGAAATTCATCGACACACAACACCTCACCTTGCGGTCGCCCCTTCAGTCCTCAATAAATACGCCCCTCCTCGGACATCACCCACATCTGGGTGACGAATTGACAGTTTTGATTGCAGCCATTGCAGAGACCTAAGGTGAGTGCGGGCCGGGTCGGGCATGAAAATCGTCACGATGACGGTTATAGAAAGTTGCCCGAATGCCGCAGTTTGCAGAAAAGAGAAGGATCGATTTTGTTGCCGCTCAGTGTCGTTAGAGGTCTTTGGCGTCGTTTCGTAAACAAGGATTTTAAGAAACGAAATTCTCATCCGCTTCCCGTTGTCGCGGAATTGCCTCCCTTATCCGGTATGTCGGTCGAAGACAGAGAAGTGGTCAGATGTATTCGTGATCGCTTCGACCCCCATGGACACGTTGATGGGGAGCATGGGGGGGAAGGTGGATTGGGGTTTGGTTTAGTTCACTACTCCCTCGTACGACTGTTTCGCCCCAAGCGAGCATTGGTTATTGGAAGTCGCTTTGGATTTGTTCCGGCGTGTGTTGCATCCGCGATAAAGACCAACGGTCACGGTCATCTTGATTTTGTGGACGCCAACTATTCAGACAAGACGCACGGCTTTCAAAAAGCCTTCGGTGGTGTCGGATATTGGACGACGGGAAATTTCGGAGAGTTGTCGGATGTGATCACAACACACTTACAACGATCTGATGAATTCTTCTCCAAACTCTCCGCTGATGACTGCTATGAGTACATCTACCTGGACGGTGCTCATGACTATGTCACAGTGAAGCAGGATTTCGAGTCATCAGCATCCCGGTTAGCAGATGGAGGCATCATTCTGCTGCACGATCCTTTGGTTCAAAACAAGGACTTTGGAGTATCGAAATTTCTTGAGACCCTTTCACCATCGCAATGGCGATGGATCGTGCTTCCTCCTTGGCCAGGACTAGCGATGGTCCAGAAGAGTTAACACAGCGTTGGGTGCCAGGACCAGGTGACACACCCTGACGGAAACAAGGGTGTGTCAGGGTCGATTTGGCAACCTCAATGTGAGTTCGTAATGCCCAAGCCAACGACACCATTCGCTGCAAAGCCCAAATGACTGGAAACCCCAACGGCTTGCACCCACACGCATCCGCTCCCGGACGTGCCACACCGACATGCCCCTGTCAGCTCTCATTTTCTTCGATTTCGAGCGGAGATTCCCAACTCAGGGAACTCCGGATCTCTATCGTCCCTCTTGCCTCTTCCTCGAAAAATCAACCTAAAGCCAGCTTCCAGTTCCCCAAAGAGCCAAACAGTGCTCCACCAGGCTTTTAATCGAACTCCCAACAACTCCCCCTGCCGGGATATGATGCCGGGGCCAAATGCCAGCTCTCAACAGTGATCGAGATTTGCCGCTTTTTGGAACGCAGAGGCCCAATGTCAGGGGTCCAGCGAGACTGCCACTTGACTCCGATTTTGGGATGCTCTAGGCTCGCGCGCTAAATGGACAATTTCCTCCCTCGTGCAACCGGGAATTCTGAGGTTGCTCGTCGCAAAATCTGTGACGGATTGAAAACTAAAAGGCACGATTAGATGGCTGACTTGATTGCCCCTCATGGTGGACTGACCGAACCAGTCTGCTGCACCGTTTCCGCTTCCGAAATTGATGCGTTTAAAGCGAGCGCTCAGGGACTCAAGCAGGTTCCAGTCTCGTCAGCCGACGTCTCCAGCGTTTACCGTTTCGCAGACGGAACCCTGAGCCCACTCACAGGGCCAATGGATTCCAAGACCTACAATCAGGTTCTTGAAGAATCCACAATCGAACACAATGGCAAAAAATACGCATGGACCATCCCCATTGCGTTCCCAGTGACATCAGCCCTCGCCAAGACACTCGCTGTCGGTGAAACGGTCGCCCTGACCAATCCAGAAGGCGAAATCATCGGGACTCTTGAACTCACAGACGTTTACGTCTGGAACAAGACAAAGTACCTGAGCTCTGTGTACGGCACCGGTCGCCTTGATCACGCCGGAGCCAGCATGGTTCTGACCGGACCAGACGCTGAAAAGGCGTACCTGGTCGGCGGTAAAATCCGTGCTTTGCCACAGCCAAAGAACCCAAAGTTCGGACAGTACGTTCTGACTCCACGTGAAGTCCGCAAACTTCTCGCTGAAACTGGCTGGGACAGCGTTGTCGCCTTCCAGACTCGTAACCCATTGCACCGTGCCCACGAGTACGCTCTGGTTTACGCTCTCGAAAAACTGCTCCGCGACGGCAAAAACGCTGGTGCAGTCCTGAACCCACTGATCGGCGAAACCAAGGGCGACGACGTCAACGCTGTCGTCCGCATGGAAACCTACGAAAAACTGATCTCCGAGCGCCAAATGGGCGACGGCGACAGCGACACAGCTCTTTGGGCTGCTCGTGGGGAATCCGTTCCAGACCGAGTGAAACTCCTCGGCCTGGACATCAAGATGTTCTACGGCGGTCCAAAAGAGGCGATCATGCACGCCATCTACCGTCAGAACATGGGTTACACCCACATCGTCATCGGACGTAAGCACGCCGACGTTCCATACGCCGACGGCTCAAACATCTGGGGCGACTTCGACGCACAGGAAATCTTCAACAAGCTCGGCGGCGACCTGAAGATTCAACCAGTGAACGTTGGATTCGCAGCCTACTACGAATCAATGGGCCGCGTCGACCTGATGGAAAACCACAAGGACGAAAAGCCTCTGTTCATCTCCGGCAAAGACGTCCGTGCAACTCTGCAGCGCGGTGAAATGGTCGATCCACGTGTCATGCGTGAATCAACCTCTCGAATTTTGGCAGCAGCAATGAAGCAATAGTTCAAACAGGTCGAGAGGGTCAGTTTCTGCTCCCTTTTCGACCGAAGTGAATTTTGCCTTCAAAGCAGCACTCAGCTCAACGAGTTGACTTGGATAACCAGAACGACGGTGAACTCCCTGTGAGATCACCGTCGTTTTTTACTGGTATCCGCACAGGCAGAGTAGACCCAACGCTCAATTCATCCACAGCACCGCTACGCAGCAACAACCGCAATTCTCACCGGCCATCTTACCCACCTCGGCAACATCTGCCGCCCCAACCAACATTCAGGTGGCCATCCCAAGGAAATCACAGAAATGATCTTTCCCAGAGCAACCGCCATCAAATATTGAAAAGGGCTTCAAAGCATTCAAAGCCTCACCTCTGCAAACGCAGTTACTCTGCCAGGCAGCGGACCTGGCTCGATTGCTGTTCCAGCCGTGAGAAAAGGGAAGGGGACTCTCTGACAAATCGTCTTCGATCCCCAATTCATCAGATTCAAAAAGGTCAACATTCCAAGAAAGGCGCCCCGCGATACAGCAACAGTCGTACTACCAGATGCTCCGCGTCGAAATACGACTCACAGGCTAGAAGAATTTCTCTATATAATAGTACAGCGCCGAGTCTCGTCTGATGTGCACTCTGAATAATGCACACTCTCAACAGAGAACGTTGTTGTTAATGTAATCGCACACGCAAATATCTCCTAAAACACGTGCGACTTATTCCAGCGTGCAAATTCGGCAACTTACGCCGCTTTCTTTACAAACACCAATAAACTGTTGGGCATTTCCCTGTCCTGAAGGGGAATGTTTGAAGTCTGCAAAGAGTAAGGGATTTCCCGTTATTCCATAATCTTATGCGAAATTTATCTCAAACCTGAACGTTCTTAAAGAATGCATTGAAGGTGTTCCGATCACAAAGATTAGGGATGCCCCTCAATCCCTGAGGAGTTCTTCGACATGGCGGTCAAGAATACAATGCACAAGTGGCTTGCAATACTGGCGTTCACCCCATTGGTTGGATGTGCGTCACTCCAGGACATGCACTATGAATGCTCGCAGAAGATGCGAACAATGTGCGCGTACTGGGATTTCAAATGCACATCGGAAGAACCTGTGAGCGGCGATTACGCCAAGGGCTGGCGGGCTGGTTACTTCGACGTCCTCACGGGTGGCGATGGTGAACCACCTGTTGTCGCGCCGCGATGTTACTGGAGCCCGTCCCATCGTATGAAATACGGAGACCAGCCTCGTAATGACTGGTATGTCGGATTTCAGGATGGAGCCATGATGGCATCCCTGGAACCAGATACGCACTATATCAAAACATGGAATCCTCCTCCGCAGTTCCATGATGCAGGCTATGTTCCAATGTCTTCTTCACAAGTACAGCAGCAGGCAACTCCTGCCAAGGTTCCTCCAAGTGAGGCTCCGGGGCTGGCTCCGCTGAATGAGACGCAATCCGATGCTGGATGGGAAGCAAAAGGGTCAAGCACTCCCCCAAATCTTCCCCCTGTACCAGCACGGCCAGAACTGTTCGAGCAATAATCACTCAAGAACCTCTGCTGTTGATCTTCAATTCGTCAGGTTCAGGAAGAACCGGATAAAGGTCACGCGAGGTGAGCCCCTGTGACAGCAGGGAGCCGAATTGCAACACAGTCAGTAAGTCTCAACTGAACCCGGATGATCTAACACTTTATCGTCTCCCGGGAAGAGTCCAGGGAAAGGACGCTACCATGACGGACCGACTCCTTAGAAATCGCTTCCAACTATTGGGCCTGACGGCTGTGATGGTCTGGGGAACGGTGTCTGCAAACGGTTGCTCGTATCACTCGATCAAGAACGCAGCGAAAGCCATTCCTGCGAGCCGACTTGATCGCAGTTTGCTGGGAGAACAAAAACGCGGGAAAGTCCCGATCCTGTTTTCATCCCTTGGTCAAGACCGTCCGGACACCTATCGGGTTGGTCCGGGCGATACGCTCGCGATCTACGTGTTTGGGGTTCTCCCTCCCGGTGTCGACGAGACGCCGGTGCTGTCTCAATACCAGACGCTGAATCAACGGTACTATCCACCAGGTGGAAGTATCGAAAAGCCGACAACCGGCTTGCCAATGACGATTGGTGACGACGGAACTCTTGAGTTGCCGTTGATCGGTAACGTGCCAGTCGCTGGTCTCAATGTTCAGGAGGTCTCTGATAAGATTCGCCGTCTGTATCTCGATTCATCGGTGATCGCAGCTGGCCGTGAGCGTATCACTGTGAACTTGATCACTAAAAATGTTCACCGAGTCGTTGTCTTGCGCCAGGATTCCCCTTCAGGACAGGCGAGCTTCACTGGCCCTGCAGTTGTGAACCAAATTCACCGCGGTTCTGGCGAGGTGATCGACCTGCCAAACGGAGAAAACGATGTCCTCCATGCTCTCGCAGCGACAGGCGGTCTCCCGGGTACTGACGGTGTTCGCGAAATCTGGGTTCTGCGAAATGCGGCGTTGAAAGGTCTTCCCGGATTCTCGGAACAACATCTTGAGCAACTCCTGAACGAATATGGTGAGGGTGGAAGCCCGAACGTCGTCCGAATCCCATTGTTCGTTCATCCAGGTGAGCCACTGACCTTCACACAGAAGGACATTGTCCTGAAGGCTGGCGATACAGTTTATATCCCTCGTCGCTTGGAGCATTTCTACACTGGTGGTCTGCTTGGCGGTGCCAAGATTCCTCTGCCAGCTGATCAAGACGTCGACATCATTGAAGCGATTGCCCTCGCGACCAACTCTGTCGGCGGTCCATTGGGGGCCTCAGGTCTCGGGGTTATGAACGGAAGCCCCGGTTATATCATCACCCCAAGCCGTGCCATCGTTGTTCGCAAACTTCCAGATGGAACGCAGATCTCCATCCGGGTTGACCTCGACCGGGCTATTGATGACAAGAAAGAGCGTATCAACATTCTTCCAGACGACCTTGTGATGCTGTATCACAAGCCAATGGAGGGAACAGTCAACGCCGTGCTGAACTTTGTCGGATTCGGCGTGTCGATCCCAATCGTTGCTGACTGATAGCAACCAGATAACAAGTGATCTCAAAGCCGCTGTAAACACTCGTTGTTTGCAGCGGCTTTTGTAATTCCAGAAGAAGCAAACTCAATCACGATGATCGCAGACGCGATGTACCGCAATCGCAATCATTCCATCCCGTCGCGTTTACGACTCTTCCGATGTGACAACAATTCCCCCTTAGAGTGGCCGTCACAGGGAATTGGCTCCGCCGGGGTTGAATACTGCTCAACCATCTGCCGTGCTCGTTCCACAATTAACCGACAGAGTGAATCCGGCTCTAATACTCTCGCCTGATTACCGTAAGCCAGAATCCACCACGAAATCTCGTTAATTCCATCAACCGTGACCGTGAAATCGAGAGTTCCGTCCTGATTCCAGATCACTTTTTGAGTCGGGTGCCAGCAGACTTCCGCAACGTTTTTTGCAACCAATGGCTGAAACCGCACTCGAACATCGACTCTGGCATTCGGCTCGCGAATCAAATTCCACGCATTTCCGAAGTATCGCTTCAGTGAGAACCGTGGGGGAACCGTAAATGGATCGTTTGTGACTTGGGTCTCGATAAACCGACCAACGTGAAAAGTTCTGACAGATCGGTGCAGTGACGAGCGGCCAACGACATACCATGCATGCCTTCGAAACAGCATTCGATAGGGGCTGATCAGCGTGTTGATTTCCGTCTGCTCGGCGAAGCTGTGATATCGCACACGAATTTTTCGCCGCGCTGTCAACGCTTCCACAAGGCGGTCATAGTGCAACCGGCTCCCTTGCAGATTTGCTGCCAGCGGTTCTGTCTCCACCGACATTGAGAGTGTCAGTTCATTGGCATATCCCGACAGATGAGCCGGCAGGGTGCTCTGAAGCTTCAGAGCGGCGTCGCGTGCGGCCTCCTGAAACGGGACCGAGCGTTTCGACTGGCCAGACTCATGCGCCAGAATCAGGAGAGAAAATGTTTCGGCAATAGAAAGCTGCGTTGGCGGCAGCGAGGCGTGCATGGGCAGCCAATACCCCTGTGTCGCCGAATCATAAAGGATCTCAACACCGGCATCCTGCAGCTCTTTCAGGTCGCGGAAGACCGTGCGGCGGCTCACCTGACAAACACCAGAGAGCTCAGCTGTCGTGAACGTCCTTCCGGACTGCAACCGCTCCAGTAAAACGAGCAATCGCCGGATTTTTCGAATCGATGCCATGTGTCAGTGAGGCCTTACACTGCAAACCGATTTCCGTCGAAACAGAAAAGAGAACGACCTCACCCAACGTGTTCAACTACCAAATGATATTCACATTGTGGCTGATCGGGCCAGGAGTGTACCAAGGTCGGCGATAGCTGTAGTAGGGATACCGATCATGCATTCCAACCGTGGTCGAGAACGACAGCGGTAATGCAGGATAACCTGACGTTGAGAACGCATTGTACTGGGACGGAGCATAGGGAACCGTGCCCGGCGCCGGCTGATAAAGAAACGATGCCGGAGCATCAACGGGATAAATGATTCGCCCGTTCGCTGGCACGCCATTCATTGGGACATTCCCGGCAGGCATGCTTTGCGGAACCGGAGCAACCTGAGACGGAGTTGGTGCAGGCGCGGGAGCCGAAGCGCTTCCATTCATCAATGCAGGCAGAGGGTGAAACTGCGAACCTGACGGTTTTGACTTCAACGGGTTATGTGGAGCAGGGGCCTGTTCCACCGCGGCAGCAGGTGTCGGAACAGGTTCACTACTGGAATCAGGGTTCAACTTTCCTGTGTATGGAGACGCTGGCAGGGCATTCTTTTCCGGAGCAGGAGGCACAAGCGTATCGCTCGCAGATGTCACCAGCGACCCCGATGCCAGCACAAGTCCGCACAAAGTAGATCGCTTCAGCATCAGATTCACCTTCTCACAAGCTGTAATGAAACGCTCTGGCCGAAATTCACAATCAATCTCCGGCGGGCGGCATCTCCAGAATTAGAACGCATCGACAGGCATTCTCTGCCGAACCTATTCCCAATAGCAGACCAGTGTGGAGATGAACTCCTCTCGGTCGCAAATTTTCTTGTGTTCAGCCGTGAACCTGCGCGGAGATGACGATTATTCAAGTCCGCCCTGCGGCCGTAGTGACCGATCAGCGCAATAAGGCCAATTCCAATTTCCGACATGCCGATGATAAATGAAGAGAGGACTCACTAGCGGCGGTTGGATTGCGTCATACGCGCGGCATAATCGCTGTAATCCCCAAGATCACACAACGACGCCCAAGAATGTGTGATTCACTTTCAAACCCTGTTTCCAACGATGAAGTCTCATTGAGAGGCCAAATCAGGCAGGCAAAGAGTGAGACTTCTCTCCATGAGCGGAATTGACTTCTCGTGGACGCGGCTGGTTGTCGGCGATGAAGGAATCGACATGAAAACAGGAAGTTGGATTGTGCTGTCGCTGGGAGTGATCGTCGCACCCGCCTCGGCTCAGGACGCCAGTTATCTCCCACAATCCACACAGGATGTCGGTTACGCTGCTCCTTTCGAAGGCGTTGGTTCGGTTGGCAACAACGAACAGCTCTTTCGCTACGATGACCAGGAACGCTGGAAGCACGGGTACATCCGTAACATGCCTTACTACGAAGGCTATGGAGCGTTTCGGCCTTACAACTATCATCATGTCTTCAGTCAGGCACAAACCGCTGCAGGGTGGGGGATGCCGGCCAACATGCCTTACTCTCAGCAGTTCTGGCATCGTTATCAAAACATGACCGACCTTTCCCGTGGCGATCACAGCCCTGTCGCTCCGTACACTCCACCGGCGAAGGAATGGGATCACTACCCAAAACCGATTCGCCCCGGTGCGTCTCTTCCGCCTGACATGAGAATGCCGGGTCGACAAGCACCTGACTTTCAGAGTCAGGAAATGATTCTGCCTGGCGCACCACCAGCTCCGCTCCCAGCCTACCCGACGCAACAGGGACAGGTGCCTCCGGAGACCATGCAACGGGATGTTTCATCACTGCCACTTCCCCCAGTGACAATGCATTCCACATCCGGTCTGAGTCGGGTTCCAATGAATGCACGACCGCAGCTTGTTCAACCAGTGCAAGGAAACTGGAATGGAACACAAGCAGTCAATCCGCCGGGACTCATGGCGCCTTAATGAGAGATTGCAATTCCGCCGTTCACCAGTAACTCAAACTGAAGGCACGATCGCGCCCAGTTTAGAGTCCCTCTGAATTGGCGTGGGACCTCAGGCACGCATGGCTCAGTCTTCTTTCCGTCGGGGAGACTTCTGCCCGGCCAGCTGACAGAGCGAACCAGCTGGGAGATTGAACCAGTCTGAAGTGAACACAATATTCAACGTTTCGGTCTCGTGCGATGTTGCCATTCCAGGACATCACTGGAGAACATTGCAGAAACGCACCATTCCATCTCCGGTGTCGTTAAAAATCCGAAAAACAAATACAACGGATTCACAAGAACGGAACGAGAAACTTGCTCGGAATTGCCCAAGTAAGTAAGGTAGCGCCGGGCACCTGAGTGAGGAAGTTCACTCGAGACTGAGTGTTTCTTACGAAGCATAATCCTTCGCACAGAAGCAACGAATCCCACATCGCCCATCAAGTCACACAACTGCATCCGGGTGGAGAAGCACACGCGACATGGCTAACCTCGAGAGGCAGGTCTTAGGACGTCTCGACTCACATATTATTACAGCAAACTCGCCAAAATTGTTGGTTGTTTTCTGCCACGGATTCGGGGCTCCGGGAGACGATCTCGTTCCGGTAGGCGCCCAACTTCTGCAGCAATTCCCCAGTCTGCTCGATCAGGTGGAATTCGTTTTCCCTGCGGCACCGCTCTCACTGGCAGACTACGGAATGCCACAAGGGCGAGCATGGTGGCCACTCGACATTGAAGCGCTGATGTCCGGCACACGTGACTTCAAACAGATGCGGACGTCAACGCCAGACATGCTTCCGAACTCAAGAGCTGCACTTGCGGAAGCGATTAACGGACGTCTTGAAAAGCTGGGCCTGACCCGAAGTCAGCTTGTCCTGGGAGGATTCTCTCAAGGCTCGATGATCGCAACGGACATTGCCCTTCAGGGGCCAACTCCCCCGGGTGCACTCGTCATCTGGTCCGGAGCATTGATTTGTGAACCAGACTGGACACAAAAGGCGAGCATCTTGAATGGCGTGCCAGTCATTCAAAGCCATGGGCGCTCTGACGAAATTCTTCCATACGAAGTCGGAACCGCACTGCGAGACATGCTCACTCAGGCCGGAGCCAACCTGAATTTCATCTCATTCGATGGCCCGCACACCATTCCACACGCGGCCATGAACGCCACCGGTTCTCTCCTCGTCGACCTTTTGAATTAGACTGTTTTCTGTCGATCAAGTGCCCGCGCAGCAACCTTCACTGGCGACGAGAAAGACTGAATTCCGCCTGTCTGAAACAGGGTCATGCAGTCCGAATATTTCGATCATTCCGATTCGGCACCATTTGCAGAATTCGGGGAGAAATTCCTTGGAAAACTGAACCGACATTGCGTTTGGGGCAAACTTGCATTAGAAGGACAACGTCACAGAGGATTTCAGGACGGACTCCAGAGACGCAAGGACGCGGTGCATGTCGTTTTCGATTCGGGAATTGGCAGAACGAATTGAGGGGACAGTGCGCGGGGACGATTCCAAGCGTGTGGCCGATGTTGCATCGCTTGCTTCAGCCCGTCCCGACCAAATCTCTTATCTTGAGTCACAAAAACAACTTGGGACGCTGAAAAACTCTGCCGCCGGCGCCATTATCACCACATCAGACCTCGCTACTAACGTTGCTGAGGACATCCCGCTGATTCTGGTCGCCGCACCTCAGAAGGCATTTATCGATGCCATGCTGCTATTTCGGCCAGCCAGACCTCAGCCAGAAGTCGGCATTTCTGCTCAGGCTATTGTTTCAACTTCTGCCCGATTCGGATCAGACTGCCGGGTTGCGGCCGGGGCCATCATTGGAAACGATGTCGTCATTGGAGACCGCTGCACGATTTCTCATGGCGTCGTGATCGGTGACGGAACAAGAATTGGCGACGACTGCATTATTTACCCGAACGCCGTCACCTACGCGGACGTGCAGATTCGCAACAGAGTCATCATCCATGCGAACGCTGTGATTGGCGGAGACGGGTTTGGATACCGGTTTGTGAAGGGAGCCTTTGTCAAAATTCCTCACACCGGGACAGTGATTCTTGAAGATGATGTCGAAATCGGGGCTTGCGCGACAATCGATCGGGGCATGATCGAAGCCACTGTGATCGGGCAGGGGACCAAGATCGACAATCACGTCATGATCGCCCACAACTGTCAGATTGGACGTCACAACGCTCTGGCATCTCAGGTTGGACTGGCCGGGTCAGTCACCACTGGGGACTACGTTCAGATGGGCGGACAGGTGGGAATCGCCGACCATATCGCCATTGGAAGTCAGGTGAAATTGGGTGGCGGGGCGGGTGTCCTGGCAGACATCCCCAAAGCGGGAACCTACTACGACGCACCGGCGATTCCTGAAATCGACGCTCTGAAGAACCACTTGAATATTCGCCGCCTTCCAGAAATGAGAGACCAGATCAAGAAGCTGACTCAACAGGTCGCGGCTCTTCAGGCAGAACTGCAAGAGTTGGCATCCGAGTCACGAAACACTGTCGCCTGAAGCGACACTACCACAATCCACATGATTTGAGTTTGCGTCCCATCAGCGCTGATGCAACAAATTCTCAGGACGGGAATGCTGTTGCAGACAGAGACGCAAGCAACCTTATCAGACTTATTTTCAAGTCATCAGGACTATGACTGAATCCTATCGAGAACGCCTGATCCCCATCACACCACGCGCGGGTGACCGTGTCGGGTTGCTGGCTGGCTGGGGTCGATTTCCGATTGTGTTTGCCCAGACGGCGCAAGCAATGGGATATTCGGTTCAATGCCTTGGACTGGACGGCCTGGCTTCCGACGAACTGGCGGATATTTGCGACCATTATCGCACGATCCCGCTCGGACGCCTCGGGAAAGCAATCCGCTATTTCAAACGCCGTGATGTCTTCAACGCAGTCATGGCAGGAAAAGTCGAAAAGCGGGTTCTGTTCGATCCATTTGCAATCTGGCGGTTGGTCCCGGATCTGCGAGCTTTGAATATGTGGTTTCGCTACCTGACCAACAACAAAAGAGACGACACGCTTCTACTCGCTGTAATCCGCGAATTTGAACGTGATGGCGTTCACTTTCGGTCCGCACTGGATTTCTGCCCGGAGATTCTCGTGAAACATGGCTTTCTCACCCGTCGTCATCCTACCCAGTCTCAGTGGAAAGACATTCGATTTGGATGGGAACTTGCGAAAGAGATGGGACGGCTCGATGTTGGCCAGACCGTGATCGTGAATGACACGGCCGTGATTGCGATCGAAGCGATTGAAGGAACCGATGAGTGCATTCGTCGCGCCGGAACATTGTGCCGTCGTGGGGGAATGACCATTGTGAAGGTCGCAAAGCCTAATCAGGACATGCGTTTCGACGTTCCAACTGTCGGCGTACAAACAATCCAGACAATGCGAGAATCCGGTGCTCGCGTGCTCGCGATTGAAGCCGGAATGACGATTCTTCTCGATGAACCAGCAGTTGTCAGCCTTGCAGATAAACTCGGAATTGCTATTGTTTCTGTAAAAGCAGAAGAATTGCAATTACGATCTGTTGCATGAAACGAACGTTCTCAGGCGACAAACAGACATCGCGGTTCGCTGCTTCTGTGAGCCAGCTTCATCTGAAATTATGTGTGATCTGCGATTGGGCTGACCGGTTTTTCCATCAGTCAGCAGAGAAGACGATTCAGTTTGAAAGCTGCGCTCCATCAAAGACAGTTCCCCAACTGACTGGGCGGTGTCATGTCTCTGATATTACGGAATATTCGCAAGAGCTATCGAGAACCGGCCGGGGGGGTGCTCCCGGTTTTGAATATCGATTCTTTCGAGCTCAAACAAGGTGACCAGGTTGCACTGGTCGGACAAAGCGGTGGCGGGAAAACCACACTGCTGAACGTCATCGCCGGAATCACCATGCCAGATTCTGGCGAAGTGATCATCAATGATGTGGACATCACAAAGTTGATTGAACCGGCTCGAGATCGATTCCGAGCCGAACGCATCGGGATCGTCTTCCAGACATTCCATTTGCTCCCGGCATTTACCGCACTCGAAAATGTGCTGCTGGGAATGTCATTCTCTGGCAAAGCCGATCGTGCTTTTGCGATCAGGCTCCTGGAACAGGTTGGCCTGGGAAAACGTCTTGCTCACAGGCCGTCTCAACTCTCGGTCGGTGAACAACAGCGAGTCTCTGTCGCCAGAGCACTCGCGAATCGTCCACGCCTGATGCTGGCCGATGAACCAACAGCCAGTGTCGACGTTGCGAATCAAGGCAAGATTCTGCAACTGCTTCGAGAGGCCTGTCAGGAACATCAGGTCTCACTGCTTCTGGTCACGCACTCCGCCGAAGTCAGTTCTCAATTTGACCGGGTGGAACAACTTCAGAACTTCAATCACCCGGGAGTCGCCCAATGAACCTGCTGAGTATTGCCCTGAAAAGCATTCGCCAGCGCTGGTTGGCCTCCATTCTGACCGGAATCAGCGTCGCTCTGGGAGTGGGGTTGATTATCGCAGTGATCGTCCTGAACAGTGCCGTTACCAACGTCTTTCAGCAGACCGGCAGTGCATACGATCTGGTGATCGGTCCCAAAGGAAGTTCAACACAACTGGTCCTCAGTTCCGTGTACTACATGGACCGGCCAATCGAGAACCTGCCTTGGCGGTTCTATAAAGAACTGGCAGAGAACCCGACAGTTGAACGTGCCATCCCTGTCAATCTTGGTGATACGACCGAGGTCGGAAACTTCCCCATCGTGGGAACAACGCCTCAGTATTTCCTTGTCGGATACGCCAGAGACAAGAAGTTTCTGATCAAAGGCGATGGTCTGCAGGGAACCTGGGATGCTGTGATTGGTTCTCAGGTGGCTCAAAAGAACAAATGGACGATTGGATCTCAATTCAAAATGATCCATGCCGGTCAGGATGATCACGTCCACGACGAGCTGTTCACCGTCAAAGGAGTTCTTGCACCGACGGGAACACCAAACGACCGGGCGGTTTTTGTTCATATCGACGGCTTCTTTGCACTTGCTGGTCACGATCAACCTGTGAACGAAGCGATTGCACGCGAAGCACTGTTCTATGGTGAAACCGAAGACGCCATCCGGGAGCGTTACAAGAAAGACCTCGAAGAAATCGAGAAGCATGCTCATCACGATCATGGAGATCATGACCACCACCATCATGGTCCTCTCAGCGACCTGCAGAAAGAAGCCACGAGCGTTCTGCTGGTAATGAAAGGGAAAGATGACATGCGGAAGAGCGGGGCAGCATTAGCCCTGCAGAACAGGCTCCAGCAGGGCTTTCAGGCTCAAGGTGCAAACATCATCGCAGTGATGGATCAGTTGCTGCGAAATCTGGTCGGGAACATCCGCGACGCATTCCTTTTCCTGACAGCGTTGATCGTTGTCGTCTCAGGGATCGGGATCTTTGTCAGCATGTACAACTCGATGTCCGACCGGAAGAAAGAAATTGCCATCATGCGTGCCTTGGGCGCACGTCGTACAACAGTCTTCTCCATCATTGTGATGGAGTCACTGATCCTTTGCCTTCTCGGTGGGTTCGTCGGGTTGGTTCTGGGGCATGGCTTGGTTTACATCGCAGCTCCGCTGATTGAAGCTCGAAGCGGTCTGCTGTTGGAACCATTGTTGTTCAACCCAATTGAACTGGTCATTTTCCCAATGCTGATTTGTATGGCACTTCTGGCTGGACTCATCCCTGGCCTTAACGCCTACCGCACAGACGTCGCAGAAGTTCTACAAGGCTAAGCGGAACCTCACACTCAACACGAAGAGCCGCATCTCCAAACAGAGATGCGGCTCTTTTCATGAACATTGCTCGAACACTGCTCCCAAGGTCGAGAGCATCAATCAACAGGTCTAATAGGCACTCGCCTGATCGAGTTGAGAAACCTGATCTGCTGTCAGGTTGATTTCCGCTGACTTCACGATCTCGGAAAGTTGCTGAACACTCGTTGCACTCACGATTGGTGCAGTCACGCTCTTACGCTGAATTAACCACGCCAGCGCAATCACAGCAGGAGCAGTCTGATGCTGTTGTGCGACGTCATCGAGTGCGGCCAGAATCCTGAATCCGCGATCATTCAGATACTTGGAACCAATCCCTCCGCCACGAACACTCTTTCCAAGGTCCGCTTCGGATCGATACTTCCCAGTCAAGAATCCACTCGCCAGAGAATAGTAACCAATAACTCCAACGCCGCGTTCCAAGCACAGCGGCTCAAGGGCTTCTTCAAACCCCTGACGGTCATACAGATTGTACTCCGGCTGCAATGTGACATAGGACGCGAGATTGTCTGACTGGCTGATATCGAGAGCCGCTTTCAATCTGTCTGCTGAATAGTTCGAAGCTCCAATGGCTCGCACTTTCCCTTGTTTCACCAACAAATCAAACGCTTCCAGGGTCTCCTCCAATGGAGTTTCCGCGTCATCCTGATGCGCCTGATAAAGGTCAATCCGGTCTGTTTGCAGTCGTGCCAGCGAGTCCTCGACCGATTTCAGGATGTAATCCCGTTTCAACCCTGTGGAGCCATCCCCCATTGGCAGTCCGACTTTGGTGGCGAGAACCACTTTGTCACGCTTCCCGTTCGCTTTGAACCACTTCCCGATGATCGTCTCTGATTCTCCCCCTTGATGCCCAGGCACCCAGGTGGAATACATGTTTGCCGTGTCGATCAGATCAAATCCAGCATCGACAAATGCATCCAGAACGGCGAAGGAGACTTTCTCGTCGATTGTCCATCCGAAAACGTTGCCTCCCAAAGCCAAGGGAGCAACGGAGATTCCAGAATGCCCGAGATTCTTTCTGTTCATGTCTTCACTCGTCTCCAGATTGGTTTGTCAGATCGATTTGAAGTTCACGTCGAACGACGAATAAATCGATCAAAATTAAAACGGAATAGGCTCAACCCGGTCGTAAAATTTGCCAACAGCAACTGCCGTCCAAACCCGACGGCTCAGTTCACTCCCTGATCCGATCGCGTTCACACGTTCTTCCCATTTCAAGGTTCCAAACGGGACCTCTTCTGAGAACCAGACATCGCGATTCACCCGCAATGATGCCCCATCAGTACGCTTCTCAACGACATTCGTGAAGCCGATAAATGCACGAATCGCGTCCGTTCTCAAATCCGTTTTTTCGTAGCGAATACGAGAGCCAACATAGAACATCTGACGCGGCATCCCCCGGAAGAAAAACAGATCCGACGGCGTGATTTCAGTGCCATCCAATCGCCCCAGCAAAAAGTCCTGAACGGCGGCACCAGAATTGAACTTCTGCACATCGATCAGATAAGTCACCTCCGAGACCACGTGCTCACCACGCAGATGTCTGACAGCCAACTTACGGGCGCCGTCGTTTGCTGGTCCCCCATCTTTCAATTCCAGTTGTTCCACTTCCCCCGTCGGAGTCGTTGATTCATAACGAATCCAATAGTTGCCATCAGTTTCACCATCCGGAAATGCCCCGATCCAGGTCAGATGCTTTTTCTGAAATACCGGTCGCGGGTCGGAGTAGTCGATCCACTTCGCCTGTTCCATCTGACGATAGATCCAGTTCTGGGTCCAAGGGGAATTATTGGGATACCAGGCCGAGAACGTAGAGAGGCAGAGCAATACGAGCGAACTTCCTCGAAACACTCGTGACGTTGCCCAGGCATTGACGACCGGGACCATCGCCAGCAACCAGAACGGCGTCAGCCACAACACCCAGCGAAGTGCCACTGTGACGCCGCTGTAGTTGTAGTTCTGAGTTCGAGACAGAAAAAATGCGAGTGTGATCAGCGTCATCAAAACGCCCATCACCTGAAACCAGCGCAGCCGCTCATTGCGATAGGCCGCAGGCATGCACCAGCCAATCAATGTCAGCAGAAAGATGGGGGAAAGCGACAGAATTCCATGATGCCCAATCGTGCAGTGAAACAGATACGTGAGAGTTGAATCGCGGGGATTGTCGATCCCTTTCGGGTTGGACCAGTAACTGGGAACCCCTTCATGAACGAAGTTGTATGTCTCTGTTCCATAGGCGGAATAAAACGGTTTCCAGCTTCCAGTGGCCTCATAATTCGCTGCGAAGAATGCGATCAAAGGGACCAGGGCCGCTGGAACGAAATATCCGAGTGTTTTCACCGGGGCAGCAGCCACAAGCACAACAAACAGTCCGACGCCCAGCATGGCTGCAGGCAATTCGTTGCAGACTCCGAATGCCGCCAAAGCTCCGCACAACGCCAGTCGCCACCATGTTCGCGTCGCCGGATTGAGACACCGAATCGCTAACGGAATGGCAATCAAAAATGAAGAGGTCGCAACATTGTGATTATTGAAGACTGTCAGAAACGGAAGCACCATGGTTCCGAAGCATGACACCGCACAGAGCAGAAGTTGCCCGAGCGGGCTATGGCATTCATCTCGAATGAGGCGATTCCAAACGACAAGGGCAATCGCCATCGGGACAATGTTCATCAGGAACAGAATCGTTCTGGTGACGAGTTCGGTCTGCTCAGTCAGAGTCCATCCGGTGATCGCTTTGATTCCCCGATAAAGCTCGGCCACCATTCGGGGCAAGAGTGCTGGCTTCGATGAATAGAAATGCCCATCGTGTCGCACGATGTCGATCGAGTCCCAGCCTGGCCGCTTCCGGATTTCATCAATTTGATAGGTATTCCGTTCAACGAGTGACCAGACAGTGCACCAGCGGGAACGGTCATTCGCACTGCGCAGAGGAGGGGCGTCACACAACCTCGCAGTGATGATCGACATTGAGACGAAGATCATCAGCAAACTGGCCCAACCGACCAGTTGCGAAGAGAGAATGTCACCAGAGATCGGATCGCGAGACGGATTTGAGTTCACAACAAGTCACGTAAATGAAAGTGATATTTTCCCAATCGGCCGCCATAATTGCCCGCCGAAACCCGAAGCAGTCCTGGAGACTGAACCGCCGCATGCAAGCCAACCCGCATTGCAGATTGAACGGCAGTTTCAGTCAGACCATCAATAACAATCTCGTACGCTGCAGCACAACCGGCAGGGAGTTGCGTCTCTCGTAAGGGCATCACTGTCGGACAAAAAGCATCGTTTGTGCTGGCCTTCATTCCAGCATACTTTGCACCGACCTTACTTCCAGATCGAACAATTCCACCGGGAAACGGCATGACCACATCACGAACCTGACGCATGGCTTCCACGGCATTCTCAGCAGCTTGCAGCGTTTCCTGCTGAGAACGCCCGCAGAGAATCAGATTCCCCCCGGCAATCGCATTCACTGTTCCTAAAACATCTTCACACAGAAATTCGCCATCCATCACAGGAATCCGCCAATAACGACGAGTTCCCAATTGCTTTGAAATCTGCAGCCCGTCACCGAAGTAACGGAGCGCGTTCCCTAATGGAATCTGTTTGTCGGCAGGGCTGTCTGTCAGGCCGTTGTAACAGGCTGTCGTGGCGCACGTGAGGATGCACTGGCCAACGCGGTTCTGCAGGGCTTTTGCCAATCCATCGCGACTGAAAGCAAATGCCAGAATGGAAACACCGGGCCGTCCATCTGGCGTTTCCTCCGGCGCGAGTCGACGCTCCATCGCCGCTTCCACATCACACGCGATGACACTCGTTGCATTTCCGCAGAACTCAGTAGCTGCAATCTCGGCCCAACGTGCAGAGGCTGCGGTCACGACCAGTCTGGTCCCTTTAATTCCAAACGCCTCCGCGAATGTGTCAGCAATCTCAACTCCGGAGAGCAAGAAACGATTCTCAGAGTGCGGGGGTCCGTCTGGAGGCATGGTCACATCATACCATGCCAGTTCCTCATCGCCAGTTTCAATCCCACCGCATCAAACCTGTTGCACCACAATACACCGGCAGTTTTCGCCGAAGCAAATTCCATCACCAAATCAACGTGATCAACAATGCCGATCGTCGCCCCCATTATTCTCAGAGAGTGGTCCGCGACAGGCTGTTCCTGAAACGCCACCAGCAGGGATTATTCGCGTCTTCAGATTGACCTGTTTGAGAACTTCCCGGTAAAAGACACTTGGCTCAATAAGCCTTGAGACAGATCCCTTCCTGCCGTCTTTGATCCCTCCTCCATGCCGTGATGTCTCAACGGATGACACACTGCAGACTGTTGCACTTTCTCGGGTTACGTCACATCCATGCGTTGCTTGTTTCTGATTGCGTGCTTTCTGATCGGAAGCACCACTGTTCAAGCTGATCACCCGAATCGGGCGTTTACTCCATTACCCGATGAACCCTTTGAAAGTGCCGGAAGTCTCTTTGCACCTGAGGATCCCACTTTTCTCCCCTCTTTTGACGAGAACATTTCAGACTCGCCAGAGATTGCGGATGAAGAAATTATCGAACTGGAACCGTCAAAGCCACGCTCCCCAAGTAAGCCATCGATCAGCACGGTTGAAACGCCAGGTGAGGCACTGATCGATCTCCGTCCGCCAATTTTTTCTTTTGAAACATCCCAGATTCAAGCAGAGCCTCGGTGGCTGAACAACCACATCGATGACCATTTGCTGCTCTGGAAAGATGTGCGTGACGATACCGTGGTGATCCCACGACTCGGAACAGACTTTGGCCTCACTTCACTCGGCTTCAAATTTGACTTTGACCGAGACGAAGGCCCGTGGTGGATGGCCGGATTCTTTGGCTGGAACTTTCTGAGTGGCCCAACAACAGCCGCTGTTGACGCTCAAACTTATGATCTCGGCGTCGAACTGAACTATGCGAGGAAGATCGGCCAAACCTGGGGCGTGAATTTGAGCATTGCCCCCACTTTCTCTACGGATTTTCAGAACAAAAGTAGCGAAAGCTTCCGACTTGTTGCTGGGGGGCTTCTGACATACCAAGCCGATCAAGACACGAAACTTGTCGCAGGCCTGTCGTATCTTGATCGCCCGGACATGCCATTCATTCCCATTGCAGGCCTGAAACTGTCAATTTCGGAAAGCCTTGAACTCGACCTGCTGGTTCCGCGTCCCCGTCTTGCGTGGCGATTCGATGAGACCGACAAGAAGCAATCGTGGATCTATACTGCCGGAGAAGTCGGCGGCAATTCATGGGCCATCGAACGAGAATTCAATCAGCAGGATCAGTTTGGCTACCGTGATCTTCGCTGGGTCTGGGGAGTGGAGACTCAAGAAATCTCCGGAAGCCGTCGCGTCTTCGAATTAGGTTACGTCTTCAACCGAAAAATCACTTTTGAACATGGCCCTGGCAACGAACGAGTGAAAGATTCAATTCTGTTGCAGTGGGGACGTCTCTACTAGAGCTGCTTGCTCTACCGAGTGCCCGCGTAGCGCCCGTTTCGATTGATGAAACGCAACTCGCCGCGTGGCGGAAGCGTGGAAATGATTTCGCAAGGTGATCTAAATCCCCCTCACATCGTCGGCGTGGCCCATATCGTTACATCGATAAACTACCGTAGCGATGTTCCAAAAATTCGTCGGCTGCGTTTCGATATTCTGATTCGTCAGAGCAACACAACTCTTCCTCGACCAGCTTGCGTGACACGAGATCAGTGTGGCGGAACAGAAATCAATTCTACAAAGTGTTCCGTTCCGAATTTCGAATTCTGTCGGATAAGTAACTCCTCAATTGGCCGGTAATCATCCAAAATGCTGATGGACATGGCCGCATTAGTGATATGATGAACTTGCGGGCCTTGCTCTGAAAACGTGATTTATCACGATAAAAGGGAGGCAATCATGCTTCTCACATTGCAAAAGATTTCTCCTTCGCTGCTCTACTTCCGCGATGACGGAAGATATCCGAACAGCAAGTTTCCTGTGCTCGTTTATCGTCAGGCCATCAGCTCACCGGATGAAGAGGAACTCGCACAGTTTTTCGAACAGCGATTTTCGTCAAATGAATGGGGTCCCTCATGGCGAGACGGGCTCCTTCCCTATCACCATTACCACAGCACAGCCCACAAAGTCGTCGGCGTAGTTGGGGGCTCTGCCGAGTTACTGCTCGGAGGGCCAAAGCATGGTGAAGAGCTGCCGCTCGCTGCAGGAGATGCGGTTGTTATTCCAGCAGGAGTTGCGCATCGCTGCATCGATTGCGACCGCAAGTTTAATGTCGTTGGGGCATACTCAAGTGGACACGATGCGGACATTCTGAAAGGCACCATGTCAGACCGTCCGGCTGCGGATCAACGCATTGAAGAAGTTCCTGTTCCTCGCCTGGATCCACTGTTTGGGAAGTACGGTCCAATCACAGATTATTGGACGACCTGTCAGGACCACCTGAAAAAATGACACCCTCGAATGACAACTTTGTAAGTTAACAACAAACAATCACCAATGGTCTCAAAGTTGCACAACACCTCATTGCTTCATGAACATAATTATCTCCAGAATGAGTGACCGGAGAATTAACACAGGCAACATCATGAAAGACAGAAAATAATCAGATATTCCAAAGGACCGTAGAAAAGAACACGAGATTCCCGGTCCAAAGCGCATCGATTCAACACAGGAGGACAGCACTCTTGCCGGACGCAGTCATGCGCTCGTCAAGAGTGTTGTTGTTTAATCGATGTTAATGAAACACTTCACGTTGATTCCTGCTTAAAATCACGACAAACAGGAACAATCACGTACTAACGAAGATATCTTCAGTCGAACAGGAGCATTGAACAATGGCTACCAAAAGCATCAAGCAGAAGAAAGACAACAATCATCAGAAACCTTGCAAGATCCCGGAAGAAATTGATTCACCAAGGTCATCGACAGAGATCATTGATGAAGCAAGTGACGAATCGTTCCCAGCGAGTGATCCTCCATCGCACACTCCGGTCACTTCATCTGGCTCTCATAGGCTGAAACTTCATAAAGAAGTTCCGGAATCGTGCGATGAAGAAGAACCATGTGAGCCAGCATCCAACGCCTGTTCATGATCTCAGTGCGATGGATTTACAACACTTTCGATTAGGAACCCCCACAAACTTCGTTGTCAGCGAACAACAGCTTGCCAGGAGCCTCTCCCTCCACAGCAAACAGGGGGTCACACTCTCCTGACGTTTCATAAGGAATACGACCATGACGACTCAATCATTCTGGCTGGCCTCCCATGACAGTCCTCGACCTGAGTTTCCCAAAGCTCGTTCAGGCGGTCAGTACGACGTTGTCGTAATAGGCGGCGGCATCACAGGTGTGACCGCGGCGTATCTTCTCAAGCAATCTGGAAAACGAGTCTGCCTGGTTGAAAAGCACACCATCGGCAGTGGAGAAACTGGACATACATCCGCTCACCTTGCATATGTCACTGATGCTCGCTTCCATGTTCTCGTTAACAAGTTTGGTAATGACGTGACCGAACTGGTCTGGAAGGGAGGACTGGCAGCGATTGCGATGATTGAGAAACTGGTAAACGATCTCAACATCGATTGCGGATTCAAAAGAGTCCCGGGGTATCTTGTTGGCGACTTCCGCAAGAACACGAAGGATGAATTCTTTATCGAACGAGACTATGTGAATGCGCGTGAGCTCGGATTCGAAGCGTCATTTATTCCCAATGTTCCGGGATTTGGTATTCCCGGCGCACGTTTCGCAGATCAAGCCCGCTTCCACCCGATTAAGTATATTCGACATCTTGTCAGCCAGATTCCGGGGGATGGGTCAGATGTCTTCGAGCACTCTGAAGTGTCTGAAATTATTCAGGACTCGAACACAGACGCCCCCCCTGTGGTTCGCATCCATGGGATGAGCATTCCCACTCAAAAAGTCGTCATTGCGACTCACATTCCCTTGGAAGGATCGGCCGGATTTATTCCAATCAATCTGTTCCGCTCCAAACTCTATGCATACATGACGTATGTCGTGAGTGCAGAAATCAATAAAGGTCTTCTTCCTGAGGCATTATTCTGGGACACCCGTGATCCTTATTCTTACTTGCGAGTCGATGCAGGAAAAGAAAAAGACAGGGTGTACCTGGGGGGTGGAGACCATAAGACCGGTCAGCAGACCGATACCGAGCACTTGTTCAGGGTAATGGAAGATCTGCTGGACGAGCTGATCGCTCACGATCCAGTGGATTACCGCTGGTCAGGAGAAGTTGTTGAAAGTAATGACCGGCTCCCATTCATCGGGGAGTTTGCAAAGAACCAGTTCATCGCCACAGGATTTGCAGGCAACGGCCTGACATTCGGAACGCTCGCCGCCATGATGGCCGTCGACTATGTGTTCGAACGCCCCAATCCTTGGGCCGATCTGTTTATGGTTCACCGCAAAAAATTCTGGGGAGGAACCTGGGAATATCTCACCGAGAACATGGATTACCCGTTCTACTTCATTCGTGATCTGCTCATGCCTCCGAAAGGAGGAGCGATCTCGTCGATTCCAAATGGAAGCGGCAAAGTGCTTAAAATTGAAGGCCAGAGTGTTGCCTGTGCGCGAGATAACAACGGCGAACTTCATATGTGTTCCGCAGCCTGTACTCACATGGGCTGTCTGGTCCGGTGGAACAATGCAGAGCAAACCTGGGATTGCCCATGCCACGGTTCGCGTTTCAGCATGACCGGTGAGGTCATTAGTGGACCAGCGGAAGTCGCACTGTCCGATGTCCACAAGATGAAAGAACCTCAATAACCCGTTCGACCAGTCACGCCCGAGATCAACTTTAACCGTTGGTCCCGGGCGTGATTGTTGAAGGCGAGTGGACAGATGCTAATCGCGAATGCCGATCCAACTCTGCCAGATTAAATGTAAGAGGCCATCTCTTCTTTTGAGAGCACGCCGCCACCTCTCAAAACTGCAGCATTGAGGTCGACCGCCCAGTCGGGGATGCCTGACGTCCGCATCTGCCTGATCGCGGCTTCCAGGTCATATTCGACCCGGTGTAAACTCACCTGACCATCTTCGATAATGGCGTAACTCGCTCGCCAATCGCCATCTCGCGGTTGACCTACGCTGCCGGGATTCAGGACTTGAATCCCATCCAGATCGAGATGAAACGGCATGTGCGAATGGCCAACGCAGACGATGTCAGCATCAATATCCGTCAGACGTTGACGCCAGCCTTCAGCGTCATTTGTCAGATACTCGTCCATCGGGTCGCGCGGGGTGGCATGCAGAAGAAAAAGTCTCAAACCACTCTCCCGGAAATACGCTGTCACCGGGAGTCTTCCAAGAAACTTCAGATGCCGTGAACTCAACAGGTCCCAATGCAGGGGGCGCGTGACTCCCGCCAGACGTCGGAACCCTGACGTTCCCGTTGCAGTGATGTTCTGGGCGATCGCATGATCGTGATTCCCTCGAACACAAACATCCGCATTCCGTCTTACCCAATCGAGGCAGGGCAGCGGATCTGTGCCGTAATCGACAACATCCCCAAGCACGAGGCAACGGTCATAATCATCCGGGATCGACTGTAACGCCGCCCAGTTTGAATGAATGTCTGCGATGACGAGAATTCGCATGGGATTTCGAACCCGCAATAGATCGAAACTGGCGAATAAGATCGATGGTAAGTAACAGAAAATCGATAATCCAGATCAACCCGCAAATTCATATCGGCCACACAACATTTGCCTGAGACATCAGCCGAGTTTCAAGAATAGGGGATTCCCCTTAACCGTTGCCGCTCCTCAAATTCGAGACACGGCGGATTTGAGCAAGATTCCTCAGTCGCCGACCGATCTTTCCCTTTTAACCATTCCATCATCTCATCGAATTTGTGAATCAGTGTTGTTTTCAAACGATTCCACAACCCATTTCAGAAAAACAACTTGAGCACAATGACGCTCATTCGAAACAAATTCTTTGGGACACAAACTCAATTCAAATCGTGAATATTCATTCATTGAGGGCTAGAATTCACCTGAACACGTCCGGTTAATAGAACGTTGGTTACGCCCATCTTGAATCATCACGTTGGAACGATCACAGCAATTCGCAAATAAGAGCAGCCTCCATGCTGCGAAAAGCGTTAGAAAAATCAAACAGTAAAGTCTGACGACAAAGGAACTTGAGTCCTCAGATTCCTGTCACAAGATTAAATTCGGCTGGCTCACGACGTCATTGTGGGCCACATCCGAATCAAATTTTGCAACCACATCGCGATTGATTCATAATTACACGCACTGATTTGGAGAATTCCGCCAAACTTCGGGCATTTTAAAAGAACCAAATTGCCCTGAGTCGGGTTCTTAACAACAAAGGGATGTCGCCTTCCGAGGGCGGAAATCATGTCAGAATTGAGGTTTCACGAAACTGGCGGATCAAGTGCGCAAGGGTTGACGTTTGTTCGACCGTTGCCGCACGCCAGTTACGCGCCGTCGCCGGATGCGACCGAGAGATCCTCTCAACGACAACAGGTAATCGGACTCAACGAGCGTCTGTTTCCACCTCGTTCAGTGACCGAATCCGGCAACCTCCCCCCGGTTACCGGACTGGAGCTCGGGCACTTCACCCTGGAAGAACGGATTGGTCGGGGGGGAATGGGTGCCGTCTTTCGAGCGATCGATAAGCGACTCGATCGCGTCGTCGCGTTGAAAGTTCTCTCACCAGAGCACTCAAACGATCCCGATGCTGTCCACCGATTCCAGAATGAAGCGAAAGCGGCAGCCCGACTTGATCACGACAACATCGCCCGCGTTTTCTATATCGGGTCAGAAGCGTCAGTTCACTTTATTGCGTTCGAGTTCGTCACCGGAATCAATATCCGCACGTTGATCAGCCAGAAGGGGAAACTCTCTCCAGAACAGGCAGTGAACTATACGCTGCAAATTGCTGAAGCTTTGCGGCAGACCCACGCTGCAAACGTTGTGCATCGGGACATCAAGCCATCAAATATCATTGTCTCTCCATCAGGTCAGGCGAAACTCGTTGACCTGGGACTCGCACGAAACATGGATTCCCACGAGTCACGCGACCTCACGGTTGCCGGGACCGCACTGGGAACGTTCGATTATATTGCCCCTGAACAGGCGATGGACGCGCGAAATGTTGACGTCCGGAGCGACATCTATTCGCTGGGGTGCAGTCTCTATCACATGTTGACCGGCGCTCCGCCGTATCCAACCGGAACAATGTTCGAAAAGGTGATGAATCACCATCGGCCTGTTCCCCCAGATCCCGCCCAGCGCGCGTCAGGAATCAGCCCTCAGTTCTCCAAAGTCGTCCAAAAGATGATGGCGGCAAATCCTGATGAGCGATATGCAACACCAGACGAGTTGATCGCCGACCTGATTCCGATTGCACAATCACTCGGGTTAGAACCCGTTCAGGCAAATACCGTTGTCTGGACACGGATGCCAAGCACCCGTGAGAAAAATCGCTGGGATGGAGCACCAACCTGGGCAGCGGTCGCGTTACTGCTTGTCCTGTTGGTCTTCGCAGATCGGATGCGGCTGACAAATCGCCAGCCACCGGTCCAGATCGCCAAGACAGAACTCGGCGAAACAGCAAACAGTATTCCGCAATTAAATCCGGTACCGACTGCCAGCGAAGCGGATAGCCGCGTGAAGACAGCGCCCAATCCAGCTGAGGTCATGCAGTCGATTCCTGTCCCTCCAATCGATGATTCAGACCCATTGGTCGCGGCAAACGAACCGGCAATGAGTGTTGTCAAACAGCCGGGGCAGCCAGGAACATTTCCATCTCCCGGAGCGGCAAACTTCACCGATAAAATAAAGTTTCCGGAGTTTCGCCTTCACAATCCATCGGAATTGCTGGATCGCCCATTTGTCAATCAGTTGGTCCCATCAACAGAGCAGACCGGCCTCTCTCCGGCGATCGCTCCTGTGATGCCAGCTGTTCCCCCACTGAACGGGAACAGCACAGGGGAAACCGGTACAGGTTCGATGGCCGGAAGTAATCCGTCGTCCCCCTCGGCTCCGGCCTCTGGAAGCAATACTGGCAGCAACGTTAACAGCAGCACCCCGATGGGAACCACTTCCCCCGGCACGAACAATAATGCTGCCCCCCCCAGCAGCGTGAGTGCGCCGATGATGCCTGCTGATACTCGGACGCAACCAGAGCAGCAAACGATGCCACCGGCTGTCGTGGAACCATTCGTTGCGATTAACCCGGAGACAATGGAGCGTTTCCCACGATCCACCTTGGCGGCAGCGGTCTCGATGGCAAAAGACGGATGGGCGATTGAAATTCAGAACACGTCCCTGCCGTTGGTGGTGCAGGAACCGTTAACGATTGCTGACAAGAAGATCCACATCCGACCTGCTCTCGCCACTGGAAAAGAGTATCGGCCACGATTGAAGATCGATTTGACCGGCCAACCGTTGATGGGAACATCAAATCACATCACGGATGTCTTTCACCTCAATCGTGGTACACTCGAACTTTCAGGCGTCGACATCGAAATGCAGGTCGATCCTGCATCAATCGTGGAATGGTCACTCTTTTCACTTGTCAAAGGATCTCAGCTTTTCACCAATAACGTCACACTGACGTTGGTGAACCCATTCAATCAACCGGCAACCGTAATTTCCCTTCCGAAGGTGGAATCCGAAGGTCTTTCGGACACGATGCCGGAACGAATGATGGTCCGCCAAAACCGTGTCGAAATGCAGGACACGTTTGTTCGCGGTCAATACGACTTTCTGACCCAGGCAGCAATCGACCCACTCGAAATTTCCTTGCGAAACACCGCCGTTGCCATCTCAGGCTGGATGTTTAAGTTTGACGGATCGAACTCATACATGATCAGCACACTGGACGACTCTCAACGCGAAGTCGTCCTGAAGCTGGAGCAAACAACGATGCTGGTCGGGAGCGGATTGATCAACGCGACATCCGGCGAACACGGAACGATCCCGAAAATCCGGCTGAATCTCGACAGCACGGTCGTGCGAGTTGATCAGGAAGGCCAGCCATTGATTGAACTGGCGAGTTCCGAGGAAGACGCTCAACTCAGAGAATCTCTGGAAATTGAAACAACCAGAAATCGCAGCTTCTTCCAATTATCCGGGCCGTTATGCCTGATTGATTCCTCAATGTCGCTGCTTGTGGAAAACGGCCGAGAGCTTTCAGCTGAACAGCTGGGGTTAACGAACGTCCATATTTCCCCCGATGTCAACCTGCTGATTCCGTTCGACAAGATTGACCTGAATCAGTGGAGCAAGCTGGAACCACACGAACTGGACCTGAGGGCAGGGGACGAAAATCCTGCCATCGGAGCTTCAAGTGACCTGAAGAATGCAGGGATGGACTGGCAGTCCAGCCGTCTTCCCAAAGATCTCGACCAGGAATCAGAGATTATGGTGGACTGACTTCTTCGCGGCCTTCTTCTCAGTCCTTCCCGGCTCCTGCTTCGCCAGAATCTCAACGGTACGAACCGCGGGATTTCTCGTGGAATGCGAACTTTAGACGCAAAATTGCGTACGAAGGTTGGCCTCTGCCTTGATTGGACTAGAATAAGGGGAGTTTACGTCGTCGAAAGCACCCTGCATTCGCTTGGTCACAGTTGAATCAATCGCATTTTTCGAGTTCACATCCGTGAAAGATCTTCTCACCCCACGTCAGGTTGCTCAGGCAATTGACATGAGCGAATCATCGCTCAAGCGGTGGTGCGACCAAGGGTTGATCCCGACTGTCCGCACAGCTGGAGGACACCGTCGCCTTCCGATCAATGGCGTACTGACGTTTCTCCGCAACTCCGGATATCAACTCCTTCATCCAGAACTTCTCGGGCTCCCGCCAAGCACTACCGGCGGTCAAGAACGTAAATTAAATGGTGAACGGGAACGGCTCGCTGTTGCACTGGAACACGGCGACGAACAGGTCTGCACCGAAGTCGTCCTGAACCTGTACCTGGCTGGCATCCCCATGAGCACGATCTGCGATGACGTGTTCACTCCAATTTTTGAAAGCATTTCCTCTCGCCCCGGACCACACGAAATCACGGTCTATCAGGAACGCCGCGCCTGCGAGATCTGTCATCGCGTGCTGCATGAAGTGCGCCGTGCGATGCCAGAACTTTCGCCTTCAGCTCCAATTGCCGTCGGCGGCACATTGGAAGGAGATCCGTACACCCTCGCTTCCTCCATGATTGAAATGGTCCTTCGCGAGAACGGATGGCGGGCATGTTCATTAGGAGCGATGCTTCCATTCCTGTCACTCCGCCAGGCTGTGTGCGATATGCGTCCCAAACTGGTCTGGCTCAACGTCTCTGCAATTCGGGATCAGCAATCATTTCTGACGGAGTTAGATCAGTTAGCAAAGGTTGCCGAAACAAACAATGTTTCTCTCGTCCTCGGAGGGAGAGCAATCACCCCCGATCTTCTCGTGAATCGTCCAACCGGAACCCGGTGCGAAACATTTCGACAGCTGGAATCCTTCGCAAAAACACTCGTCCCGCTGCAAACACTTTCGATTCCGATCCATCCCGACACATCGGAACCGGACATGGCTTCGGACGTGAACCAAAGCGTCTCAGGCGTCACTCAGACGAACGCTCCCACACCGTTTTCTGCAGACACTTTTTCTGCGGAATAAGGTGAGGCAACAGCTTTGAAATACAGGCTGGCCAGACTGCAAACAACCGCCGCCTTAATCAGACCTGTGATACGCAACTTCATTTAGATTCTCTTCAATTCTCGATTGAAAGTACCGCAGTGATGCAGCCTCATGAACTGGCCGACGCCCGCCAACTCGTCCAGACTGCATTGAAGGAGGATCTTGCTGGCAGCGTTGATTTCACAACCACACTTCTCATTCCGGCAACCGATCGTGGCACCGTTCGGATCGTTTCCAGAAAGCCCGGTGTCCTGTGTGGCGCCGAGATTATTCCTCTCGTATTTGAAGAGTTAAGAGCGTCGGTTGATTGCTCTGTCCGACTTGCCGACGGAGCTCTCCTCGAACCTCAATCACTGATTGCAGAAATCCATGGCCCGGTGCAAACACTGCTGACGGCCGAACGGACGGTTCTCAACTTTCTGACGTTCCTTTCAGGGATTGCTTCGCTCACCAAACTCTATGTCGATGCGGTCAATCCACACCCGACGAAGATTCTCGATACTCGCAAAACGCTGCCGGGACTTCGTTCGCTGCAGAAATACGCAGTGAAATGTGGGGGCGGAACGAACCACCGAATCGGACTGTATGACGCCATTCTGGTCAAAGACAATCACCTTGCCGATTGGCTCAGCGATCCTCAACGCACACTGGCTGCAGCGGTTAGACATCTCCGACAGAACGCACCGCCCGGAATGCTGGTTCAATTTGAAGTCGACACTCTGGACCAGTTGCAACAAATTCTGCCAGAACGGCCAGACATGATTCTGCTGGACAACATGTCACTTGCAGAACTGACCTCAGCGGTTGAGCTTCGCAACAGACTGGCTCATGGTGTTTTGCTCGAAGCCTCTGGTGGAGTCAATCTTTCCACCGTCAATGGAATCGCCTCCACAGGCGTTGACCGTATTAGCGTTGGAGCCCTGACACATTCCGCACCGGCTCTCGATATCGGCTTTGACTGGAAGTGATCCGCAACCAGGGATTGCAACCGATATTGCCACGCGTCTCTGACGGGAGCAGAAGAATCGGTCGCATCGTTGATGAATCAGCGAACCGATCCAAGTGCGTGTGAAATTTCCATTCCTTGCTTCAATTCCTTGTTTGAAATGTTGGAACACTTCCGCCAATCGCAATACAGTGAAGATCGAGTTCCAGCGTTCGCATCGCATCTCACTCTGAAATCCATACGCAGTGCCTTCCCCGGTTCACTGGCAGCCAAAGTGGAATTCTGATGAGTCGAATTCTGATTCTCGATCGCCCCCGAACTTCCCTCAGGAGATTACCCGATGGCCGTTTTTGAAACATGGACAGCAACCGCAGCCAAACAGAAATTCCAACGGGCTCAGATTGAAGTAGGCTCCCTCGGGCCGGACGAGGTCGAGGTTCAGGTCGAACATTGTGGATTATGCCACTCTGATTTATCCGTTCTGAACAATGAATGGGGGAACTCGGTCTATCCTGCAGTCCTGGGACACGAAGTCATTGGCCGTGTCATTGCTGTCGGGCAGTCGGCAAAGGGGCTTCAAGTCGGACAACGCGTCGGCATCGGTTGGACTTCGGGAAGCTGCATGCATTGCCGGTCATGCCTTTCAGGTTCTCAGCATTTGTGCGGAGAGTCACAGGCCACGATCATTGGCCACACAGGCGGCTTTGCCAGTCATGTCCGCTCGCACTGGGCGTGGGCCATTCCAATCCCAGAAAAGCTCAATTTTGCCGAAGCTGGTCCCCTCCTGTGCGGGGGAATCACGGTCTTCAATCCACTGGCAATGCACGCGAAACCGACTTATCGGGTGGGCATCATTGGCATTGGCGGACTGGGACACATGGCGGTGAAATTCGCCGCAGCTTATGGGTGTGAAGTCACCGCCTTCACTTCCAGTGAAAACAAGTTTGAGGAAGCTCGGAACTTCGGAGCCCACAATGTCTGTTCAAGCCGTGATGCTGCCGCAATGGCCAAGCTGGCGGGCACAATCGACATGCTGATTGTGACCGTGAATGTTCCACTCAACTGGGACGCCGTGATCAATCTGCTGGCTCCAAATGGGCGATTGCACATCGTGGGGGCCGTCCTCGAACCGATCCCAGTCTCCGCTATGTCGCTGATCATCGCTCAACGCAGTGTCTCCGGCTCGCCAACAGGTTCTCCGGTTGATATGGCACAAATGTTGGAGTTCGCGGCACGACACAACATCACGCCGCAAACGGAGCACTTCCCGATGAGCCGCATCAACGACGCGTTTGAACGGCTCGAATCAGGCCAGGCCCGTTATCGTATCGTCCTCGACGCGGACTTCTGATCGAGCGAGACATGTAACATGCAAGCAGCCTTTCTCCGCGATCGGGGAAAGGCTGCTTCACGTTTCAGACGATTGAATGAACCGGTATAGAGCACCTTGCGAAATCATTTCCACGCTTCTGCCACGCGGCCAGTTGCGTTTCATCAATTGAAACGGTCGCAGCGCGGGCACTCGGTAGAGCAAATTGCTCTAATCGAGATGGCTGAGACTGTCCCCCGCCAGCGGAGCGTCTCTGGAGATAATATCCGGGCCTTTGCCGGCCCGCTTTTCATAGATTCCGTCCCCTGACTTCACGTACTTCGTGAACCCGAGACGATCGAGTTTCTTGTCGTCGGAAACGCTTTTGCTCATCGCCGATTCGGACCAGGAGCCGCCAATAAAGGGGGGCTGGATAATGCGACGAACCGGCTCCCCAGTCTCTGGATGATGGGTGAGTGGCGGCGAGGAAATTGACTGAATGTGCTCAAAAGTCACTCCTGATGAGCCGTCTTCTCGAATGGTTTCGTAGATGTAAGTTGGCATCAGATCGATCGTTTCGCAAATTTTTGACAAACAGTCTGCGTCCAGCAGTAGAGTGAATTCCTGTCTTTCGAAAAGCCGGAAACCCGCTTTTCCTTTCGGAATCACCGACAGTTGCATCGATACAGATCGAAGCAAACTGGCCTGAGGACAACAACTTGTAATTTTAGATATTGAGCGTGAATTGCAAAGGGCTGTGCTGCGAGACCAACTCGGTTTCTCGCCAAGATCACCTTGCGAAATCATTTCCACGCTTCCGCCACGCGGCGAGTTGCGTTTCATCAATCGAAACGGTCGCTCCGCGGGCACTCGGTAGAACAAACTGCTCTGGCAGCGGAATAGGACTGAAC
>JBEBTF010000018.1:0-35897 GCA_040393865.1 Planctomicrobium piriforme | reverse complement strand
GAGCGGATGAGTTGTTGGCAGGGGGCTGAATCATGTTACTTCAATTCTGACGAGAAAGATCTCGGTGCACCTTACCAGAGTCCAAATGTGATTCAAACGACGGCGATTTAAATGCGGGGAACAGATCCGCGGAGCTTCGTCACCTCTTGGATCTGATTCTTAAAACTCCAGTTCGACGTCGCAGATTTCATAGGGGCCAATTTCAACACTGACGGCATCGTCGATGTTCATTGTTGTGATGGTGCTCCCTTTGAAGTCCACCTGACGTGCGGAGACCGGATTTCTGAAGCAGTGAAGCCCAATGACTCGTGAGCGTCCTTCTGTTTCGAGTAAGCGCACGATGATCGAATTTGGTTTCGTTCCCGGAAGAAACCGTTGCAACTGAACATTGCTGGCGGAAACGTGAAAGAACCACCCTTCCCGTTTTCCGTCGGCCGGACGTTGCTTAGTTGGAATCACGACAGGTGGCGAATACTGGTCGAGGTGTGCCTGCATTGGGTAAGGATTGTCGATGGCAACGGCAAACTGGAACAGTCTCGATTCTTCTCCTTCGGTCAGCAGAAGAGTATCGAGCATTCGCTCCCCGGTTTTTCGATGGAATGTCAATCCCGGCGTGACGATCGTTGTGCGGAAGTTGTCGTCTGCAATTTCGATGAACTGTGGTGCTTCAATTCGTTCCCTGCGAACCGTTTGGGCTCCCTCCTGCATCGATGCAGAGAGAGCGACCATCTCGTGCTTCCATGCGAAGCGGCATCCGAGATAGTTCGACCAGGGTTCGCCTTTGATGGGCACCGCAGGAGCGATCTCAAGGTCAACTTCGATTGTGCTTTTGCCTTTGATCACCCGAGTCCATTGGCGGAAGGTTGCCAGCACAGTCTCGGTCTGTTCGTCAACGAGTTCACCGAGAGTGGCGATCTCGCCGACAAGCGGTCCCTGTTTGAGAATCCGGGACTCTTTCAGCCGCATGGCCGTGTAGTTTGTTGTGATGGTTTCCTGCTTGTCTCCTTCCCCAAAACTAATCGCTTTCGGGTGAGGAAAACGAATGGCGACCTGTTGGCTCAACCGGTTTGGAGTTCGATGGTAAGTCATGACCTGCGAAATCCCGCCAGTTGTGTCACTGAACCGGACTTCGAAGTGATCGTTTCTCAATATGAGTTCTTCCGCCAACAGCGGCTTGCCAACTGGTGTTTTCGCTGGACGCTCATCGCGACTGGCAAGCCAGACAAAACCACACGGGGGCAGGGAAACCAGAACCTGAATCTGGTCTTCGTCGACCTGAACACCAAGGACGCTTCGATCCTGTGGCGGTCCCCCTGGTCCGGGCCAGTTGATGAGAACTTTGCGTGGGAATGAATGCGTGTTGACGATCAGAACGCCGGGGCCATCTTCGCAGTTGCTTGCGAGCACGTTTGTCAGCCGTTCACCAGCATTCTTCAATGTCTCTGAGATCGCAGCATCTGCACGCTGACATGCCTCTGCACTCGCCCCGGGATACGCCTGTCGGACTGCGGACTCAAGTGGATTGTCGGTGGGCCAGTTGAAGTCACCTCGAATGATCTTTTCCAAACCGGCAAGGAACTCGGCACGACGAAACGCACGCTCTCGGGTCCAGTACTGGACCTGACCGGAGATTGGTGCCGTTTCCCCATAAGCAACTCGGGTGTTCAATGCGGGTGACAGGTATTCTCCGGCCTTGAAATCGGCACGACGTCCAGGTGAGCCGGTCTGCATGAAGTAGTCGGAAAGTCGGATGAACTGCCCAAGGACCGGGGCATAGGCATGAATGCGGCGGAGGTCGGCAAAGAATGGACTTTTAAAGACCGGCCAGTGAGCGAACATCACTGCAGCTACATGGTCGTAGTCCATCGACTCGGCCATCCGCTCTGACAATCGCAACATCGTTCTGGCACTGTCGCCCGGCATGGGAATACGGCTGAAGGAATCAACGCTCGATCCGTCGCACCCTTCCCATCGCAGTTGTGACTGTTCGTCTTCCGGCGTAATTCCGTCATCAAGAAGCGTATGGAGTGCTCCCTGATAGCCAAGACGATGCAGAATTTGCGGAATCTGGCTGCTCATGCCGAATCGTCGACGTGCCCAGACTTCAGGCTTTACTCCAGAAATCTCTTCGAGTTGTGCGCGCCCTTGATTCAGATGCCACAAGACTGAATCAAGAGATTGCAGTGATGTGTACAGCTCTGTGTCATCGCCCCCGAGAAGCTCGACCTGCTTATTCTGAATCGCCTGTTGCAATGACTCGCGGACCTCTGGCCGGGCCGACACAATTTTCTGCCAGTCATCAGCAGTCCCCAGAAGATTGACTGCTGTATTTTGCCCAAGGATGACATTGCTGTCTTCAGGCCATGTTTCTGCATTGATCAGGCAGAGATCCAGCAGGTACAGCTCGACGGGATAGAACCGTTCTCGGGACTCCAGCAGCATCTCGAAACAATTGGTGAGATGCTTTTTCGCTGCTTCATGATCATGGCTGACTGCAGCTTTCGCAGCGGCAACGGCTTCGACATGCATTCGCAATTCGTCGAAGTTGGAATAATTCCGCATTCGTCGCGTCAGAAGTTCCAGTTGCAGATAGCAGGAACCCAGCGCCATGAAATCCGCGACCAGATCGGGATCGACGGGAGATTCCAACTTGAGTGGAGCAACCGCCCGTTTTGTCATCTCGGTGCGATCGTGTTCTTCGCTGATGACGATGGCCCCGGCGAGTTTGGCTTGAGAAATCCATCCTCCAGGGATCATGTCATCACTGGCCGTCGGGATAATCACCAGACTCCCTTCGGCTGCTGGCGGTGGATCGTCTGCCCGACGCCAACGAGGCATTGCCCCAGTGGATGCGATCAGGGCGGGATGCCAGATGACCGCGAATGCGTTTAGCAGGCTTGCTGCAGGCTTCTCAGCAAGTTCGGTAGGGAAGTCTTCCAGTCCATGACAGGGAATAAGAACTGTCAGCTCTGTGAACGTCATTGCCTGAGCCATACTGGATCTGTGGAAACGGATGATTTCTGCAGGAATTCCGGACGCAAATCTCGAATTCACCGGGCAGCGAATTTGATTTTGACAACCCCGGTGGTTGTCACCAAGTGATCAGATTGTCCCGGTTTGGGAAAGTTATCGTAAAGTGACTTGTAAGTCATTTTATCGGAAGCGGTTACGATTCTGTTCCAGTTTCGACTCTTTGGGAAGCGCGGTTGCCGCGGCATGGCCACTCCGATATCATCAAATTCGGAGTTTTCGAACGCACTCGACTTTCCAGTAGAGTTGCGACACACAATTGTCGAAATTAATAACCACAGAAGATCGGGTTTCAATCCCCAAGAGCGTCAATGAAGCTTTCCCGAAAGTCTGACTACGCATTGCGAGCCCTGTTTGATCTCGTCGGTCATGAAGGGCGCGGTCCACTTTCGATTCGTGAAATGGCGCAGAGGAACGATATCCCGAAGCGATTTCTTGAGCAGATCATGATCGATTTGCGTGAGAAAGGCTGGGTTCGCAGTATTGCCGGTCGCGATGGAGGCTTTGTTCTCGCAAAGCATCCCGGCGGAATCACGATGGGAGAGATTGTTCGTCATTTCGACGGAATTTTGTCCCCGATTTCGTGCGTTTCGACCACACATTACGAACCATGTTCGCAAGAACATGTGTGCCGGTTTCGTCGAGTTTTGCTCGAAATCCGGAACTACGTCGTTAAAAAAATGGACACCGCCACGCTGGAAATGGTTTTTGCCGGACAAGTTGTGCGGCACGAAGAGGTTTTCAGCCCGTCATTTACAAATGGCGATGGGATCTGATGTCCCTTTTTTTAAGATTTCAATGACTACCATCTTGATCGTGTTTTAATGTTCTGCTAAAAAGTGTTTCGTAGCGGGCGGCCGACGTTGGTGTCGGGATGAAATCGTGAAGCTCAAACGGAATGCTGGCGGACAAGTTTCAAAGTGACTCTCATGTTGACTCGTTTGAATAGCTTGGAAATGTTGCAGGAGCCCTTTTTGGGGGGTGTTGCTGGCGTTTCGCTGTCAGGCGGGTCAAGTGCGAGCGACGCCAGGTGGGCCAGGCGTCTGGTTCGATACGAGGCGAGTCAGACTGTTGCTGTGCGGGTGATCTGTTGTTGTTGTCATGAGCTTTGTTGATCGCTGTAAAGCGATAGCGTGAAATGGCTTGTTCGACTTCAGGTTGCTTTGCATTGAATCAGTTTTGAGGTTGCTGTAATGGAATCAAAAACAACAAGATTGTCTGGGGACCGTGCCGAGGCGTCTGCTCAACTGGATGCTGCGTTGCGTCAGCATGTCATTGAACGGTTGGCTGACCTTGGCGAGCAGATGCGTTTGAGTGTTCATGTTCAGGTGCTCAATCAGGTTGTGACGCTGGTTGGCACTGTCGATTCCTCTTATCACCGCCTGCTGGTTGTGAGCGTTGTTTCACGCATTGCTGGCGTTGAACGTGTTGTTGATAGAATCACGCTGGGGTCGAGATTTCATCGCCTGCAAATTGATGCAGCAACACAGCGTCGATTGGCCGGGCATTGGAGCCAGTCTCCTTTGTTCCTGGCGTCCAGTGCTGCCGGAATCGTGTTTGCCCTTGTGGCCTCCGTCTGGTTTAGCGGAGCGTTGATCGCTGCTGTCTTTGGTCAGCCTTTGCAGTCACTTCCGTTGATTGTTGAGTTTGACGGAAAGCCTGCCGAGGGAGCCGTGTTAACCCTCCATCCTCAGTTGTCCTCGTCAAATTCGACGACAGTGCTGGGGGTTGTGAACGCTCGTGGCGAAGTGGAATGGACCACACGCAATCCCGGGGATGGTGTGTTGCCAGGAAACTACCGGATGACTGCAACCTGGCGGCCATTGATTAAAACTCGGGACTCCGTGTTCCGCGGGCAGAATGTCCTATCGAAAGATCTGATGGAGCCATCTCTCTCTCCATTTGAGTTTGTTGTGACCGCGACTGATCAACAACCTCGGTTAATCAACTTGAAGCGTTAAGGTTGATTGTGAAGTGATTTTCAGATTGATGTCGCGTTTCTGAAATGACTGTGTCGGGGTGCACGTTGAGTTTTTCAGTGATGCGCCCCACTGACATGGTGCGGTATGAGTTGATCAGATCGTTTTGGTTGTTGCTTTTCGAACCCTGTGCTTCTGATTGTTTGCTTCTGTGTCTGATTGGTTGAGAAGAAGGATTTTCGATCTGTTGAATCGTTTCGCAGAGGGCTTCTACCACCCGATGTCATGAAATGTTCTTCAGGTGAGATTACTCCTGCTCCTCCTTAATTGTTCTCGCCACTGTTTTCCTGCCTGAGGTAGTTCTTTTTCATGGAGCGTCTTTTGCTCCGGAGCTACTTAAACCACTTGTGCTAGGGGCCTCACTAGAATGTACACGCGTATTCGTTCCCGTAAGTTGAGTTCAAAACCAAGAAGTGGGTTTACCTTAATCGAACTTCTTGTTGTGATTGCGATTATCGCAATTCTCGTTGCAGTTCTGCTGCCTGCTGTTCAATCCGCCCGAGAAGCGGCTCGCCGGTCTCAGTGCGTAAATAATCTCAAGCAGATCGGGATTGCAATTCACAACTTCCACGACAGTAAGGGAGTCATCCCATCCGGGGGGCGTCCGCCGATCGCCGGAGGAGCACGCATCGGGATCTTCACGAAGCTGCTGCCATACATCGAGCAGAAAGGGCTCTGGGACCAATATGACCAGACAAAGAACTGGAGCCATGTCGACAATCAGGGCGTAACCCAACAGCGAATCAAGACTTACGAGTGCCCTTCAGCTCCTCGTCACAACAACGTGCTTGACCACAATCCGGACGGGTTCACCGGCGGTTCAAGTCCGTGGGTGGGCGTCGTTGCTGTCGGGGACTATGCCGGCTCGCTCGGGGTTGATCCGTATCTCGCAAGTGCTTGGGTTCCACCTTCATCAGGCACAACAACAGCAGATCAAACCCGACCAATTATCGGGAGCACATCTCGTGCAAGTGAAGCCAGCACAAGCAGTTCTGTTGTGACCAACGGGTTTGCTCCAAAGAACTCCAAGCTGACATTCACCGATATCACAGACGGTTTGTCCAACACAATCGCCATCTGGGAGTCAGGCGGGCGTCCATATGTTTACCGCCGTGGAAATCAGGTCAGCCCGAACTTGAGCGAGCATCACACAAACGCCGGGGGATGGTCTCGTCCAGCCTCGGACATTCTGTTTGCCGGATCGGATAAAACCGGTGTGACGATCCCAGGTTCGATTGCAGGCGGTTTCTATCTCAACCGAACAAATGGTTATGACCACGCCTCTGAATCCTATGGGGCAAACGGATTCGGAACTGTCGGATCAGGTCCAACCGCTTACGGAACAGAAGGTTCTTCGCAGCCGTTCTCGTTCCATCCAGGCGGCTTGAATGTTCTGTTCGGCGATGGATCGGTTCGTTTCCTTGACGAAGATTCCGCAATTGATGTCGTTGCAGCATTGGTGACACGAAACGGTGGAGCTGGCGAACGAAATGTCAGTCAGAGCTTCTAAACCGTAATTGTTCTCAGGCAGATCTGAATAAAATTTTGTTCGGATTTGCGAACCAATCAACAGCGGCATCAGTCTTGTACTGTGCCGCTGTCTTTTTATGAGTTCCTAACAAGTCCCTCACTGATTCTTTGTCAGGGACCATTAGTATCAGCAGTAACAGCATCGGAATCGGAACTGTGTTGGTTCCAATCGCCAGCCTGGCGGATTCCGTACTCTCGGATTTCAGCCATCTCTGATCAGTTCTCGCACAAAGACGCTTTAAATTTTGCCTGCTTCGGAAGGTATTCATGATGATCACATCAACTGCAACCCGCACGATCCCGCGACTTTCACAACCAGTCCATTCCCGACTGGAACTGTCTGAAGCGACTCTGCGTTGTCGCGCTGATATTCCTGCCGCAGTGGCGGACATCATGAGTTCCATGGGAAGTCAACCGTTTTCAGCGACAGATGGATTTGCCGTTCAAATGGCAGCATCTGAAGCTTTGGAGTCGGTTTTTAAAAACATCCAGCCGGGAGAAGGCAATGTCGTGCAACTCCGTTTCAGTATCTCTCCGGAAAATGTCTGGATCGAGATTAACGGGTCACGTCCGAATTCAGCCGAAACTGTTTCGAGTGAAGGTGGATTATCCGAGAAAAAGTCCAAGAACCGGGACACCTCGTTAGTCCGATCACTGATGACTTCAGTGGAATATCGGGATCAGGGGCGGCACGTCATTCTGAGTCGGGGCCGCGGCAAGGGGTCGACCGTGCTGGGGCCTCCTGTTGGTTACGACTTTCAGATTTAATCTCCCTCCGCGGATTTGAAATTTCGCTCCTTCGCTATCGGCCGACCTTCTGCATTTCTCATGTGGGAGGTCGGCCGATAGACTATATGGACTGGCCTCCTCAGGTTTGCGTCTGTTGCAGTGGTCCAGTCCCTGATTGTGAGTCGTTCATTCTCGGTGTGGTTCAGGCAGCGACGTTCGTGTCTTACACGGGTTCTTGCTTTTCCCGCGATTCCAGAGTCGATTCATGGTTTTCTTGAGAGTGTCTCCCGGAGTTTTGAATGTCGCTGCTTAGTCTTCGTCGTGTCTCCTTCACCTGGAGCGGCGAGATCCTGTTGGAAAACATCGATCTGGAAATTCAACGGGGCGAACGAATCGGCTTACTGGGGAGAAATGGCGCCGGCAAATCGACTTTGATGAAGATTATGGCCGGGACTGTTCCTCCCGATGATGGGGAAGTCAAACTGGCTGCCGGAGTCCGTGTTGGTCGCCTGATTCAGGAAGTTCCATCAGGGACGAATCAAACCATCGCCGAGCTTGTTTGCGAAGGCTGGGAAGATCAGCACGAACATGGAATGGACTGGGAAGCTGAGCAGGCGGTCGAGCGCATCCTTGATCGTATGGGTCTTGATGGATCGCAGCAGTTTTCGACATTGTCGTCGGGAATGAAACGGCGCGCCTTGCTTGCTCAGGCATTGATCCAAAGCCCAGATATCCTGTTGTTGGACGAACCGACAAACCATCTCGATATTGATTCGATCACCTGGCTGGAAGGATTTCTTCAACAGTACGAAGGAACCCTCATCTTCGTCACGCACGACCGCGCGTTTCTGCAGGCATTGTCCACCCGCATTCTTGAAGTGGATCGCGGTAAGCTGTTTGACTGGACCTGTGATTACGGAACATTTCTGAAGCGGAAACAGCAGGCCCTTGAAGCAGAAGAAAAGCAGAACGCATTATTCGACAAGAAGTTGGCGGTTGAAGAAGTCTGGATTCGTCAGGGGATCAAGGCTCGTCGTACGAGAAACGAAGGGCGTGTTCGTGCATTGAAAAAGATGCGGGAGGAACGAAGCGCCCGTCGTAATCAGGTTGGCAATGTGAAAATGCAGGCCAGCACTGCAGAGCGTTCCGGTCATCTGGTTGCCGAAGCGACGAACATTTCGTTCTCGTACGGTGATCGCACGATTATTCAGGACTTCTCAACGGTCATTACTCGCGGCGATAAGATCGGAGTGATCGGGCCGAACGGGGCCGGAAAAAGTACGCTTCTCAAGTTGCTTTTGGGACAGTTGGTCCCAACGTCTGGCAAGATTCGACACGGCTCAAATCTTCAGGTGATCTACTTCGACCAGCTTCGCGAACAGATCGAGGAAGATAAGACGATTGTTGAGAACGTTGGCGAAGGTCAAGAGACCATCGAAGTCAACGGTCAGCGAAAACATATCTACGGGTATTTGCAGGACTTTCTTTTCACTCCGGAACGTGCCCGCCGCCCTGCCCGTTCTCTTTCCGGAGGAGAGAGAAACCGCATGTTACTGGCCAAGATTTTCAAGAAGCCGTCGAACATCATGGTGCTCGACGAACCGACGAACGATCTGGATTCAGAGACTCTGGAACTGCTGGAAGAGCTTGTCGACAGCTATACAGGAACCGTATTGATTGTGAGCCACGACCGCCAGTTCCTGAACAATCTGGTCACAAGCACGATTGTCTTGAATGGTGATGGGACAATTCGTGAGTATGACGGCGGCTACGACGATTATGTTCGTCAGCGGGATATCGCAGTTGAACGGGAAGCCGAGGCTGTCAAAGCGGTTGCCGCGGTCAATCGTCCAGTGGTTGCTGCCGTGGTATCGGCTGCCCCTGTGAAGCCAGCTGGGCCCAAGCTGAGTTATAAGGAACGTCAGGAATTGGAACGGCTCCCGGGAAAAATCGAGTCATTGGAGACGGAGCAGTCTGATCTGCACATTCAGATGGCAGACCCTTCTTTCTTCAAAAAAGGAGGCGATGAAATTGCCAAGCTCACTGGGCGATTGGAAGAGATCGGGACAGAACTTTTAGACGCCTATGCTCGCTGGGAAGACCTCTCTGTCAGAGAGTGATTCTGGGACGCACCCGGATTGAATTCGGTGTTGTCTCTCTACGGGAACTGACCAGTGACTGCTGGTTTCATGAAAATCCATGAAGCCTGCAGTCACTGCGTGCGCGCCTGTGCTGCATCTTTCTACTGCTTCCAAAGCCGCGTCACTCTTTGGCGACTTGCTCTGCTAAGGGTCATTGTATTCACAAGTATCGCGTGCGAATTGATTTGCTGTGATGCTGGATTTGTCTTATCGATGGCTGCTGATGTTCCGGTTGACAGTTGCCACGATGTTGGTACAGTGAGGCAATGTTGTTGGAATTCGGTTCTGTTTATCTGACGGTTCGCTGAATGAAGTGGAATCCCCCTGACAAAAAGAGACTGTGGGTCACTTCGCTGGGTCTGATTTCGATGAGATTGTTGCAGAATCGCTTGCACTGTCGGGCTTCGATCTTGATTCGAGGTGGCAACCATCTGGCTGAGACTCAGGACGGACAGCAATCCAATTTTGATCACATTCATGCGGTTTCAGGCTGACTGATTTAAGCACATTAATCTGATTTGTCTGCAACGGGTTTCAGATTATCACCCTCTCTGATTTGACGTCACTCGCCGCAAGAGATCGCTTTCTTGCAGGCAATCGTCTTTCTGCTTTGTTCGCTGAATTATTTAACGTGGTGGAGGTTCTATGAGCGGCTCCCGTTCAAGCCTGACTCGAACGTCGTTTCGGCCAAGAAGTGCCGGATTCACGTTGATTGAGCTACTCGTGGTGATCGCGATCATCGCTATTCTGATCGCATTGCTACTTCCTGCAGTGCAACAAGCGCGTGAAGCTGCACGGCGTTCTCAATGTAAAAATAACTTAAAGCAGATTGCTATTGCTCTTCATAATTATCATGACACCCATGGTGTTTTTCCTCCTGGATGTATTGGCAGTACCGTATGGAGTCAGCCAGGTGGTGCAGGGCCAGACTTCGGGAAGCCCGTTGTTCGAATGAGTTGGGTTCCTCAAATCTTCCCATATATCGAACAGACAGCTTTATATAACCAAATTGCTCCATTGATGAGCACCTCTGCCGCAACATCAACTTATCCGGGGCGAGGGATACTGATTTCGGTGCTTCGTTGTCCAAGTGATCCGAATAGTGATAAACGGGATTTGATGTCGGATTCCACTTCGCCGATTTCTCCTCAACCGCACTCCTTCACAAACTATGCTGGATGTCAGGGAAGTTTGGGAACCCATGCCGCTGCGGCAACTGACCAGTCTCCGCGACTTAATGGGATGTTTTTTGCAATGTCGAGCACGAAAATGCGAGACGTTACTGATGGAACTTCGAACACTCTTTTTCTCGGAGAGATTCGGCTTGTTGCCTGTAAGACTTCCGGGGCAGGGATAGATACTGCTTCAGCATGGCATGGAGCAATCTGGAACAACTTTGGTTCCACCACCTGGTTCAGTGCAATCAATCCACCAAATTCCCGCCAAACTGATCGCCTTACTCGTTGCGTGACAGACTATGCCCCAGTTCCCTGTGCGAATGTGAATGGTGGCAATAACTATCTCCATGCTCGCAGTGCTCATACTGGAGGGGCTCACGTTGCCATGGTGGATGGTGCCGTTCGGTTTGTTAACGACAATATCGACAGCACGCTTTATCGCTCGCTTGCCACGCGAGCCGGTGGAGAGGTAACAGGCGACTTTTAAGGCAGTCTCAATGTTATGCAGCATCGCTGGCACGCGTGATGGAGTATCTCATCCGTCCACGAGTGGCTATGCGGTCGCATGCTCGCCCAAAGCGGTCTCGGTAACGTTAACCGCCCTTCGAGGGACCTGACGGGGAAGATCCATTCCGCTAATGATTCATCACTGTTTCTAATTCCGCTGAATGCAACAAGCGAGAACATCTACAATGCGCATCTTTGGAGCATTTGCATCCTGCTGGATGTTGTTATCAGTCTGTCTGTATCTGATCGGCTGTAAGGAACCTGCCTTGCCTGTCGCCTCTGGGATGGTGATTGCGAAAGGGCAGGTGCTTCTGGATGGAAAGAAGCTCGATCCAGGGCAGATTTCTTTTGTGGTTCAGGAAGAAAAGCCGTTGCCGAATACGGCTCCGGTTGACTATCTCGCAGCTGTGAATCAGGGCGAGTATCAGGTGGAAATTCCACCGGGGAAGTATCGCGTCGAGATCCGCCAGTTTGGAAGGGCAGCAAAGGGGGATAGCGATACGCCGGGAGCTCCTGCTCAGTTACTTCCCAAGAAGTACAATGAAAAGAGCGAGTTCACTGCCCAAGTGACCCAAGCTGGTCCGAATCAGTTCAACTTTGAACTGATCAGTGATGCAAAGTGACCCTGTTGTCGGTGACACGTCAGTCTTACTCCCCGCCTTGTATGGGGAGTTATTTATTGATGAAGCATCATGTTATGTCTGGCTCCATCTACTCGAAACGCACGAGCCCGAACATTGCTGGCTGAGGAACTGTTGCTCCAGATGAAGTCCAGCTCTGGGAACCACGGCCAGGCATGATTCGAGTAATCCCAACTCCCCACGCGGAACCTGCAATGCGATCTGCAGGCAAAAGTTCATCGAGTGGAATGGCACATTCGATACGCCATGCATCGGCTGTTCTTGTCGCTGCGCAGTACCAGTTCGGGTTATAGGACTGGTCTCCCCAGCATGCGTCCCGAGTATGCCCACGCTGGTCAACCTCGAATTGGTAATACGTCGCATAGTCTCGGTCCACGTCGAACTGGAAGCAGAGACGATCGAAGTTAGCGAAGTCGGAATCGTGTGTTCGACCTGGAAGTTCAGGGGAGTCACTGGGGAGTGATGGATCAATTGGAACCGTCGCTGCAAGGTACAGGAAGCGTGCATCTCGCGCGATAAACACGACAGCCTTGGCTTCAGTGCTGCCTGATCGAGTCGAAGATTCTGTACGTGTGCCGATGTAGGTTTCGCTTTGCTCTTCGCCCAGTCGAATCTCAGTTGCCTGCGCCCAGCAGTCATCAGAGAGAAGGCCATCAAGCACTGGTGGGGTTGGCACCATTCGACATTGCACGATTGGCTTGGGGGATTGAAAGCCCGGTCGCAATAGAAACGCTTCCCCTCTGGCTGCGAGATTCCAAGGGTCGTCGCTCAATGTCTGCATATAGCTGCCATAGATCTCGTCGGCCCGACGATGATCGCCACGTCGCCGCATGAGTGCTGCGGTTACAAACTGAATCTCCGGAACTGTTGCGAGGTGTGGATACCCTGCGTTCAAACTTTCGGAGACGGCGACTGCAGATTTCTGCCAGCGAGTCAGTGTCAAATCGTAAGGGCTGCTGGACGCGCCGTTCGCTGACACCACCGACTGTATGTTTCCGATCGACGGCGCTGCTTGAAGAGTTTCTTCCGTTGAACGTGTTGTCAGTGATGGACCCATCAAGCCGCTGACGGTCTGGAAGCCACCGTTTTGGGCTTTTTGCAACGACTGCTCAACCGCGGCTCTCATTGCATCTTCACTCATGGCTGTGTTGCGGTACTGGCGTTTCGTCGTTTGAACTGTGCGTAATCGCTGCCAGTTCAACTCCGCACTCGACCAGTATTTCATCAACCAGACCATCGCCTCCACAGCGGGTGGCTGCTCTGGGTATCGAGTAATCAGTTCGCTGTAGACTGATTCTGCAAGCTGCCATTCGCCCCGTTGGTGGTACATCTTCCCGAGGACAGAGAGTTGCTGTGCAGCCTGTTCTGGAGACAGTGGACCAATAATCTCCTTCAGTTGAGCAAGGAGCTGTCCCCCGCCTTGAGGATCATTAATCAGACGTTCGCTTGCTGCCGTGATTGTGCGGCGATGTCGTGCTTCCTGAATCGTGCGGTCGAGATCGAGGTCTCGAATGGGAGGGAACAGACGTCTGGCCTCGCCACCGGGAGTGAGTGCGAGGTCGCCGAAGATGTTGCGATCAGAAAGCTGTTGTTCGCCAAATGTTTTGAAAACGATGAAGTCCGAACCCGGGTTTTCTGATGCTTGAAACGCACGCAGCTGCCCCAGCGCAGGGGCGATGGCAAGTTCGAGCGTCGTGTTCTGACGCGGAAGAACTTCGAACGGATCAAGTCGGATCGTTCCTGAAATCCCACTGCGACGTTGCATCACCAGTTTCTGAACCTGCCACGGTTTTAAACCGGAAATTTCCGTCTGATTCAATGCGAATGTTGGATCCGCTGCCAGTTGAATTGCTCTGCTGATCGCTCGATAAAGGAGCTCTGCGCTGAACTCATTGTCGGCTGGTTCATCGATCAGGAGTACGGATGGGCGCCATGTTCGAATTTCTCCCGCTATGGATGCAAGGAGAACATCGCTCAACCGTCGATCGGTCAGCAGCGTCCATTCTTCCAGCAGCCGCTCTCGATCATTTTCGAGCATCGGAAGCGTTACCGGAAGCCGCCAATCGATCCATCCACTTGAGCCGCCTGCTGACTGTACGGAGTGGGCCACTCGGGTTGAAAGTTGTTCAGCGAGATGGGCATCGTCGCCAAGGTCTCGCCGTGTGGCGATCATGACCGCAGTCCGATAACCGTCCTCTTTTGACCATCTGGTGAGAAACGGGATCGGTGTCTTCTGGTGTTGGGACTGAATGGCCAGGCATGCGAGGCGTCGTCCGGTTCCCCGAATATTCTGCCAGGTTTTTCCTCCATCCGTCGTGCGGCAGATTCGCCCCAGTTCGCCGATAGCGACCCCGCATTGATCATCCAGAAAAGCAATTGACGTCAACGGAATCGAGTCGCCTGTCCGTTGAGGCTTCCACGTCACTCCGGAATCTGTGGAGTGCCAGATCACTGCGCCAGGGCTTCCTGCAGTCCAGACCTGATTGCCGCGATGAGTCACACATTGGAAGTTGGTGAAGTCGTCCAACTGCTGTGGGAGATTTGCCGTGACAGAACTCCATGAAACTCCGAAGTTGGTACTCTGGGAGAGCGCTGCCCCTTCGCCAGCCATCCATGCGACGCCAGTAGAGTCGATCGACGCCCCGCGCCAGGCTTGTAGTCCAAAGGCTCCTGACCCCGCCGGGTTTACAGATCCCTGAGAGACGGCCGCTTGTCGATTCTGGTCTCCTCCCAGAATTCCTTGTCCGCTGCTTGTAAATGCGGCTGTGTTCCAGCGTCCGGACTTGGCTGAAGATGTCGGTGTCCAGGTACGACCGCCATCTTCGGTCTGAAGGACTCCGCCAGGGAAACTTGTGGATCGATCACCAACGGCGATTCCCAAGTCGAGATCGAAGAACTTGATATAACGCAGGTAAGGAAGTGTTTGACTGGAATGAACTTCCCAGTTTTCCCCTCCATCTTTCGTGAGGAGAACAACTCCCTGCAATGTCCCTCCAACTTGACGAACGGTTCCGCCAGCAATCCACCCGACTCTGTCAGTCAGAAAGCAGACGGACTGAAATGAATAAGCCCGTGCTTCTGCTGGGAGTGCAAGAAACTGCCATGACTCTCCTGCATCTTTGGATCGCCAGACAACACCGTGATCACCCACCGCCCACACCGTATTGCCGACGGTTGTGAGCCCACGGAGTGAGGCGTCGTCTTGCTCTGCATTCGCAGGTGTGGGGACGGCTTTGATGGTGGTGGTCGCAGGAGGATCTGCTTCTGCAGCCGAGGCGAGTGTGCCGGCGGTCAGAAAGGGGGAGCAGATCGTCAGCAGAAGAATTGCGATTGCGTGACGCCGAATGATTCGCTGTCGTGAATCATTCGATGCTGTAACTGATGATGTTAGCGGGGCCGAAGTGACAAAAGTCATCGGACCTTCCTCCCTGAAGGTGCCTGAGGCAGCCTCGATTCCTCCTCGATTGGTTCTCAAAACCTGAACGGAAAAACGTGCTGCCTGAGTTCTGCAAAAACTGCGTCGAGGGAGTTTATCTGGTTGAGAAGAACCGGAAAACATCAGTCTTTGTACGGCTGTGACTCCCGATGGGGAGGAGAGTTTGAAAGAAGTGGTTGCTTAACCTGTTTTGTGGTTTTGTTTTATGGAGATCGTCTTGGTGCCGAGAAGCGGTCCCGGCATTCAGCAGGCGGCGGGCCTTCTTTCCGATCGCGGGTGGTCGCATGATCGACCGGACGCGTCTAATCGACGAGGAGCTGGCGGATCATCATGATCGCGGCCGGCCCGACAAGGACAACGAAGATCCCAGGGAAGATGAACAGCACGAGTGGGAAGATCATTTTCACGGCTGTCATGGCCGCTTTTTCTTCTGCGAGCTGACTTCGCTTGATTCGCATGCTGTCTGATTGAACTCTCAAGGCAGTCGCAATTGAAGACCCGAATTTATCTGCCTGAATCAGAATTGCAGCCAGGGATTTCACATCGTCGACACCGGTTCGAACTCCCAGATCGTGGAGAACTTCCCGACGAGGGCGTCCCATCTGCAATTGAAAGTTTGCGTGATTGATTTCGCTGCAGAGCTCTTTTGAGGATTCGTTCATTTCCTCAGCCACGCGACGCATCGCTGCATCAAGACCTAGTCCCGCCTCAACGCAGACGACCATCAGGTCGAGTGTGTCTGGCAGCGACAGAAAGATTTTTTCCTTTCGGGATTTCGCCATGAGAGACAGCAGCAGGTCCGGAACAAACATGCCAATTCCTGCACCAAAGAATGTGGCAATGAGGCTGTCGGTATTGAAGCCGAGAGTGAAGATTGAGCCTGTTCCAACAAGAATTGCGCAAACGACCATCGCGACAATTTTGAGAGCCAGAAACGAAAACATCGCCGTTGGGCTGCCGAACCCAGCATTCGCCAATTTCACTCGAAGCGCATTCGTTTCCAGTTCGGTTTTAGGGACCAGTGCTTTCGACAGCGCTGGGGCTGCTTTTTTGAAAGCTGTACTGATTCCTGCTTCTTTGCCGGCCTCCTGATTTCGCCGCAGAGGATCTTTCAGGACATCCAGTCGTTCCGTAGCACGGTTCTCTTTATTCCCAAAGGCCTGAGCAATTCCCCAGACGCCAGCGCACACGCCTCCAAATACTGCGATGAGCACTAATTGTGTGAGCAGTTGCGTATCCATTGGAACGGTCTACCTGTGAGCTGCCTGAGTTTAATTATCAGTTAAAGAATTAGCGTGATGTTAAATGAGGTTACGTACTTCCGATGCACGTTGGTCTAGACCTTGATTGTGATGATCTTCTTAATCGTGACCGCACCAAGAATCTGGAGGACAATCGCCGCAATGACCATCTGTCGTCCGATTTCATCTGTGAACAGCGTCATGACGTATTCTGAATTCAGATACCAGACTGCAAAGAAGAGTGCGATTGGCAGAATCATCAGAACGATTCCCGAAATTCGCCCTTCCCCGGTCAGTGCCTGAACCTGGCCCAGAATGCGAAATCGTTCACGAATGATGTGGCCGATTTTATCGAGAATTTCGGCTAGATCTCCCCCCGACTGACGCTGTATCGCAACGGCCATGGCGAAGAATTTGTAGTCGAGATTCGGCATTCTGGTGTACAGGTTCTTCAGAGATTGTTCGACTGAAATCCCAAGGTTCTGCTCTTCGTAAGCAATATTGAACTCTTTCGAAATCGGCTCCGGGAGTTCGTCGGCCACAACTTTGATTGCAGTTGCAATCGAGTGCCCGGATCGAAGTGCTCGTGCAATTAACTCCATCGCGCCAGGCAACTGCTTAGCGAATTTGTTAAATCGCTTTGCACGGCAGAAATACAACCAGCAGACTGGCAGTGTCGCACCGATGATCGCTAAGACCGGATAAACAGGGATGGGGGCATTTGCGGCCAAGCCAATCGCAACCGCGGCAAGACCGGAACCGATGACGACTCCCAGGAACTGGTCCGGCCGGAGCGGGATATCGGCCTGTGCAAAGATAAGTCGAAGGTTTCCGAAACGTTCCATGAGCTGATGTGCGACGATCGCAAATCCGCTTTTTGTGTTGAGATGGAATGTGTCTCGTGTAACGTTGAGTTGTTCCTGATCGCCTGCCGACGCTTTCTTGCCAGCGAGGACATCAAGACGTTCCTCCAGAGAATTCGTGCCGCTATTGTCGAATAAAAGCAGTAACGCAGCAATCATCCCGGTTACACCCAGAAAGGCGATGATCGAGATCGTCGTCGGGTCCAGTTGGAAGGGAAGTGTTACCATCGTTATTTCAGGAAAATATGTATGTGATCTATGTCGGATACTGTCTTAGCACAAGATTGCGTATCTATGTTGTGCCAGGTTGCTATCCCCCAAGGCGGCGGGCCATAAACAGGTTGTTAGGAAGCTTGACACCAGCTGCTTCCAGTCGATGCATGAAACTTGGCCGAACACCAGTTGACTCGAAGTGCCCATACGCGCGACCTTCGGCGTCGATTCCATCTTGGCAGAACCGGAAAATGTCCTGCATGACAATGGTGTCCTGCTCCATCGAGAGGACTTCCGTGATGTAAGTGATCTTTCGTGGTCCTCCCTGCAGGCGGCTGGCCTGAATAATCAGGTCAACAGCTGAGGCGAACTGATGGCGAATCGCTTTTAACGGAAGGTCAATTCCTCCCATCGTCACCATTGTTTCAATACGTGCCACAGCATCGCGTGGGTTGTTTGCGTGAACGGTTGTCATTGACCCTTCGTGGCCGGTATTCATCGCCTGGAGCATGTCCAGCGTTTCAGGCCCGCGACACTCGCCAATGATGATGCGGTCTGGACGCATTCGGAGTGCGTTCTTCACGAGGTCTGTTGCTGTGACTTGTCCTTTGCCTTCAATGTTAGCCGGGCGTGTTTCCAGTCGCAGCACGTGTTCCTGTTGCAACTGCAGTTCTGCAGCATCTTCAATGGTGATAACACGCTGATCGCTCTGAATGAAACTCGACAATGTGTTAAGAAGAGTCGTCTTTCCTGAGCCGGTTCCACCGCTAATGATAATGTTAAGTCTGGCCTTCATGGCCCCTTCTAACAGCATCACCATTTCAGGTGTAAATGCTCCGAATCTGAGCAGGTCTTCCAGTGAAAGAGGGCGGGAACCGAACTTTCGAATCGTAAGTGCCGGGCCATCGAGTGCGAGTGGAGGAATAATGGCGTTAAGACGCGATCCATCCGGCAGACGGGCATCGCACATTGGCGAAGTCTCATCAATGCGGCGCCCGACGCGGGAGACGATTCGGTCAAGAATCTGCAGCAGGTGATCATTGTCTCGAAAGGTGACGTTGGATCGCTGAATTCGGCCCCCTTTTTCGATGAAGACTTTCTTAGGGCCGTTAATCATGATGTCTGCGACCCCTTCCTGTTTCATCAGGATCTCAAGCGGACCGAATCCGAACGTCTCGTCGAGAACCTCTTCAATGAGTCGCTCTCGTTCAGAACGGTTGAGCAAAGGGTTCTCGGTATCGCAAAGATGCTCAACGACAAGTCGAATTTCACGGCGCAGTGTCTCCCCCTGGAGTTCCCCAAGTCGGTTCAAATCCAGTTTGTCCACGAGTTTGCCGTGGATCAGTCGTTTCAGGCTTTCGAAATCGACCTGATTCGGATCTTTACGAAAGCGTGGAGCGATTGTTGGGAGAGATGCCATGTTTACGTCTCGCGGTTCAATTGAACCGTTTTATTCTTGCAACCACAGCAGTTCTGGTGGGCGAAGAACGCGTTGTCTGTCACGTTCTCCGTCACAGAACTGGCTGTGCGTGGAATCTGCTGGGGCCAAACGAGGGATCGAGTGAAAGAAGACGCCTGATCACGCGGTTGGAGCGATAAGGACGTTTCTGTCAGCGTTGCGAGCTTGTGGGGCGGGCGGTTTCAGGAAGTCCACCTGCCTGCGGCAAAATCGCAACATGGAAACGTTAGCTCACAATTCAGAGAAAAGTTGGATGAGTTTTGGGGATGTTTGCGAGATGTTGGGTTTGCGAAACGTTTTGGCGGTGCAAAGTCTCTGCAACTCAGTGCGCAATTTGAGAACAAAGAAGATGAGAATCTGAAGCAGCAATCGGGAGGGGTGTGGAAGGGCCTTGGCTGCAAACGTTCTATATCAAAAGGTTTGCGTTTGACGTTTGTGTCGGGTTGAGTGATTGATTGGGTTGCTCCGGTGCGGGCTGAACAGTCCTTGGGGCGAATGTCCGGGTTTCGATATCTTTCCGACAAGGGGCTAGTTTAAGATTGACTAACGATTCAGAGAAATTTAGGCTGATTTGAAGGATTTGCAGCAATTGATGGATATGTGACGACCGACTAATGATTGATTGTTGACCGGTTGAGCATATACTCAGTCGGATCCTCCCTCCATGAATTGCCTGCCGAAATACCCCGGGATTTTACCAAGCACTTTGGTTAGAATTCCTTCCCGCCTGAAAAATTGCCCTGGTTTGGGGCGTTTATGTTCTGGTGACGATGTTGTCGCAAAGAACTCCCCGAACAAGTGTCATCCTGCCTGCTGGAGATCAGCTGATGGCCTTCCGTGCTAATTGTGCACCTGCACACTTTGAACAGCTTTCACGACGTGGTTTTCTGCAACTCGGCTTCTTGGCCGGGACCAGTTTGACCCTGCCAATGCTGTTGGCTCGGCAAGCTCGGGCGGAGCTGAAGGACTACCAGAACTTCGAAGGAACTGCGAAGTCCATCATTCATATCTTCCTGCCGGGGGGGATTGCACAGCAGGAATCATTCGATCCAAAGCCATTTGCGCCGATTGAATATCGCGGCGAAATGCGTTCCATTGAGACAAAGCTGAATGGTGTCCGTTTCGGTGAGAAGTTTGCTGAGACTGCAAAGATTGCAGACAAGCTGTGCATCATTCGCTCAATGACGCACGGGGAAGCGGCTCACGAACGCGGTACCCACAACATGTTTACCGGGTATCGTCCGAGTCCAGCGTTGCAGTATCCTTCTGTCGGGTCTGTCATTAGCCAGCAGATGGGAAGTCGCAACAATCTTCCTCCGTATGTTTGCGTTCCAAACGTACCAAACGAATTTGCAGGAAGTGGTTACCTGAGCTCTGCGTTTGCCCCGTTTGCTCTGGGAAGCGACCCTGCCAGCAACGGATTCAAAGTCCGCGACCTTGAATTGCCAAAAGGTGTCGACGACAGCCGCTTTGCAAGCCGTCGATCCGCTCTGGAAGCTGTGAACGAATACTTCCGTCAACGGGAAGTGTCTGATCAGATCACAGCCATGGATTCGTTTTACGAAGCTGCTTACAGCCTGATTTCTTCTCCACAGGCTCGCGAAGCATTCGATCTCGAAAAAGAGCCTGCCGAACTGCGGGACAAATACGGACGGAACACTGCAGGGGCACGCATGTTGCTCGCTCGCCGCCTGGTTGAGTCCGGCGTTCGTCTGGTGAATTTGACCTACGGTAGCTGGGACATGCACGACAATATCGTGGCTGGTTTCAACCGACAGGTCCCTGAGTTCGATAAGGCGTTCAGTGCTCTGATCACCGACTTGGAAGAACGCGGTCGTCTTGATGAAACGCTGGTCATCGTATCAAGCGAGTTCGGCCGTACTCCAAAGATGAACAACACCGCTGGTCGCGATCACTGGCCGAAAGTGTTCAGCTTGGCATTGGCTGGTGGGGGATTGAAGAAAGGCTTCGTCTATGGATCGTCGAATGCGACTTCCAGCGAGCCAGAAGAAGATCCTGTCACAGTCGAAAACCTGTTCACCACGATTTACCACACAATTGGAATCGTGGCAGATAAAGAATTGATGGCACCAGGTAATCGTCCAATCGAAATCGTGGACGGTGGTGAAGTCATTAAGGATTTGTTGGCCTAGTCAAATGAATTCGGCGTAGTGGATGGGTTCCATTGCGCCGATTTTTTTATTTTGTTCACTCTGAGGCGTCCTTGACTGTTGCTCATTTGCAGCGATCTGCCGTCAAGGGAATCTGGAACGGGAGTTCCTTATGCGAAAATTTGCAGCCGTGTGTGGAGTGCTATCACTGCTGGTGATCACACAGGTTTCCTTTGCTACTGCACCACGCTTTCGAACCACGAGACCACTTGGTGCTCAACGTGGTCAGGAAGTCGAAGTGACGCTAATCGGGGATAACCTCGATGATGCTGAAGAGCTGATGATCTACGACACCGGCATTGAGGTGTTGAGCTTCACGCGTGTTGAGTCTGAAGAAGAACGAAAACAGGGTCGTCGCGTTAAAGTCCGCCTCAAGATTGCAGATAACTGCAAACTTGGAACACAGCGGATGCGAATTCGCACCCGAACTGGACTTTCTGACCTTCAGAACTTCCATGTCGGAGCGCTTCCGGTTGTTGACGAAGTCGAGCCAAATACGGAGTTCGACAAACCGCAAGTTGCCCAGATGAATACAACGATCGAAGGACGCATCGATCGTGAAGATGTGGATTACTACATCGTCGAAGCGAAAAAAGGGGAACGAATCACCGCTGAAATTTTTGGTCAGCGACTGGGCCGTTCGTCCGGGATCAGCTATTTCGACCCCTACCTCGCGATCCTGAACATGGATCGATTCGAGTTGGCCGCAAACGATGATACTGCTCTGCTCTACAATGACTCGATGGTCTCGATCATTGCTCCTGCTGATGGCAAGTATGTCATTCTTGTTCGTGATGCTTCCTACAACGGTGATGGTCAGGCAAATTATCTGTTGCACATCGGCCATTTCCCTCGGCCGTTGGCAATGATTCCTGCCGGGGGACGTCCAGGCGAAACGATTAAGGCCACGTTTGTTGGTGACGTGAATGGCCCAATCGAACGAGAAGTGACTCTGCCAAACGAAATTCCGCTTGATCCTTACTCAGTGGAGGTTTCCGATCAGCTTGGTGTTGCCCCCACGAGCCATCCAGTTCGTATTGGGGACTTCCAGAACGTGATGGAGCAGGAACCAAACAATAGCATCAATGTCGCAACTGCAGGTCCTCTGCCTGCGGCATTCAACGGCGTGATCTCTGAGAAGGGAGACGTTGACTGCTTCAAGTTTACTGCGAAGAAAGATCAAACCGTCGAGATCGAAGTCTATGCACGGCGCCTTCGATCCGGGCTTGATCCAGTCATCACTGTGAATCAAGTTTCGAATGGGAAGCAGTTGGCCGCTGACGATGATAGTCGCGGTGTTGACTGTGCAGCAAAAGTGAAAATTCCAGAAGATGGCGAATATGCCGTTGTCGTACGTGATCACCTGAGCCGTGGGCATTTGAGCTTCACATACCGGATTGAGGTCCGCGAACTGCAGCCACAATTGGACGCATCGCCAATTGAATTCGCTCGCTATGTTCAGCACCAGATCATCATTCCACAAGGCGGCGGCTCTGGAATCGTTGCGAACATTCAGCGTCGCGACATGGGGGGACCTGTCAACTTCCGCAGTGATCTGCTGCCACCGGGAGTTCGAATTGAATGTCCGGAAAGCTGGCGTAACGACGGGACTGCTTCTGTCGTGTTCTATGCCGACGAGAATGCTCCTCTGGGCGGCGGATACTTCCCGATTAAGGCGTTTTTGGATGATCCGGCTCGGCCTGACACCAAGATTGAAGGGCCGCTCTATCAGGACGTCCTGATGATTCGGGCCAACAACAATGACCGTGTCTGGCAGGAACGGATGAACCGGATGCCAATCGTGGTTGTTGAAAAGCCGAAATTCCGCTGCTGGATTGAAACACCAAATGTTCCAATCGTTCAGAATGGTTCAATGAATCTCGTTGTAAAGTGCGAACGACAAGAAGGCTTCGACGAAGAGATTCGCATCCTGTTCCTGCAGAATCCACCAGGAATCAGCTCAAACGGATCCGCCAAAATTGCAAAAGGCGAAAATCAGGGAATCATCACGCTGAACGCTGCCGACAAGGCGTCAACACGTGAGACCATGATCGCCGTCCGCTGCATCTCGACGCATGCAGGTGGGGAATACGAAGTGGTCACTCCATTCGTTCCTTTGCGGGTAGAGCCTCGTTACATGACGTTCGAATTTGCTCAAGGTGCAGTCGAACAAGGGAAAGAGATTCCTTATGTCGTGAAAGTGAATCACGCCAAGGCATTCGAAGGGGAAGCTGTTGTGGAACTGTTGGGCCTTCCAGCAAGTGCAACAGCCGAACCGTTGAAAGTCACGAAAGACACAACAGAACTGACATTCACAATCAAGGCTGCAGAAACAACACCTGTTGGGATGAGCCAGAATGTGTTCTGTCGTGTTGAAGTTCCAGAGAATGGATCATTCATCAATCACGCGTTGGGCAATGGACGGTTGCGGGTCGATAAGCCAGCACCTCCACCAAAGGCGAATCCAGAGAAGCCAGCAACTCCTGCTCCGGCAGCGGTTGTCAAGACGGACGCCCCTCCGAAGCCATTGTCACGTCTGGAGCAATTGCGATTGCAGCAGAAAGAACGTGACGCTGGCGGCGAGTAAGTTGTTTTGGCTGCAACGTGGCAACGAACAAGCAGGGCTTATCTTCATCAGTGTTCTGAAAGTCAGTTACTGACAGGTAAGATGGAATCCAGATCAGGTGAGTTCAAGTGTTCCTTGAATTCACATTGAATACTCACTTTTGATTTTTCGGTCGAACCTATGATTCATCGCATTGCTTGGACTTTGGTGGTCGGATTAACCGCCCAATGTGCCTTTGCTGCGGAACTGGTCGAGTTGCGGGTTTACCCCAAGAACGTCCAGTTAACCAGTAAAAGAGCATACCAGTCTGTCGTTGTGCAGGGAGTTTATGATGACGGGATCACCCGTGATCTGACCTCTAAGGCGACTTGGACATTAGGGGATGGGAAAATCGCCCGACGGGAAGGGAACAGTCTGTTTCCTGCTACCGATGGAAAGACGGAGTTGACGCTGACCGTCGACAACAAGGCGGAAAAGATTCCGGTTGTTGTGGAAAAGTCCGCTGTTGATCGCCCTGTCAGTTTCAATCTCGATGTGATGCCCGTCTTCATGAAGGCTGGCTGCAACACCGGGAGCTGTCACGGTGCAGCACGCGGAAAAGACGGATTTATGCTGTCTCTATTTGGATACGATCCAAATGGTGACCATTTCCGTATCACTCGTGAACAGCTCGGGCGGCGCGTGAATCTCGCGTTTCCTGAAGCAAGTTTGCTGGTGGAAAAATCAGTCGGAACCGTTCCTCACTCTGGAGGGAAGCGTTTCGAGGCTGACTCTGCGATGAATAAGATCCTGATTGAGTGGATCGAAAACGGAACAGCAAACGATCCGGCGGATCAGGCGAAATGCACCGGGATCGAGCTGTATCCAAAGCAGGCCGTTCTGGATGGAACAGGTGAAACTCAGCAACTCGTCGTTCTCGGATCTTACTCCGACGGGACGGTCCGCGATCTGACTTCAATGGCCGCCTTCTTCTCCAGCAACGACTCTTCTGCTGCCATCAGCGAAGACGGGCTGGTGACTGCTGGTGATCGCGGCGAAGCTTTTGTGATGGCCCGATTCGATATCTATACGGTCGGATCTCAGTTCCTCACATTGCCGAAAGGACTGAAATTCACCCCGGTACAGGAAGCACCTGCCAATTACATTGACGAACTGGTCCAGGCAAAGCTGACTAAGATTCGATTGAACCCTTCGGATCTGTGCAGCGATGAAGAATTCCTGCGTCGAATCTACATCGATCTGGTTGGGTTGCTTCCAACTGCAAGTGACTACAACGCCTTCATGGCAGATACCGATCCTGAAAAACGCACCAAGAAAGTTGATGAGTTGTTGAACCGTAAGGAATTCACAGAGATGTGGGTTTCGAAATGGTCAGAATGGCTCATGATGCGTTCCGGGGGAACAAACCAGATCTCTGACAAATCGATCGTCCAGTATTATCAGTGGCTGGTCGATCAGGTTGCGAATAATGTTCCAACCGATGAAATGGTGCGGAATATTCTGGCCTCTTCAGGCGGAACTTTTTCTTCACCTGCAACGAATTTCTATGAGCTGGAACGTGATCAGCTGAAGGTTGCTGAGAACGTGGCTCAAGTGTTCATGGGAATGCGGATTCAGTGTGCCCAGTGTCATAACCATCCGTTTGATCGGTGGACACAGGACGAGTATTACGAATTCGCTGCGTTCTTTTCTCAGATCGGACGCAAGCAAGGGGAAGACGTTCGCGAGAAGATTATCTTCAATCGTGGCGGCGGAGAAGTTCGTCACCCTGTCACTGGAAAGAACTCGGTTCCGAAGTTTCTCGGAGGAGATCGACCAGATATCAAAGGTCGCGATCGTCGGGAAGTTCTTGCGAACTGGTTGGCCTCTCCAGAGAATCCTTACTTCGCTTCGAATCTTGCGAACCGAATCTGGCAGCACTTCTTTGGAATTGGGATCGTTGAGCCTGTGGACGATGTCCGAGTCTCGAATCCTCCTTCAAATCCGGAACTGCTGGACGCCCTGGCTGCCAAGTTCACTGAGTACCGCTATGACTTCCGCAAACTCGTCCGCGATATCTGTCTGTCAAAGACATATCAGCGCTCAACAAAGCGGAATGAGTCGAACATGTCGGATGAGTTGAACTTCGCTCATCAGAGTGTTCGCCGTATTAAAGCAGAATCGATGTTGGACGTGATCAGCCAGGTCACTCAAACCAAAGATGACTTTGCAAAACTCCCTGTCGGGGCGAGAGCGGTGCAGATTGCAGACGGCAATACATCGAACTACTTCCTGACAACATTTGGTCGGGCGAAACGTGAGACTGCGTGTTCCTGCGAAGTACGTATGGAGCCGACGTTGTCACAGGCTCTGCACCTGATGAACGGCGACACTGTGAATCAGAAGATGGTTCAAGGTGGTCTGTTGAAAGGGATGTTGAACGCGAAAATTCCACCAATGGAAATTGTTGACCAGTTGTACGTCATGTGCCTGACTCGACATCCAACCGACGCAGAGAAAGAGCGGCTGAAACCACTCTTTGCGGAAGGGGCCAATGTTGAGCATGCTCTGGAAGACGTGTACTGGGCACTCCTCAACTCCCGTGAGTTCCTGTTTAATCACTAGAAGTTATGACGCAGACCATTCAACGTGAATGGTCTGCGTTTCTACCTGCCTGCCGCGACGCATCTTCGCTGTCGATCGTCGGTGTTTTGTTGTTCGGACTCAGTTTGGAAATCAGGTTTTCAAGCCTCCTTTAGACAACGACGCCGGAACAAAGACGCCTCAATAGTTGCAGTCTTGCCTTGAACGGTTCCCACCTATGAAAAATGGACGCATGGTTCACAAACCCTGTCTCGCATCGTTTCAGCGTTCAGCAGATTTCAGTCTCGGACGGTTCGTGAAGAACGTAATTCGCACCGGGATTGTTCCGATCGTTTTGCTCGGAGGCGTTGTCTCTGGAGCGGAAGAGAAGAAGGACGCGAACGCCGAAAAGGTGACGTTTGCAGACCATGTCTTGCCGATCTTCCGTGCGAAGTGCGGCTCATGTCACAACGCCAGTGACAAACGAGGCGGTCTGGCTGTTGATAATTACGGTGCGTTGATGGCTGGTGGGTCATCAGGTGATGTGATTGAGCCAGGTGATGCTGGAAACAGCTACCTCTTCAGTCTGATCACTCATGCCAGTGAACCGAAGATGCCACCGAATGCTGACAAGCTGGCGGCAAACGAACTGGCCATCATTGAGAAGTGGATCAACCTTGGGGCTCCTGAAAATTCAGGCAGCAAGGTTGCGATCAAGAAAAAGCCAAACCTCGCAAAGATTGAGGTGACTAATACTCGCCCTGCCGAGGTTGCTATTCCTGTCCGTTACTTTGGTGATCCTCCGGTTGTTCCTAAGAACGCTAATGCAGCAACGGCATTGGCCACCAGTCCATGGGCGTCGCTCGCTGCGATGTCTGGGCATCGTCAAGTTGTATTGTTCAATTCGAACACGTTTGAGTGGTTTGGCGTTCTCCCTTATCCGGAAGGTCAGCCGCAGATTATCAAATTCAGTCGTGACGGGGCGCTCGTCATGGTCGGTGGTGGCCGTGGTGGACTGAGTGGTCGCGTTGTGGTGTACGACGTGAAGACCGGTGAACGGAAGATTGAGGTCGGAGACGAGTACGACGAAGTTCTCGCCGCCGATATCAGCCCGAATTTGTCTTTGATCGCTCTTGGTGGTCCGAAGAAGATGCTTCGGATCTACTCAACCGAAACTGGTGAGTTGGTTTCCGAAAACAAGAAGCACACAGATTGGGTGACAGCAATCGAGTTTAGCCCTGATGGTGTGTTGCTGGCTTCCGGGGACCGCAGTAATGGTGTAGTTGTCTGGGAAGCTGTGTCCGGGAATCTGTTCTATGATTTGCAGGCACATAAAGGTTCCATCAACGATATCAGCTGGCGGCCAGACAGTAATGTTGTGGCCAGTGCAAGTAGTGATGGCACCATCAAACTGTGGGAAATGCAGAATGGTGGGCTGGTGAAATCCTGGGATGCTCATCCAGGAGGAGTGACTGCAATGGACTTCACTCGTGAAGGCCAGATCGTCTCGATCGGCCGGGATCGGGTCGCACGACTCTGGAATGGAGACGGAGCCAAAGTTCGTGACTTCCCTGCAACAGCCGATATCGGAATGGAAATCGCTTACGACGCAGAGACCAAACGGTTAATCGTTGGAGACTGGACAGGGCATATCACCGTTTTCAATGCGGATGACGCCGCCCAGATTGCTCGATTTACGACGAACCCACCGACCGTCCCGATGCAGGTGGCCGACGTGCAGCAGAAGATTGGGGCTCTCAACGCTCAAATTGCAACGCATGAAAATGCGATCGCAGGAGTGAAGGCTCAGATTGGTGAGCGTCAGAAAGTTGTCGCAATCGAACAAGCGAAAGTCGCTCAGTTAACGGAGTCCCTGGCGAAGGTCACGGCTCAGCGGACTGCGCTTGAAAAAGGTGTTCAGGAGCAGACAGCAGCAATCGCAGCAGGAGAGAAATTGGCTGCCGACGCTCAAGCTGCTCTGACTAAGGCCGCCGCAGATTTGAAGGTGCAGGCTGATGAACGAGCTCGACTTGAGAAAGCATTTGCAGAGTTGAAAGAGAAGGCTGGTAAAGTTTCGACTTCAATCGCTCAGCTGACACCTGCTGTGGCCGACGCGAAGAAGAAGACCGAAGAACTGACTAAAGCTGCGGCTCCGACAGCGGAAGAGGCTGCAGCAATCGAATCGAACGAAGATGTGAAGAAAGCTGTTGCTGAACGTCAGGCTGCTGCCACTGCAGCCCAGCAGGATCAGGCAAAACTGGAAGCGTCATTGGCTGCGGAAACAGCAGCATTGCAGGCGATTCAGGCTGAAGCAGCGACATTGAAGCAGGCCGCAGAGACGCAAGCTCCGTTACTGGCTGCTGCTAAAACTGCTCATGCAGGCGCAACGAAGGCTGTTCAAGATGCTCAGGCTGCAGTCACGGCTGCTCGGGCTGCAGTTGAGAATGGTCAGAAGCAGGTTGCCGCTGCTAAGGCGACTGAGCAAACTGCAGGAAAACAACTGGCTGATGCTCAGGCCGCTCTGAAAGCTGCTACAGACAAAGCTGCAGCAACAGAAGCTGAGCAGAAAGTTTTGAATGAATCCGATGCTGCAATTAAGGCGGTCCAAGGTCAGCGAGCCGGTTTGGATGCCCGATTGGAGCGTCTGAAAAAGATTCAGAATGAGCTCACAACCGCTCAGGCAAACTCATAGACTGGTGCCAGAGTCTGGTGTCCGTCTGTTGAAAACGAAAAGGGCCGCATTTTTAATTGGAATGCGGCCCTTTTTTATGCAACCATTCTTTGGTGATTTGCATCTTGCTGCGACATCTGCCGCAGCACTTGTTTCAGCGTATTTCACCGTCTCTGGAATGAATGGATCTCGCAGCCGGTGCGCTCAGTTTTGTTGAAGCTGCCGATCGCCAATCACTCGATTTCGGCCAGAGCGTTTTGCGGAATAGAGCGCCATGTCTGCTTTTTGGCGTAACACTGAATGGTCATATTCCGAATGTTCTGGTGCGGAAGAGACTCCAACAGAACAGGTGACATTCACGTGCCCGACCGGAGTCGACATGGCTGTCGTTTCGACGGTTCTACGGATCTGCTCGGCAACATTGAGTGCGTCATTAAGTTCATAGCCGGGAAGCAGCACTGCAAACTCTTCGCCCCCGTATCTGGCAATCAATGTCTGAGGATCACTTGTGAATTGAGTGGCGACATCGGAGATGACAGTTGCAACCTGCCGCAGGATTTCGTCACCGGCGGAATGCCCGTAGGTGTCATTCACATTTTTGAAATGGTCGACGTCAATCAGTATCAGACTGCAACTCGCGTTGGCAAGCTGGCAGGTCTTGATGAGGCTCTTGAACTTGATTTCGAAAGTGTGTCGATTTGCGAGATCAGTCAGACAATCACGTTGGGCGCGATATTCGATTTGTTGTCGATTCAGTGCCTGTTCAAATGTATGGACTGCGAAGTTGGCTGCCCAGTCTGCGAGCTCCTCTGTCATTTTCTCCGGAGCAACTGAGCTGCGGCTGGTCAGTAAAAGGACACTGTCCGGAAATCGGGCCTGATCCATTGGTACCGTGAGGGCAGAGCGAAATTTCAGTGCGTGATCCGTTGACGTGTCGTGTAATTCAGTCTCGGTCAGCCAGCATCGGTGGTCTGTCGAGTGATGCGTCTGCAGGAGTTTCTGTTCAAAGTCTTTCCATGCCCTGTTGATATCCGGAGAAGTTGATCGGCCTCCTCTTGCTCTGCATTGGAACTCTGGAGAACTTTCGTGAAGTCGCCCGTACAGGCTTGCCCGATCAAATCCTGTCAGAAACGCCAGTTTTGCCAGGAACTCCTGCAGCATTTCTTCCGGCGTGCTAAATTCCTCGTCTACCAGTAGTCGTAGTTCGAGCATGTCACGAACAAGCTGGTTCTCGTCAAATTCTGTATCTGCTGTTCTCTGGGCTGTGGAGTGCCGCTGCCTGATAGCCGGCATCTGCGTTGCGTGGCAGAGTTTTTCAATAACAGCTCGATCTGTTTCCTCCGATTCCGTCAGAACAGGAACCGAAGATGTCACGATCCAGCCGGAGTGAAGGCCGGAAGATCCACACGGGAAGGCCCAGCAATGCTCTGGGATGTCCTCGAAATTTCCAGCAGAGCCCCAGTGATGGCTGGCCAGTTTGAGCTCAACAGGCGCGGAAGCTGAAAGGGATAAGCGACCAGTATGTGATAAACGCAGCAAGCGATTCTTAGGACCCTCGCTCGTCTGTACGATTTCAAATGATGGAGTGATGTAGCAGGCGAAAGTGGATTCTGGAGAAGGACTGGACTGTTGCAGAAGCTTGATTACCTGGGCTGGTGAACTGCCGGAATCTCGGGTTGCCAGAAGCCAGTCAATCTCAAATTGTCTGGCAACAAGCGTTTGAGTCAATTTTCTGATGATCGAAGTGTCAGTGACACTCTTGGGAACGCCAGTGTCAGACTTTGGTCGACGCAGCAATGTCCTCAGCATTCCAACTGCAGATGCAGCAAACGCAAGAACGGTATTGGTCACCCCAAACTCCAAATCTGCAATTTCAGTCTGATTTCGCAAGAACGGAAGGAATCTCCGATCCTTCCTGATGCGCAATCGATAGTGGAAGATAGATTAAGGGATTTACCGATGAGTAGGGGAATTGGCACAGATTGGACGAATGGCACGTTGCTAAAATATGACAAACCTGAATTGTCGGCATAATTGAACGTTCGGAATCCACCGGAGATCCCGAATAAGCCGTTGACTTACGTTCAATCATTTCTTGTTGATGCGTTTGGGCAGTTCGTTTGGATTTGAACTGGTCTTCGAATATTTGAAAAAGTTTTTTGATCTCAGTGTTGCTGGAGCCCGTTGAACCCAAATTCGCACTTTTCAGGGCACTGGCGTGAAATGTTTCAATGCGTTGTCAGAGTGTCACTGGCAGAATATGAAGTGAAGCCTCCCCGGAGTTCGTCGCTTATCTCATTGCAACAAAGATCAGATGATGGTGGCACTGGTTGAATCAGCCGCGTCCCTTTGTATTGTATTTCACTTCGAAGAAATGCCGGATTACCTGGTCGCCATGCAGACTCGGAATTCATCGTCAGTCATACTGCACCTGAATTTCTCGTCCAAGGTGGCCAACCGAGGTCAGTTCGGACTAAAACAATAACACCGGATGTTGTCTTTCGGGGGTCACCACGGACAAGGTGAATCCAGACACTCCGACTTCAGCAGAAATGAATTGTGAGCTCACATGCCTTGGTGGATCTATGCGTTCTTCATTGTCTTTGTGGGCCTGCTGATCATTCTCGATTTGACAGTCCTGCATCGTGGCGAAGAGAAAATTACCGTCAAGAAAGCATTGGCGTGGACATGCTTCTGGGTTTTCATCGCCATGTGTTTCAATGGCTTTGTTTACCTTCTGTATGAAGGCATCATTCTTTCGGAATGGATTACGACTGATCACGATAACGGAAAAGAGGCGGCGCTTGAGTTCTTCGCCGGCTACATCATCGAGTACTCGTTGTCTGTCGACAATATCTTCGTTATTGCGATGATCATTCAGTCGTTTCGCGTTCCTCCGCAGCATCAGCATCGTTTGCTGTTCTGGGGGATCGCAGGGGCCGCGATTCTTCGCGGGATTATGATCTTCCTTGGGGCAAAGCTCGTCCATGAGTTCAGCTGGACCATGTACCTCTTCGGTGGATTGCTGATTGTTTCTGCCATTCGCATGGCGCGTTCAGGGGAAGATGATTTTGATCCTGATAAGAGTTCTGTCATGCGAATTGCGAAGCGACTATTCCCTGTGACCCACGAGTATCACGGGAAGAGTTTCTTTACGATCCAGAATGGAAAGCGAATTGCGACACCGATGTTTCTGGCAGTGATTCTGATCGAATCTTGTGACGTGATGTTTGCTGTCGACTCGATCCCAGCGGTCTTCGCAATCACGACAGATCCATTTATCGTGTTCAGTTCGAATATCTTTGCGATCCTGGGGTTGAGATCGCTCTACTTTGCATTAGCCGGCCTGATGGCCGACTTCCACTACCTCAAAATGGCACTCGTTGTCTTGATGTTATTTGTCGGAGTAAAGATGCTCCTTGTGAACCATTACCATATTCCGATTGGGATCTCACTGGGAATTATCGCCACAATTCTGGCAGCGGGGGTCATCGCTTCGCTCGTAATTACTCCGCCGAAGGTCAAGGTTGAATCACTGGATGATGAGCCACCACGGGTTGAGTAGTCTTACTCAACGGGCTGTGGTGAGCCTATTCAGAGACGCAAGTTAAACACCAAGAGCCGCGGCAGGTTTTGCTCGCGGCTCTTGGTGTTTGTTCATGTTGCTGTCAGATTGGTTTTTGAGAGGGGCTTAACGCCTCTTCTTACCTTTTGAGCCGCGTTTCCCTTTTGCTTTGGTCTTCCCCTTCTTCTCTTTCGAGGGGCGCGTTTTTCCAACAGGGTGTGCCGGAGGGCCGGACCGTCTGGAACTGCTGCGATCGATTCCGATCAATTTGAAATTCAGTTCCCGGCGGTTCACATCGACCTTTGCAACTTCAACGATGACGCGATCGCCCAGTCTGTATGTTGTCCCTTTGCGTCGGGAAATCAGCGACATCGTTGGCGGATCGTATTCAAAATAGTCGTTTGCAGAGAGTGTTGAGATGTGAACAAGACCTTCAGCCGGGATTTGGATTCCGCGACAGAAGAATCCAAAGCGATCAACAGTTGTGATCGTCGCGGTCATCGTCTCGCCAATACGGCTTTCGAAATAGGAGAGCAGTTTGAGTTTCGTCAGTTCTCGTTCTGCCCGCTCGGCGCGACGTTCAGTTTGTGAACAGTGCCGTCCCTGTGTGTGCAGCTCTTCCAACCCTGCCCCTCGACTCGATCGGCGTCCAGTGATGATCGATTCCATCTGGCGATGAATGAGGAGATCGGGATAGCGGCGAATCGGACTTGTAAAATGGCAGTAATTGGTTTCTGCCAAAGCATAGTGACCGACTTCCGCAGGGGAGTATTCAGCTTGTTTCAGACTTCGAAGCAGCGCGTAGTTCAGGGCCTGTTCTTCAGAGCGTCCTTTAAGCTGGTTGAGAACCGCCTGAATGTCTTTGCGGCTTTGGGATCTCTGAACCGGATATCCAAGGCTCGCTGCGAATTCGGCAAATGTCGCCATCTTTTGTGGGGCTGGATCCCCGTGCACTCGACGTAGAAAGATCATCTCGCGATCGTTCAGTTCCGTTGCGACAGCAATGTTTGCTGCGAGCATGAACTCTTCGATGATCTGATGGCTTTGATCGTGATGTTCTGCATGTGCCCCGGTGACCTTTCCATCTTTGTTGATGTCGAGTTTCACTGCCGGCATCTCAAGCTCGAGTGCTCCCTTTTCGAACCGCCGACGTCGCAGGAGCATGGCAAGCTTGTGCATGTTCTGAAGACATTGCAGGATCTCTGGTGCGAGATCCTTGGCCGCTGGTGAGTCCGTATTTTCCAAAATCGGCATCACTTCTTCATAGGCGAACCGTTGTGTGACCCGAATTGCTGAACGTGAAAATCGAGTGCTGACAGGGATTCCTTCCGGATTGAATTCGATGAAGGCCGTCATTGTGAAACGAGTACGCCCTGCCTGAAGGGACGCGAGCCCGTTAGAGATGACCTCCGGCAACATCGGGATCACCTTGGTCGGAAGGTAAACGCTGGTGCCTCGTCGTTCGGCTTCCCGGTCAAGTTCCGATCCAGGTTGAACGAAGTGCGACACGTCAGCGATATGCACGCCGAGATGCCAGTGTCCGTTCTCCCAGCGTTCGAGCGAGATGGCATCGTCAAAGTCACGTGCATCAGCCGGGTCAATCGTGATGATGGTCATCCCGGTGAGGTCATCCCGTTCGTGAAGGTCGTCTGCCCGGAAGTTTTCGGCTTCGAGTCTGGCTTCCTCAAGGACTGACTGTGGGAATTCGTCTGGCAGGCCGAATTCGTGGATGATCATCTGCGTATCGACGCCAGGTTCTCCACGGGGGCCCAGGATTTTTGTCAGAACCCCTTCGCCAACTTGATCGACAGAAGGGAATCGCAGCATCTCGATAACGACTTTATCGTCGTTCTGAGCCCCTTTTGCCCCGGCGTCTCCGACCCAGATGGGCCGGTTGTAGTCCTTCCCATCCAGTTGGACCCAACCGTTTTCCTCTTCTTCAAAGTAGGTTCCGATGAAGACGTTGGTTGCCCGTTGAATGACCTCAGAAACATAGCCGGTGTGTTGTCCACCAGCTTTACGCTTCTTCAGAAGTTTGACGAGAACCTCATCCCCATTCTGGGCATCTTTCAGGTCGGCCGCGTCGACGAAGATATCCCCTTCGATATGCGTCGGTTTGGGTTCGTGCAGAATAATGTACCCGTTGCCAGTTGAGACTTTTCTGACGATCCCTTGATAGGTTTTGGGGGCTCGCTTTGCCTGGATGCGTCCGGATTCCAGGATTCGGATCTCACCTGAGGCTTCTGCTTCTGCGAGCGCAGCGTTGAACTGTTCAAACTTCTTCTTGGTGACCCCCAACTTCTTGGCGAGGACTTTGGCGAGAACAGGGACATAGGCAGGACGTTGGACGTATTCTGTGATCTGCTTCTTCATTCCAGCCATACTGTCCCCAACGTGATAAATGAGCGTGAATAAAATTCTGGGTTGATCTTGGATGCAATTCGTCCTGAGTGGCTTGCCGTCACTCGCGACTGGATGATCGGCTGCCTATTCGCAGAACGGGGGCGATCCTTTGCGTCTGGTGATTCCCCTGATCAGTTTCTATCCAGCTTTGGGAAGTCTTTAGCAGAAGGCAAGCCAGAACTGACCGGAATTGATCCCAGACGAAAACACAGGCAATGGAAGACAGGCTAAAGCGATAGAGAGAGAGGCTGCATGCTGACAAGAAGTCAAAATGATGCTACTTCTGTCAATTTCGTTGCCTGGGAAGTGCTGCAAGGTTCTTTAAGAGGCCGAACCATCAGATGAGTTTTGCACCATGGCACTCAGTGGATCGGGCTGCCCCTGCGAATGAATTGGGATGTTTATAAAATGAGACAGGCGCCTTCAAGACCACCTTGAAGACGCCTGAGATGCCTCGTACAGGAGCGGGCAGATCCTGACGATGCAGAACAGATCAATAGCACGATTCGTGCCAATGAGTGTTTCCCTCGCGGTGTTTATTGTGCGCGAGTCTGCTGGAGCTACGGTCTTCATGAAAAATGCTCAGGGAAACGCATGAGCCCTCCCTGTCAAAAAAGTTTTGCGTTTCCGTTCTGCGCAGGAGAACTGTTCGGTGACAAACGGAACGTGGCTCAAAACAGGGCGTGCTGCATTACCCTGCTGCATTGATTTTGCAGTACTGCCACAGAAGAGGTGTGTTGAAACAGTGCAAAACAAAAACGCCTCCTGCCAGCATTCGTGCTGAAAGGAGGCGTTGTGGTTTTAATCAATGAGAAGTCGACCACTAGCGATGACACCAATGGGAATTCATTGCGATGCGAGCTCTTAGAGCACCTGGCGAAATAATTTCCACGTTTCCGCCACGCGGCGAGTTGCGTTTCATCAATCGAGACGGCCGCTGCTCGGGCACTCAGTAGAGCAAACTGCTCTAGGTGACCGAATTACTCGGCACGGAAGAAGTCACTTGGCCCGC
>JBEBTF010000017.1:0-36226 GCA_040393865.1 Planctomicrobium piriforme | reverse complement strand
GTGTGCTAAAACGCATTTTATTCGCCATGAAAAGACGGAGAGCGTCTGCGCCGAGTGTCGGTCCGGCGAAGCATCAGAAGTAAATGAGTGAAGGACGGTACCTAATGAGTGTGGCAATTCTGACAGTTCACGGTCGGCAGATTCTGGACAGCCGAGGCAACCCAACAGTTGAAGTGGATGTCGAACTGGAAGATGGCGCCGTAGGCCGTGCCGCTGTTCCAAGTGGGGCAAGCACCGGCGCTCACGAAGCCTGTGAACTGCGAGATGGCGACAAGTCTCGCTTCCTGGGCAAAGGGGTCGAAAAGGCCGTCGCGAACGTCAACGACGAGCTCGATTCCCTGCTCTGCGGAATGGACGCATTCGATCAAGGCTCCATCGATCGCATGATGATCGAAGCAGACGGGACTCCAAACAAGAGCCGCCTGGGCGCCAACGCAATTCTCGCCTGCTCAATGGCCGTCGCTCGTGCAGCTTCCGCCAGCTGCGGCTTGCCACTCTACCGTTACCTCGGTGGAGCAGCTGCAACTCGCCTGCCAGCACCAATGATGAACATCATCAACGGCGGTGCTCACGCCAACAACGGCATCGACCTGCAAGAATTCATGGTCATGCCACTCGGCTTCTCCACTTTCTCTGACGCTCTTCGCGCTGGAACTGAAGTGTTCCACAGCCTGAAGAAAGTTCTCCACGACAAAGGGATGAGCACCGCTGTCGGAGACGAAGGGGGCTTCGCTCCAGACCTGAAAAACAGCGAAGAAGCGATTCAGGTCATCCTCACTGCGATCGAAAAAGCGGGTTACAAGCCAGGCGAGCAGATCAAACTGGCTCTCGACTGTGCTGCAACCGAGTACTATGACGCAGAAAAGAAGATCTACACCGTCGAAGGCAAAACCTACGACGCAGCTGGCATGGCTGACATGCTCGCTGGCTGGGTCGCAAAATACCCAATCTGCTCGATCGAAGACGGCTTCTCAGAAGACGACTGGGACGGCTGGAAGCTGCTCACCGACAAGATCGGCGACAAGTGCCAGCTGGTCGGCGACGACCTGTTCGTCACCAACAGCAGCCGCCTCGCACAAGGGATCGAAAAGGGGATCGCGAACAGTATCCTCGTGAAAGTGAACCAGATCGGCTCACTGACCGAAACCATGCAGGCTGTCGACCTCGCTTACAAGAACGGCTACACCGCCGTGATGAGCCATCGCTCAGGCGAAACCGAAGACACCACCATCGCTGATCTCGCTGTTGCTCTCGGCACCGGCCAGATCAAGACTGGTTCCGCCAGCCGAACCGATCGTATCTGCAAGTACAACCAGCTGCTCCGCATCGAAGAGCTGCTCGGCCCAGGCGCAGTCTACGGCGGCACCATTTCGTAATGGAAATCGACCTGTCACCGCAGGTTGACTGATGATTTGCGAGCCGCATCGTCTCTGACGGTGCGGCTCGTTTCATTTTCTGGCAAAACGCTCGCCAGCAGAGATCCTGGCCCTGCGAGGATTTGGGGTAGGTCGGATTGAGAAAATGCAATATTCTTCCGGCTGTCACCCTCAATGGACTGTGGGATTACTGCCGTGAAAATTCGAAACAAATTTCTGATCCGGACTCTGGCACGCGGGCTGGCCGCGACCTGCCGCCTTCTTTACTCCACCTGCCGCCTTGAGGTTGTTGAGCTTGTCCCTCACATCACTCCCTATGGCGATCCCCGCGGTGAAACATACATCTACTGCAACTGGCATGACGGAATCCTGAATTCCCTGTTCTGTGGACGCACGACCAGCATGGCCGCGCTGACAAGCCGCCACGCCGACGGTGAGTATGTTGCAGAGGTGATGGAAGCCGTTGGGATCACACCGATTCGGGGTTCAAACAATCATGGCGGTACGACAGCCGCAAAACAGCTGATGACAGCAACACAAAAACATCACATCACCATCACCACAGATGGCCCGCGCGGGCCACGACGTGTGGTAAAGCCAGGAGTGGTGTTTCTCGCCAGCCAGACCGGCCAACGCATTATTCCGGTCGGTTGCTCAGCAAAACGTGCATGGCTCCCCAAAGGACGCTGGACAGACCTGATCGTTCCGAAGCCATTCACGACAGCTTACGTGGTTGGTGAAGTCCCGTTGGCGGTTCCCCCGAATCTGACAAAAGAGCAGCTGGCTCCTTATGTCACCGAACTGCAGCGACGCATGGACTCGGCACAAACACTGGCTGACGATCTGGCCACCGGAAGAAAGTCCCTGAAAGACATCCGCCAGACGGAAGAAGCCCCGCACTACAGTTCACGTGCTGCTTGAAACACGAAATGGTCTCTGGACTGCATTCTCACCTGCCGTCGCTTGGAGAAGAAACAAAAAGACCGCATGGAGGGCAATTGGCCTTCCCTGCGGTCTTAATTTATTGTCGCTCACAACAAACATCTTGCTCAGGGAAACGCTGCTCAAGAAACGCTTTCGCCGACCTGTGGATCGTCGTGCAGCACCTTTTTCTCATTTGAGAGCGCCAGATAGTCGAGCAACAAAGCCGCTCCACCAGCAATGACGACCAATGCCATTCCCATCCAGAAAGTGCCGTCAAACTGCATTTCATTGAATGGAATCGGTTGAAAGTCCTTGTGCTTGAACTCGGTGATTTCCGGCGTCATGTCTCGCTGAAACGGCCAGATTTTATAGAGCGACCCGATCTTGAACCCGCAGAGGGCTGCCATCGTTGCCGATCCATGATGTTCCATCAGCCATTTGAGGAACTTGCTACATCCCACGAGACCGATGAAGCATCCAACGCCAAACGCCACCAGAACGGCAAAGTCGTCGCCGGTAATGTTGAGTTTCGTCGCGCGGTCAATCACCCCGGTCAGGTCGTGATACTTTCCCATGAACAGCAGAATGAACGCGCCGCTAATCCCAGGAAGGATCAGCGCACAGATTCCAATCAGACCACACAGAACGATATACCACAGCGATTCCGGCGGATGAGTCAGCGCTGGCTGAAAGACCATCCACAGGGCCAGTGCAGTCCCTGCAATGATTGAGAGAATTTCGGTTGCGGTCCAACGTTCAACAAGTTTCGCAACCATCCAGCAGGATGCGGCAATCAAGCCGAAGAAGATCGGCATCATGATTTCGAACTGATGCTCAACAAGATAATGCATCAGCTTGCCCATCGAGGCAATTCCGCATCCAACGCCCAGCACCAGTGGGATCATGAATGTCAGATCCAGGCGTCGACTGGCTGCGAGCCACTGACGTTTGAGAATCATCGCCAGCAAGGTGGCGTCGACATTACTAATCGCCGTCACAATGCGCTGATAGATGCCAACAATCAGGGCGATGGTTCCGCTATCGCCGCCGGGAATCACATTACAGATTCCCATGGCCAATCCACACCCAAAATGGGCAAACGGCCGCTTTGGTGCCGCCTCAGCAGGAGACCCATTCTGACCTGGCACGTGTGATTCCGTCTTCATTGAGAACAATCCAAACAGTCGAGACTGGAACTGATCTCAATTCACGAACGGCGAATCATGATCAGTTAAGCAATCGAAACCTGGCTCGCATCCTGCCTGACCTCATGGATCTGCTCTCAACTGGAGAATCCCAAGTGCCGTTACCCAGATATATCAAGCCAACATCAGAACGACGTCAGTGTAGCAGAACAATAGCCATGCGAACTACTTCTCTGCCGAAACTGGCAGCTCAGCAGCGGAAACCTTCTCTTTTGCGACTTCTTCGTGCTTAACTTGTTCAATCACCATCGCACGTGGAGCCGCTTTGTTCTGCTTGACAATTTCCGTGTCAGTCAGCTGTTTTTCCAACCCGGCAGCGAAATCCAGATCCGCCTGAGCATTCTTCTCGTCGCCGTTCTTCTTGCGAAGTTCTGCACGCTGACGGTAAGTGTCTACAACCTGACGGTCAAATCGTCTGGCAGATTCGTAGTCAGCAATCGCTTCGTCAAATTTCTCCAGAGCGAGATAAGCATCTCCACGCAGCGAGTAAGTTTCGAATCGACGCTCTGCTTCCAATGCGGTTGTGCAGGCGGTAACCGCTTCGTCAAACTTCTTTTGCTGCATCTTCATCAGTGCCAGCCCGGTCAATGCCACGGCATTTTTCGGTTGCAACGCAATCGCATTCTTCAGCGAACGTTCTGCGTCTTCTGTCCGATTCTGCTTCAGCAGCAGGCGACCACGTTCTGCCCAGGAATCAGCATCCCGAACGTTTCTGGCAACCTTTTTGTTCACGTCGTCCATTGCTGTGAGCCACTCGACGAATTGAGTGTCTTCACTCGCTTTCTCGGCATTCCCCTGCAACCGCCATGCTTCTGCACGAGCGGAATGGTAGGCAGCTGACTCCGGTTGGATTTCAATTGCTGCAGTGAAATCCTGAACGGCTTCTGCTCCACGTTGCAGTTTCAGATAACAGCGTCCACGGTTGGCGACGGCATTGATGTGCTTTGGATTCAGCTCGATTGCTTTCGAGAATGACTCCAGTGCACTCTCATCCTGATTCAACTGCATCAGAGCAAAACCGCGGTTGTTGAATGCATCGACGTAATCACTCTTTGCACGCAACGCGTTATCAAAGTCTTTGACCGCTTCTTCAAATTCTCCCTGAGCGATATAGCAAAGCCCACGGTTGTTGTAAGGTTGTGGGTAATTCAGATCGAGCCCGATAGCGTCTCCGAAATCCTGAATCGCACGATCATGCTGCTGTGTCACCAGCAGGAAATATCCACGAGTATTCAGCAGTCTCGGATTCTGTGAATCGATCGCCAGCGCCTTGCTGATATCTGCGATTGCTTCGTTCAGCAATTTCGCTTCAGCCAGAATTGCAGCGCGTTTGACGAAGGCGTCGGACCGCTTGGGGTCCTGCTTGATGGCCTCGGTCAGCAGTTGCACGGAGAGTTTTGGATTCTTCGCCTGAAGCTGCTCATCGGCATCCTTCAGCAGCTCCTCATAAGTGCGAGCCGGCATTGCTGGAGCGGCAGGCATCGGCTTGGCAGCAACTTTTTCCTGTTCAGTGGCAGCGGTCTGCGCACTTGTGTTTTCTGCGGCAGAAGAAGCCACAGATGCAGGTGGAGTCGAAGATGCGCCTCCGCACCCTGCAAGTGAACCAGCAAGAATAATAGTCAGCGGCCAACGCTTCATAGCTCGTTCCAATCCATTGGTGCGAGTAAGCCTGAATTCGACTTATTTCCAACAATGCTGCCAGGAAAATTTGCTCCGGGTTCCTTCCGGAGGCGGACTTTTAGTCATTGTCCCCCAAATCGGTCAATGTGAGTCCGGAAAAGGCATTGCGAAAGAATCAATACGGACTCGACGAAAGGAGCGGTGCTCACACGGACAATAGGGTTCACTCGCACTGACAATTGTGATCGTAAAGAAAAATGAACCACGCCGCTGAAAAGGTGCTTCAACAATTAAACAAAATTTATTGAACCAAACCGGGCATCAGGGACCACAGAACATCTCGCATGTGCAAATAATCATGCGCGACAGGTCCAGCTAAAAATAGAGGCAGCCACCGGACGGGCCTGACCGGTGGCTGCTCAAGTTGCTGTCAGTGCGGGCCAACGCTGACAGCAGTGTCATTCTCACTCGTGTCCTGCAACTCTGCAAGAGGGTTTTGCGATTATTTCGTACGCGATCTATTTTTTGAAGCCACCCAAAAGCAAAACAATCCACACACCCAGAATACCCAGCATATTCCCTAGTCACACACCAACACATCCAACCACGGAAATCGCAACAATAAAAATCCCATATCTGATGACCTAATCAGCTTTTACACCAAACAAGAAGCAGGCCGATTTACCACCACCGGAGAGGCGCGGAACACGCCAGTCCGACATAGTGAACAGCTCTCGTTTTTGAGACTTTTCAAAATTCTGAACGACGTTGAAACCCGCCCACGTCGAGACTGTGAATCTGGCCAGTTTGTGAGATCTATTCGACACTTGCGTGTGCCGCCTGAACAGATCCCTCCATCAACGATCAAGCATAAAACATATAAGAACTATTTCTTCAGGAATGCTACCCCTGTAACCATTCCCTGGTGACGATCAGCGATTGATCGAAACTGACGCATCAGGTCTTCCACTGATCGTTTTCCAGTTGCTTGCTCGATAGGGATCGGCAGGCCAAAGCCCCTCCCCTGATCGACCAGTCGAACCCCGGCTGCGTCCAGGTGCACAAGCGAATACTCCGGCAATTCGCTTCCCTGCTCAATCGCATTGAGGGACTTGAGTTCTTCAACGACAGGCTCAATCCTCATGGCGGCACAGAGCAATAGAATCTGAACCGACCGCGCTCCTTGCAACGGAAGCACACTGAGTCTGTCGGGAACATAGAGGACCTGTTCCTCATCCGTTGCGTTCCACTTCGCTAATGTCTGCCCACCATGCTCGACGTCAAAATGAAGAAGGGCTCCTTCCATCTTTGGCGGCAGCGTCACACGCAAGTTCAATTCGTCCTTATTGACGAGCGGCAGTCGATCCTCAATACGTTCGAAGCGACCTCCATTCCAAATGGAGACAACTAACTCAGGCCAGTTTGAGCCCGCTGTTTCAGAGAGCGGCACATGTGGAGTCAGTGCGACTAAAGGGGAATCAACTCTTTGCCTTTGCCAAAGAGCCAATGCCGCCAGACAGCCGAACAACAGACCACAAACGACAACTGCCAGTCTGGTTCTTTGTGAAGATTGCAAAGCAGAGGCAAACTCTTGTGCAGATGCAAACCGTTTCTGCGGTTCAAATGCCAACGCACGGGAACAAGCAAGAATGAAGCGGCGATTCGGTTTTTCCCTTGTCAGTGCATCACGATCCCAATGGCCACGTTTGACTTTCTCGACCAGAGAATGAAACGTTTCTGCCCTGATCGGTGCGAGTCGTGTGAGAAGAAAGTAAAGAACCCCGCCCAACGCATAGATGTCGGTATATCGCCCGAGTTTCACCTTTCCATTCGGCACCTGCTCAGGAGCCATATATTGAAGCGTTCCGGACATCTGGTGGTGCTGTCCATTTGGTGCCCATGCATTGTCAAGCTGAGCGATTCCAAAATCGATCAGACGCGGCACTCCCTGCTCATCGATAATGATGTTCCTCGGTTTAATATCGAGATGCAGCAGATCCTGTTGGTGAATGTAATCGACCGCTTTTGCAATCGCCTGCATGACAGACCTGATCTCGCGATCAGTCAGCTTTTTGAAATTGGCATAGTCCTCCAGTGACTTTCCTCGCACGTAGTCCATCACAACCACAGGAAATCCATCCACCACATCGACATCATGGACTCGAACCAGGTTCGGGTGATCCAGCGAAGCGAGAATCCGCCCTTCATGAAGCAGGTTCTCTGCGGCCGAAGAACAGCGATCCAGACGCGACTTGCTGATCTTGATGACAACCTGCCGATGGAGCACAGGGTGCATTCCCAGATAGACATCCGCTTGCCCGCCGGTCCCCAAAGGAGACAGCAGGAGATAACGGCCAACTGTTACAGGGAATTCTCGATTGTCGATGAGCGGATGATTCTGCGACCAAGGCCCATTCATTGCACCTGGAGTCGCCTGTGTTTGCAGCACCAGATCTTCTAACTCCAGCTGTCGTTGAATCGCGTCACTGTACTCCGGAAAGCGATTCGCCAGCATTTCAACGGACGCATCGAGCCCATACTGCTTTCGCAAAAGGTACTCACTGTAGATGAGATCGACAGCTGAATCCGACTTCTCAGATGAGTCAGGCAGTTTCTCCAGATATTCATCGCATAGAGGCCGATCCCCTGCTGCCCACCGAGCCTGCATTTCCTGAATCAACGCTCTGCAGAAATATTCCCTCTCTGGTTTGGAAACAACCGTCTCAAATGCGCCTTTACTTTCCTGTAATTCTGGACCGGATCGAGCACCGTCCTCGTCTGAGGAAACATGAGCCAGTGTCTTTTCAGGAATCATCGTGCCGTTCCCACCATACAGACCGGAGCGTTCCGCAATCCTGCCAAAACAGAGATTTGACCAGAGACGCCATTTCTTTAAACGAGATTCCCTGAAATCGAGGACTGCTCATTGAAGCAGAACTCGCGACTTCCATGTATCGCGTATGACAGAACGCCCCTACACAGCAAACATTCCACACCATATCCGAGAATACCGGACAAATCTTAGACAATAATTTCAAGAACTGCAGACAACATACAAATTTTGTTTTAACAAATTGAATCACGCTCGCCATAATTATTTGACGGCAAAGTGCGCCAATGCTTATTGAGAAACGAGTTCTCAAGATTTCATGGCCAGAAAACGTCCTATAGGAAAGAACGTTTTCTACTCTTTCTGACTCTGCTTTCCATGTCCATCGCCAGACGATCCTCCGTTTATCTACAGGAGGCACTTGACGCACAGAACGAGAATGGAAGTTCACGCTCTGAACGCGCATCTGTGATCGACAATCTCAACAACACGATCCTGTTGATTGAGTTATTCAAAGCATCGCTATTGAAGCTCGGCTGCCACCGCTGGTTAAGCCACATCATCAAAGTTGTTTTTGAAGGACAGTGGCTCACGAGAAACGTGGAATCCGGTCTTTTTCCTATTGAGAAGACTTCTGCACGGCCACCTGAGAGAGCAGACCAGTCTTCCTTTCACCGTTTTGTGGGTGACGGAATGCAACGAGAACATATCCTGAAACCGTGCGTTCTGAGTTTTGGATTATTACAGAGTCTGTGCCTCTGTATCTGCGGGACATTCGCATGCAACTCATACGCACAAGAGTCAACTGCAGTAAATCAACCGCAGCACCGCATCGCACTTCTCATTGGCAGTACCACATATCCTGAGTGCGCCGCCATCCGTCCGCTCCATGGCCCAAATAACGACATCCCACTCTTTAGCAACATGCTTAAAGAAAAGTTCGAATTTCAGGACAAAGACATTACGACTTTACTGGGCTGGCCAGAAGAGATTGAGAAGCGTCCAACACGAAGCAATATCATTAATGCATTTAACAAACTGATTGATACAGCAACCGATGGTTCCCATGTTGTCATTCTGGTCTCTGGGCATGGAACGCAAGTCCCGGTTCCAGAAGTGAATGGAATCTCAACGGATCCTACTGAGAATGATGGTCTGAACGAAGTTTATCTTCCCGCAGACACTCAATCCTGGGATGGGTCAAAACTGCCCAACGCCATCATCGATGACGAATTCGAAAGCTGGTTCAATGCACTTCGAAACAAAGGGGCCCATGTCTGGGTCACATTCGATACCTGTCATTCAGGAACCATGACGCGGTCGATCGAGATCGCAGGGGAAGAACCTCTTGAGCGGTCAAGAATGGTTCGCCCGGAAACTCTTTCGATCCCGCCGGCAGCACCGCAAGCGAACTCAAATTCGCGGCAGAGCGAAACACTCATCACAGGCATTCAGATTTCTGGTGGTTCCAAGCAAACGTCACCGACTCGAGGATCATTCGCTGCGTTCTCCGCTGCACAACCATTCGAAGAGGCTCCGGAACTTCCACGTCCAGCCCATGCGCCACGCAACCCGTCTCATTACTATGGGTTGTTTACTTATTCACTCGTCAAAGCGATCGAACGTCAAAAGAACCCATTCAGTTATCAGGACCTCAGTCAGTCGATCCTGAACCTCTATTGCGCCGAGCGTGGCACACGGGGGCCAACTCCAGTGTTTGAAGGAGATTTGTCCCGGCAGGTTCTGGGACAGCAAGACTGGAAGCACTTCTCAGAGTTTCCAGTGACGTTCACTGACGATGAGTACCGTATTCCAGCAGGTGCGTTGCGAGGGTTCACCGTTGGGTCGATTGTCGAAGTCAGAGAACGTTCAGGCGCCGACTCCGGCAAGACTCAAGGTTATTTGAAAATCACGACATCGACACCGGCGTCATCCGTTGCCGAACCTTGTCTTCACGATGGCAAACCATCCTCCTCTTCCCTGAACATCACCGCTGAATCACGCTGTCGCATTCACTCACAAGATATTGGTGAGATGCGTGTCACACTGGCGATTCATCACGCTCCGACCATTGCTCAGGAACACGTGCAGCAGCTGTCCGCATTAATGGATCAACTTCCGAATGAAACACAGCAACTCATTCATATTGCCCCCGACGCCGCATCGGCTGAATGGCTGCTGCAACTGCTTCCTCCAGCACTCGCCACTTCTGAACACGGAATCACGACAACATCCCCTGTGCTGATTCTGTCGCCTCGCGGGCATCGCGCGGAACAAAGGAGCGAACCTCTCAAAGGCTCACAGGCAGCCGATAAACATCGTTTACTTGCAGTGCATCCATTTCCACAAAACATGAGCAAGGATGATCAAAACAACCTGCTGCAAAATCTGTCGGAACAGCTACAGAAAATCTTCACGTGGCAAAATGTGTGGAGAGTTTCGGATGTTGCCAATGCCGATGCCCTGGAGTCCGACCTCACGCTCCGAATGACCGTACGACGGGACGGCAAAGAAATTGAGAACCCGGCGGAGTTATTTGCCGGAGAAAAAGTTGAGATCCAGCTCTCCAACACCGGAACACGGGACTGGTGGGTCACGCTGATGTTTCTTGGAAGTGACTTGAGTATCACCCAATGGACCACCGGGTCAATCAAGGCTTCCAGTGACTTCCGTAAGCTTCGAGCCACTGTTGATCCTCAGACTTCAGGGGCCGAAGGGTTCGTTGTTTTTGCCAGTCCTATTTCGATTGCACAACAGGAACCCCGATTCGGTTTTCTGGAACAAACAGCTTTAAACGATTCACAGAAAAAACGCAGCCTGACTTCAACTCCAACTTCTGCGTTTGGACAACTTGTTGCTGGTGCACAAACCGGCAAAGCAACACGAAGCCTGACAATGGATGCACCGGATCAACCATCAGTTTTACTCAAGAACTGGATCACTCATCCGGCGGGAGCCAAGCCATGACGAGGTCGATTTCGTCCAACATGCTCCTCCATCCATTTGCAAATTGAATTGACATCGGCACGAGTTATATGAACGCGCAACGAACTGCACACTTGGTGACCACAATGACGTACCGTGTCACTCTCACTGCCTGCCTGTCGCTGAGCCTTGTCATCGCCGTGACCGGTGGATCAGGCCTCGCACAAGATGCCGCTGAAGCCACGAAACCTCAGCCAGAATCCCCCTCCGTAGCGCCGTCACTCACGCCAACGGTCACGCCGACTTTCCAAATTGCTGAGCCTTTACTGAAGCCAGGCACAACAATCCCCAGCGATGCCAAGTCCACCGGGGCTGTTTCCTCAACACCGGCCTACAGGGGGCTTACACTTTCACCGGAATCTCAGCAGGAATCTTATCGCTCCAGACGGGCCGTGATCATCGGCATCAACTACACGCCTGAAGCTGGTCAGAAATCGCAAGCCCCTCCATTGAAGAATGCTGAGAACGATGCTCGCAAGATCTATGAGATCCTGACAAACCACTATGGATTCCAACCAGAAAACGTCTCGTTGCTTTTGGGAAAGGAAGCCACGAAAGCAGCCATTAACACTCAGATCGCAGAGAAACTGATTGATGGTGCGACAGATGAAGATTGTGTGCTGTTCTACTTCAGCGGACACGGCTTCAGCCGTCAGGGAACAAGCGGAAATCCGGCCTCTGGTGAACTTCTGCCAGCCGATGTCGAGTTTCGGGATAACCAGCCACGCCTTTCCCATGTCATTCATCTTGATGAAGAGGTCGTGAACCCGCTGACCAAATACTCCAAAGCACGTCACAAACTTCTGATCCTTGATAGCTGCTATTCAGGAACCATCTTCTCGCACTCCGGTCGGCGTGCCGGCAAGTTCGATTCGCTCCGGATCGATGAAACCGTTTTTCGAGCTCCTGGCTTTCAGGCAATGACAGCCAGTCGTGAATTGCAACCGGCCGGTGATGCCATTCAGTCAACCGAAACAGAATCAAGCCAGCACTCTCCATTCACCTGGGCCTTACTGAACGCATTGAAATACCTGCCCGCCATGAAAGGGGACGGGGCCGCATTCACCACAACTCAAGTTTTCAGTGGAATGCAGGTGTATCTGGATGCTTCCCTCAGTCGGGGACAGTCACCGCTCTGTTCATGGCTCGATGGAGGTCAGGGAGAGTTCCATTTCTTTCTCGATGGACCGCCACCTGAACCGGAACGTCTCAGTGAACATGTCCGCAAGAACATGGTCGCCATGGTCCCTGGTGCATTTGGAAACTGGTGGTTCGATGAATGCCCGTGGTTTATTCCTGCGTTACGCGAAGAAATTGTTTCGTTTTCTCCGGACTCACGAAGTATCAACCTCGAACTGATCAGCCCTCGACAATTAAAAGACGCCGCAGACAAGTTCCGAAATCAGTTAGACAGCGACACTCAACTGAGCGAGCTGACGCGAATGCGGCTCGATCACATGCAACGGATCACAAACAGTTCCAGCGACAACTGGGAAAAAACGATTCGGGAGATCGCCGCGGAACTTGAAGCTATCAAATCTCCAACAAAAAGCGGCGAGCAGAATTCAGTCACACTTGCCGCCGTCGACCTGCATTTACTTGCAGTCCTTTACCATGCATTAAGAGAAGACACAGAGAAAATCCGCGAAAGCTATCAGGCTGCGATTGATAAATACCGGGAAGCAAGCGTTCAAAACAAAGCTCTTCTCGCCATGTGCTTTGCAGACTTTGCATGGTTCGAGTCCGATGTCGCTCACGAATTCGATCAAGCAAGTCAGTATTATGCAGAAGCCAGAATCAGCTATGGAGCCATCACTCCGCAACCGTTCCTTGTCTACGTTCTCTGTCGGGATGCAGAAGCAATGCTTCGACTCGGACGAGAAGGCGCGGCCAACATTCGTTTGAAGGAAGCTCTCTCGGCAATCAGGGAAGTTGACCCGAACGAGTCATTTCAGTTGAGTGCGGCTTTCTACCACCGTCGCGCGTGGTTGCGGATGCATGTCTGCAAGTTCGCAGAGGCGAGCCAGGATTTCACACGATCAACGGAAATCCTCACTCCGCTCATCTCGCAGGACACAACATCTGCCAACGGTCTTCCAGCATCCAACTCAGACATTGACGCTCTGATTCTGGTGTTCCACAACGAACACGGAAAAGCAATGGCGACCCGTTTTATGGGGAACCAGGAACTCTCCATCGTTCAATACCGACGTCTCTACACACGAATCGGTGAAGAGTTCCAACGAATGCGCCGATCGGAAGATCGCGAAGTCAATTACCGTCAGACTCGTATTCGCCTGACAGAGCGTCTCATTAACACCCAAGAACGACTGGGAGATTGCGGTCTTTTCGGGAATCCCGCTGACATCCCGGAAGCCGTCGACGATTATCGTCGCGCATTACGCGCGTGTGGTTACCTGCCTGTTGAGCACCGCCGAAAGTATGAACAACGACTGCGTTACAAGTACGCGTTAGCGCTAGCACTCCCTGGCAATTCCATTCGTGACACCGAAATGGCATTCGAGCAATTCAATGCCGCTCAGCAATCAGACCAGATCGTACAGGCCACGACCTCTGCACCCCGAGAGCAGAAAGAAGATTCTTCACCTGAAACCAAAGCCGCGGTCAATGGGGCTGAGCCAACAACTCAAATTGTTAAAGGAGATCGCGGGATCAGCGACCGGAGCATTCGGCTCTGTGCGCGATTAACCCAAGTCCTGCTGGCAATTGACAACGAAACCGACCCGGCCCACCCGGAAGGGCACTTGATGCGAGAAAGCAGAAAGCAACTCATCAGTTTGCGACAGGAGCTCGCGGAATCGCTGAATGATGAAATGCTGAACCGTTCTCTCAGTCGCGACGACCTCGAAGCAGCGCTCTTCTGCATGAAAGTCATTCTGCAGGATTTGAAAGTCCCAGTTGCACAAATCGACGCGCTCGACAGCAAACCAGCCAGAGTCAACCGCCTTCACGATCTTGATCTGTTGATTGGATTCTGCCGTTCGGCGCGTCGCAGTGGAATGGAATCCTTGCCATTCGCCCGCCCCTACTTCGACTGTGCAATTCAAACTCTGGTCGAAATGAGTCCCGCACACGCCAAGCAACTGACTGAACTGGCGTTCGAAGCGCTGCATGGGCGTCCCCATCGTAAAAATCCCGAAGGGGAGATCTCGCTATCGATCTACCACTGTCAAACTTCCAGCTATGTCTTTCTGGACGTTCCACATGGTGTCAGTACCTACTACAAGCTGCCTGCGAATATCGATGCAGCCGCAATACGAAACGCAATTGAAGAAAATCGGAAGCTGGCACTTCCCCCAGAGGTTTACAAAGAACTCTCTGTCGCCGCGATCAATCACACACCAATCATGGCGTACTGGAAAGATCCGGTCCTGAAAATTGGACAGAACCAGTCGATTCAAATGGTCACCAATAAAATTGCCAGCACACTAACCGGAGAAGAAGATCTGGAACGCAGCATCGTGACCACTGCGGCATTTGAAGGGAATTCAACAACACCACAGAGTCCTGTCGAACACTTTCCGTTTGAAATTCCGGATGGGATTACTCTGAACTTTCCGGAAGAGCAACGCCAGAATACAGAGACGAAAGCAGAAGGATCTGTCCGGAATGAGTAAGCAATGAACCTGGCCGGGGAAATCATGAACGCCTGACTGACCAGCACCAGAATCTGGTCAGTTCCCCCAGGTCTTTCAACAGACGCTTACTCTTCAGCAGCTGACCGGGACTTGAACAGTTCAACGCGGTTTCCACGGTCATTATATTCAACACGTGTCATGAAGGCCCGCATCAGCATCAAACCGCGTCCACTGGGCTTCTCAAGGTTATCGTCATCGGTCGGGTCAGGAACGTCGCTGGGATCGAACCCTTCCCCTTCATCTTCAATGACGATCAGACACTCGTTCTCATCGATCGAGCAATGAACCTTAACCAGCTTTTCAGGGTCCATTCCGTTGCCATGTTTAATGGCATTGACGAGCGCTTCCTCAAGTGAGAGCTTCACACCAAAGATATCACGACTGGAGTAGCCGTTGCCCTCCAGCAGAGACAAAATGCGTTCCTGCACCTCGTAGCCTTCGGAGGTATTGCTGGGAATCGCAACTTCGAATTGAGACCGTTCTGCCATTTGCGGATGGCTCATTTCACTGGACAGGAGAAGAACCTGACCGACCAGAACGCCTGACGCAGACGTCTTGCCAGACCAGGAAAAGATCCCCCCTAGAATCCGGCAAGGGCAGCCTGTTGATCGTCGCGAATATCAAACAACTTATTCAGTCGTGTGATCGCGAAAACTTCATAGATGTCAGGGCGAATCGTGCACAATCGCAACTTGCCGCCTGATGTCTTCACCTTCTTGTCCATGGTGATCAGCTTTCCAAGAGCTGCACTGGACAGATACTCGACGTTTGAAAAGTCGAGGATGATTTTTTTGCGTCCGTCTTCCTCAACCAGACCAAACAGCTGGTTTCCAATTACCTGGATGTTGTTTTCATCAAGGATTTTCTTATCGATAAACTTGGCAACAGTGACATCGCCAATTTCTTCGATATCCAGACGTCGTTGACCTGCGGACATGCTGAATTCCTGCTCGTGCTCAACTCGTTGTGAGACATCTTCAGATCAGGCTGATTTCCCCTTGATCCACATGAAGGGAGACAAGGGATGCAGACGAGATCGAAAGCGTCAGGCCAGTTTGGAAATGACGGCAAACCGAAGAATAGGAAACCTGATCGTGTGGAACTCGCCGTTGACTGGTTTCCGATTCAGTTAGCACAAAGAATACAGGAGACAATCTCATGCAATATTCGCTGTGCAGTTCACGACATCGACACGTTCAACATCACTAAAGCTATTCAGCCAAATATGGTTGAAACGCACGATATCGCTTCCCATTCGATTCTCAGGTGATCATCATAGGTGCGTTCCCCGGTGTCAAGCGACCAACCTCATCTGAAGACCGGTTGGCGGTTCACGTGAATCCTTGCGAAACGACATTTCCAATCAACACACCTCGTCGGTTTTCGCGGCTCGTACCAATGAGGCAGATTTTGACAAATCGTGAGGCACGCAAACACAACACCGGTCCTCAGGCTGCTCCAACAAGACCTCCGGCGACGATTGCTGAACTTGTCTTTGTCTCTTGCCTGCTGCTTGCCGCACCGGGGGCGATTCTGTTTCTCGGAGCAGTGCTCCTGATCGCAACCGGAATCATCTCACTTGGAAACAACCTGCTTCTTCCGATGATCCTGGCCCTGTGGGGCTTCGGCCTGTTCGTGAATGCCGTGGTCGGGCTGACGGCAACATGCCTGTCTGGATGGCGGAGGGAGTCGTTTCAGGGAATCCCCACCTATTCACTGATTCTTCAGGGAGGAATCATCTGCGCGATGGTTGCTCTCTGGTGCAGTGGATGGCAAATTCAACCACAATAATTAGCCGACGCCAATCCGGTTCCTCACGGAAATGCATGTCCTGAAATAGCGACTCACAAACACGATTCCTGCGTCACTATTTCTGACTGACAGTCTCACTCAGGACCAATTCACAGAGGATCACTACAATGCCTATCTGGATTCGCCCGCAATTCAGCCTCAAGACAGAGACCTCACTTGCCATGCCTCAAATTCTGAGATCAAAGTGGACCGCAGTCTGCCTCGCAGTTGCAACAATCTCCGGCACCATTGCCCCTGTTCTTCATGCCGAGACTCCTTATCCGATTGAGTCGTTTGCATCACTGGCAGAACTGACGCAGGAAGCCACGATTCAGACCAAGCGTCTCGACAAACTCCTCAGCACCGACGCTTCGTTCGAAAAAGATAAAGAGAAGCACGTCGCCCAAGCATTTGGGTTGATCGCCTGTGTGGGACAAGGACTTGCCGAACACAAAGAATGGGAAAAGGCCACAATCAACGGCCCGGCCCTTCGTGACGCCGCGTTAACGTATTCCAGCGATGAAGATCGCGATGCCGCTCTGGCTGCACTGGGCAAAGTCAAAGAAGTGATTGCCGGTAAGGTCGAAGGAGAACATGAGCGTCTGCACCCATGGAATGAATTGATCGGGATGTATGCACTCATGGAAGAGATCAACACCCGAAATAGCGAGTACCTGAAGATCTTCCGACGTCCGCGCGGGACCCCGGAAGAAGCCTCCCCTGTTGTTGCCTGGGGGCTTCTGGGAGCAGCGATGAAGGCTGATAATTACGGAGCCGGAGACGAAGAAGACGAGAAGCTCTGGAACACCTGGTCTGACGAGTTCTATGAAACCGCCGTCAAGCTCGGGAAAGCCATCCGCGAGAAAGACAAAGTCGAAAGCCGAAAATGGTTCGACAAGGCAAATGCAGGCTGCAAAGTCTGCCACGAAAAGTTCAAATAAGCGACTCTTAAGGACATCCCTCCCAAAGAATCGCATCCTGAAATTCAACAGGCTCCGAAGGTCTTAAACGATCCTCGGAGCCTGTGCTTTCTTTTCAGCAGCCATTCCAGCTCAACATCATTTCGCACTCTGCCGAAGTGACGTTGCGAGGGGGCAATCGACCGGAATCGATTCGCCTCGACGATAACGGCTCAGAAGTTCGTGGGATCGCTTGGCCAACTGCCGACGAACTTCCCGACGCTTCCCTTTGATTCTCGGAATCACCATGTTGTCATAGCCCGTCGTTTGATGACGCATCCAGGCAATGACTGCCGCTTCCGCACGTTCCTCGACAGGAATCCGCTGAGTCCGGGCAACAGTGCCGCTTCCCACTGGCGTCGCATGCAACGTCACCACGCGAGCAAACTGATCTTCCAGCGACTTGTACGATTCGTGGAAATCGAGAAACGCGGCAACGGCTCCGTGGAAATCCTCCACATATTCCTGCTGCTTCTTCTCTCGCCGGCGTGCATCCGCTTCTTTCTTACGAGCGAACGCCGGATCAGCACGCTCAAGTTCCAGATCCGCCTGAATCTTCACAATCGCGTCACCAGGCGCCCAGATTCCTTTAGAGAAGACCTTGCGGCCTTTCTTCTCTGCAACCACCCAATGATCGACCGCTGCCTTCACTCGTCTGGTTAAGGCAGCATCACCCGGAGGAAGCAGAACCCAACCCTCGGGAACAGTCAGAACTTTTCCATCCTGAGTTCGAACCGTATTGGGCTGCGGGCCGGGAAGATAGCTCTGTGAACTCATGATCAAAAATTCAGCAAATCAAACAATCAGGGAGAGAGACCGCCACTGCCGCGTCTACTCTTTTGTGACGCAACACCACAGGAGATCGACCATCTGCAGGGGCGAAAACAACAAATCTACGCGAACCAGAAACGCTCCCTTGGAAACACTGCCTGAGTATAACCAATCTCCTCTTTCTGACAGCCAAACTCGATTCTGAAAGTCCTGTTGTCATTCCACACGAAATCGTCGGGAATTTACTGAAGTAGAATCACGCGGGTGGCACAGTAATTACGAACATCCGCCGCAGAAATTCATACTTCGCCTTTTGCTCGCCTACGATTGCAGTGTTTTCTACGAAACGTGCGTAGTGCGCAACAAAGAAACACGCACCTTTGAGATTCACCACTGCAGACGTGATTGAACAAGACTCGGTGATATGAGTGGATTCCTGTATCTCAACACAGGGCGAAAGTGGTCTATTGTGACAGTCCAGCATCTTTGATCTATGGTGTTGATAGTCATTCACAATCACGAGCGAGTCCAACGACTCATCTGAGCAACAAGCTGTCGTGCCGTTGTGAAAGAAATGGAGCTCCTGCGGTTCAAGGAGCATGCATCGGTGAGGGCAATTCTCTCTCCAAGACAGGGCACATATTATGGCGAATGAAGTGCTGACAGGATTTCTGAATGAAAGCCGTGAGAGTGTCGAGAAGCTCGACCGGGACATCTTTTCCCTTGGAGATGCAACCGCAGATCAAGTCCGCATTTCAAACATCTTCAACACACTCCGTCACATCAAAGGGATCTCGGTTCTTCTGCAACTGTCGAAACTGGAACATCTCGTAGAAGCAGGTGAGCGTCTTCTGGATTCACTTCAGAATGGCGAACGCACACCGACGGTTGACGTGGCAAATGGCCTGCTCAGTATGGTCGATGCGATTCGAACGATCCTTGCCAATGTCGAAAAGCATGGAACAGAAGGGGATGTCGATTACAGGGCTCTCCAGAGAGAGCTTGAAGAAATGCGAATCGGTCAGCAGAAAGTGTCGGAACAGACAATCCTTGAGATTCAACCAGTCTCTTCTTCGTCCTCATCTGTTTCGCAATCAGACATTCCGCAGAACGGTCAAACCGGTCTGATGTCGATCAAGCAATCCAACCGTTCCTTCTCTGTATCGAAACGGCCGGCAGGTCAGTCATCATCCCTGTTTCTGCAACAGGTTCAATCCGTCATGAATCAGCAGGAGCACGAGAGAAACACACCTGCACAACGGTCTCACTCGCTTCCATCGAACACAGTGGCTCAGGAACAGGTCACCAGAGTCGAGGTCGAAACATTGAACCGAATTTTGCAGTTGATTGGAGAACTGGCAGAGACACGCAATCAGATCTCGCAAATCAGAAATCGGATCAGCGACACATCGCTTCTGTCGATCTCGACACAACTGGATCGAGTGACATCGGACCTTCAACGATCACTGATACTGGCAAGAATGCAGCCAATCAGCACCGTCACGTCCAAACTTCCAGACTTTGTTCAGGGGCTGGCGCGGAAGCATGGAAAACGAATTCAGATGACGTTTGAAGGAACGGATATTGAACTCGACAAAACCCTGCTTGACGAGATGAAAGTGGCACTGATTCAAGTGATTCGAAATTGCATCGATCATGGAATTGAATCACTAGGAGGACGGGCTCTCTGTGGAAAGCCACTCGCAGGGACAATTGCAGTTCAGGCGTTTTACGAAGCCGGTCACGTCGTACTGGAAATTACAGATGACGGCAAAGGAATCGACCATCGCTGTATCCGTGAGAAGGCCATTAAGCGACGCTTGATCACCGAGTCTCAAGCCCAAACGATGAGTGAACAGGAATTAATCCAACTGGTGTTTTCACCAGGCATTTCATCGCGTGATCTGCTAGGAAATCTGGCTTGCCGCCCCAGCGGTTTGGGGAATGTTAAAGAATGCTTCGAGTCCTTCGGCGGTCGGGTTTCTGTCAGGAGCATTCCGGAACAGGAAACAACCATCCGCATGGAAACGCCAATCGCACTCGCGATTGCACCATTACTGATCGTAGGCGGAAATACCGGCTCCACATCCAAGACGACGCCTGAATCACAAATCAGTTATAGCCGGTAACCGTCACGGCTGTTTTCTGATACACGGTATTCGTTATTCGTGTCAGACAGGTGATTTCGACGCCGTGATCAACACCGCGACCGTCTATCGGGATGCCGTGATTTCTTTCCAGACGTCATTCAACCGCTTTTCAGAAACCGGAACCGCCGTTCGCAACTGCTGAGCAAAAAGTGACACGCGGAATTCTTCCAGCAGATGTCGATAAAGCACCCGTTGCGGCGACAACCGATAGTCGTCGCCATACTGTTCGCGAAGTTGCAGGTATCGTTTCCAATAGGGTTCGAACTGCTCCTGAGCCTTACGGTCTTTCTGGTAACCACCGGAGGTCGCCTTGTCTTGCCGTAGCTGCATTGCCTGCAAGTATCGGGGATAGTGCTGCAACCATCCTAATGGCGTTTCACCAAGGAACCCCGGCTGAAATAACTCTTGAAACTGTTGCTTCAAATCTTGAAACAGCGGAGCCAACGCTGGGGGATGTTTTGCATCCAGTGCGCGACGCATTTTGTTGGCGTCAGTCAGAAGAGGGCCAAGGATGCGATTCAGATCCTGAACGACGAGAGGGAGGAGGCCTCTGGCCTGTTTCAGCCGGATGTTCCAGTCACTCTCATTACGAATCGGGCCGGTGTTTCTGAACAGCGCAGCCGATGCCAGACTGCGAGTGAGTTGCATACGGAATTGCTTCCCGTCAGGAAAGCTCATCGCCTGCATGTTCAACTGATCGACTTTAGGGAAGTGCTTGACATGCTCGCTGAGCTTCTTTTCATCAGAAAGCAAGAACAGCCGGAGTAGCCCCTGCTTTGTGCGTCCCTCCGCTTCGGATCGCGAGTCCGACAACCGTATGCTGACACTGGTTTGTGCATCAACCAGCATCGGAAAGGCAACGACTGTCACCCCGCCCCGTTCAAACTGAACCTGTTCTGGGAAGTCACCAAAGTTCCAGGTTGTCAGCCCGTCACGATGCCACTTCTTATCCACAATTTGCTGGATCGACTCGGCCGTCTGCTTCTGAGCTTGCTGCTTCAGTTCGCCAATCTCTCGACTGGTGACAAGCGTTTTGCCCTTCTGGTCCACCACTCGAATGTTGAACCGCAGGTGCTCTGGAATACGAGCAAGATCGAACGCAGAGACAGGGACGTACTCACCTGAACGCTGACGAAGCACTTCAGAGAGTTGGTTCAGCAGATCGCCTTTTCCGTATGTCAACTTCTTGGTGACTTCCGTGGCAGTTTCTGGAACAGGAACGAAAAGAGTTCGCAGGGTCTTCGGCAATGACTTAATCAAAGCCGCGACTTTCTCCTCCAACAACCCTGGGACCAGCCAGTTCAGATTCTCATCCGACAACTGGTTCAGCCCTTCCGGTGGAACAATCAATGTTACACCGTCTTCTGCAGAGCCTGGTTCGAGATTGTATTCCACCGGAATCTGCATTGTTCCGATTTTTATCTGATCCGGGAACGCAGTCGCTCGTGGTGCAGTATCCGCATCAGCAATCAGGTCTTCACGCGACAGGAACAGAAGCTTCGGGTGCTGTACTTCGGCCTTCTTACGCCACTGCTCGAAACGCGGTCCATCAAACACATCATGCGGGATGCGCTGGTCATAGAAATCGAATTCCGCGTCCTCTCCCAGAAACTGCATCCCTTGGCGAAGCTTGGCCTGCCAGTCATCCAGTTCAGACTTCAACTGAGCATTGTGTTTGAAGAATTCGCCCTGCGTCTGATAGTCACCTTCAACCAGCGCGTGCTGAATAAAGAGTTCTCGCGACTTCGCTGGATCAATATGCCCATACCGGCATTCCCGACGAGGAACAATCACAAGCCCAAAGAGACTGACCTTCTCATCAGCGATGGCGCACGACTGCTTCGAACTCCAGCGCGGTTCGCTATAGGTCTTCTTGATGAGATGTTCAGCAGCACGTTCAATCCAGAGCGGTTGAATCGGGCCGATCATTCGCACATAGCGTTTTGTCGTTTCGACAAGCTCGGCACCAATGATCCATTTCGGCTTACTTGCAAACGCGGTGGAACCCGGCCAGAGAAACAGCTTCTGTCCCCCTGCCCCTGAGTATTCATGGGTCTCCCCACGCTGGGCAATGTTTGCCAGCGTCCCTGTCAAAATTGCCCGATGAATTGCCTGTTCATCATTCCGTCGATCCGTGGGGCGAATCCCGTGATCAATTGCGATCTCGCGTAGCTGACGGTGCAGGTCCTTCCACTCTCGCATCCGGTTGTACGAGATGAAATTCTGCTGACACATCTTGCGGATCTTGCTGTTTGAGAGTTTCTCTTCCTGTTCAGAATAGAAATCCCAGAGTTTCAACAAGGAGATGAAGTCAGAGTTTTCGTGCTTGAAACGGAGATGCGCTGTATCAGCCGCCTGCTGCTTATCGAGCGGCCGCTCGCGCGCGTCACGCTGTTCCAAAGCGGCAGCAATAATAAGAACTTCTTCAAGACAATGTTCATCAGCAGCAGCGAGAATCATACGCCCAATACGTGGGTCAACCGGTAATCGGGAGATCGCCTTCCCGATCGGCGTCAGTTGTTCGTCCTGATCGATCGCGTTCAGTTCGAAGAGCTGTTTCAACCCGGAACGAATCGCCGTTGGACTCGGGGGATCGAGGAACGGGAAATCTTCAATCCGTCCCAGATTCAACGCTTTCATCTGCAACAGAACAGAAGCGAGATTTGTTCTCAGAATTTCTGGAGCAGTGTAAGCGTCTCGCCCAGTGAAATCGGCTTCGGAATAGAGACGAACACAGATCCCCGGCGCCACACGTCCACAACGACCGGCTCGCTGGTTTGCAGATGCCTGAGAGATCGGCTCCACCGGCAGTCGTTGCACTTGCGACGCTGAAGAGAACCGGCTGATCCTCGCCGTTCCAGGGTCCACAACGTAAATGATGCCAGGCACCGTCAACGAAGATTCCGCAACGTTTGTGGCGATGACAATGCGACGTCCGGCGTGTGGTGCAAAGACCCGATTCTGTTCCTGCTCGGAAAGTCGCCCGAACAATGGAAGAATGTCGACAGGGGAACGATCGACAAACTTTCGTCCCTGCAGGATTCTGGCTGCTTCCCGAATATCGCGTTCGGTCGGCATGAACAGCAAGATATCGCCAGGCCCCTCCAACATCAGTTCTTCACAGACATCGGCGGCAGCGCGCTGGTAATCAATCTCCTCATCTTCTTCGAGTTCCGGCGGTCGGTACCGAACCTCAACGGGATAGGTTCTGCCAGAGACTTCGATGACCGGGACCGGCGCATCCTCTGTTCCGAAGTAATTTGCAAAGCGCGCGGCGTCGATTGTGGCTGATGTAATAATCACCCTGAGTTCAGGGCGATTTGGCAGAATGCGTTTGATGTAGCCCAGCAGAAAGTCAATGTTCAACGAGCGTTCATGCGCTTCGTCGATAATGATGACTTCATATTGCTGAAGAAACCGGTCTGACTGCGTCTCGGCCAGCATCACCCCATCGGTCATCAGCTTGATGAGAGTCTTGGGCGATGTCGTATCAGTGAACCGAATCTTGAAGCCGACCTTGTCGCCAACTCGCGATTCCAATTCTTCAGCAACGCGAGCGGCAACAGAGCGTGCAGCAATTCGCCGGGGCTGAGTATGCCCAATGACGCCCGCAATCCCCAATCCGGCTTCAAGGCAGATCTTGGGAAGCTGTGTCGACTTCCCGGAGCCGGTTTCCCCGCACACGACCAGAACCTGATGTTCTTTCAGTGCGGTAACAATTTCGTCCTTCTTGTCAGTAATCGGCAGAAACTCGTCATAGACAAGTTTGGGGACCAGGTCGGCCCGACGCTGGTATTTCTGCTCCGACTTTTCCAGATCCTCAATGGTCTTGGCCAGGCTTTTGTCGAATGGCTTCTTCTGCTGTTGAAGATGCCTGATCGACCCCAGTGACCGGCGCAGGCGGAAGCGATCAGAAAGCATCGTCTGCGCAAGACGTCGTTCGAGATCGTCCAACGTCGGTGTCGTCAATTCACTCATCAGAAAGCCGTCTCGAAGCTGTTCGCTTCATCAGTAGATTGCATTAACCGCGTGTCGCGCGATTACGAAATGAGTGCTTTCATTTCTTTTACAGCCTGTTGAAAACCAACCATGACGGCCCGGGCAACAATACTGTGACCAATATTCAACTCGCACACCCCATCAATTCGAGCGACCGGAACAACATTGCGATAGGTCAACCCATGCCCCATATGCAGCACAAGCCCCAGATCTGTGGCTGTCTTCGCGGCCGCTTTCAAGATTTCGAGCTCTCGAAGAGAGGCTTCCGGGGTTTCGGCGTCGGCGTAACGGCCGGTATGCAGTTCCACCGCCTGAACTCCCAATGCCTTTGATGCCGCAATCTGCTGCGGGTCAGGATCAATGAAGAGACTGACTTCGATTCCGGCAGCCAGAAGCTGCCCGACACAGCGTTGAACACGCTCACGATTGCCAATGACGTCCAAGCCCCCTTCGGTCGTGACTTCCTCACGCTTCTCCGGCACGAGGGTGCACTGCTCAGGGCGAATGTCCAAAGCAATTTTGGTGATTGCGTCTTCCGCAGCCATCTCCAGATTCAATTTCACCTGAACCGTCTCTTTCAGAACTCGTAAATCACGATCCTGAATGTGCCGACGATCTTCTCGAAGGTGAACGGTAATCCCATCCGCCCCTGCCAGTTCCGCCAGCGCCGCAGCCCAGACCGGATCAGGCTCAATCGTTCTTCGAGCCTGACGAATCGTGGCGACGTGATCAATGTTAACACCGAGTAAAGCCATGGCGGTTGTTCTGTGAAGCAGCAGGAAACAAAAGACAGGCAGGCACAAATCGCCTGCCTGTGTGCGAATACCAACCTGAATTACTTACGTTTGTAAAAAGGAAGCGCGACAACCTGAGCAGGTTCGCGTTTTCCACGAATATCAATTTCGACAACACTGCCAATCTCACTCACTTTGGGAGAGATCAGAGCCATCGCCAGCGATAACTGCAGTGTCGGGGAAAATGTTCCCGAGGTGACAGTTCCAACTTTTTCGTTCTCGAAATAAACCTCGGAACCTTGTCGGGCGATCCGCTTCCCATTCAGCTGCAGTCCCACCCGTTTCGGGAGGTCGTCATGCTTAGAAATTGCTTCGAGAGCGGCTTTGCCGAAAAAGCCAGGCTTGTCGAGACGAACCCCAAACGACAGGGCCGCGGTATAAGGATTGACGCTTTCGTCCATCTCGTGGCCGTAAAGCGGCATTCCTGCCTCGAAACGCAATGTGTCCCGACACCCGAGTCCGCAGGGAGCGATCCCCACGGAGGCGCCAGCTTCCATGAGCTTCGTCCAGACATCAACAGCGTAAATGTGATCGACAACGATCTCGAAGCCATCCTCACCGGTGTAACCAGTCCGGCTCACAACAGAAGGAACGCCAAAGACTTTCCCCTTCTGGGAGGTATAGTAACGGATGGAGCCGAGATCGAGATTTGTATGGGGAGCAAGAATCGCTTCAGCCTGTGGCCCCTGCACCGCGATCATGGACGAATCCAGAGTCCGGTCGACGAAGACAGCTTCTTCTGTTCCCGGGTGAGATTTGAACCAGGAAATAATCTTCTCCCGATTCGCTCCATTCACGACCAGCATGCAGCCTTCAGCAAACCGATAGATCAGCACATCATCAAGGATTCCGCCTTCCTCGTTGCAGACGAGTGAATAACGGATCTGACCGGTTTTGAGCTTCGCCACATGGTTGGTTAAAAAACGGTCGAGCAGAGCAATGTGGTCTGGTCCGCTGAACCACAAACGTCCCATATGCGAGATGTCGAACAGACCGACACGTTGCCGAACTGCGTGATGTTCCTCGACGATCGAGCTATATTGAATAGGCATGTGCCATCCGGCGAATTCGACCATGCGACCGCCGTTTGCAACGTGCCATTCGTGAAGTGCTGTTTCCAACATCGGAATTCCAATTCAATGAGTCTTGATCTTCGGGCTCATGTCCCCGGTCAAATAACTATCATCGTCCACGCTGTCATTTTCACAAGCCAACCAGCCTGAAATCGAAAGCCCTGGTTTTGAATATGTCTTCACTCACATTGGCGTTACCGCAGGAACTGGGCATCTGCCAAAAACGCTGGTCTCAGGCCGTGGAATATGCCGCAACGGAATGCAAACGCGGCACCCTGCCGGCACTTTCTTTTCAGGTGCAACGAAAGCATCAGGCAACGCCGGTCGAGAATTTTGGATCGCGCCGCCTGAACGAAGCAGTTCCACTCAATGACGAAACATTGTTTCTTGTCGCCTCCTTAACCAAACCCATGGTGGCAATGGCAACAATGCTGCTCGCAGAACGGGGAGCCTTGGGACTGAATCAACGCATTGGTGACTTCTTTCCTGAGTGTCGAGACCCTGCAAAACGCTTAATGACCCTGCGCCACCTGCTGACACACACATCCGGACTCCCGGATATGTTGCCAAACAATTTTGAACTACGCAAAAGCCACGCTCCTCACAGTGCATTCGTCGACGAAACACTAAGGGCAGAGTTGAATTTTCCCGTTGGCCGAGGGACTCAATACCAAAGCATGGGTTACGCGCTGCTCGCCTCGGTCATCGAGAAGGCTGCCGGAGTCCCCTGCCCGGACTTCATGCGAACAGAAATCTTCGAGCCGCTGGGGATGAATCGAACCTGGCTGGGACTTCCCCCTGCGATGCAACAGGAAACAAACATCGCAGAAATTCGTGTCCCGGAAGAACAGCAAGGACAAGACGACTGGAACTGGAACAGTCCTTACTGGCGAGCACTCGGGGCGTCATGGGGAGGAGTGCTCTCAACGACATCAGACCTGAGCCGCTTTCTGGAAACGATGTTGAGTCAAGACTCACTGTTTTCTCAGCAGACGATTCTCGAAGCGACCACAAACAGACTCGATGATTTCCCATTGGTTTCTGAAAGTGACCGCCGCACACGAGGCTGGGGCATGGGATGGCGACTGAACTGGAAAGAGCATCGCAGCAGCCTGTGCGAACTGATGCCAGCAACAACATGCGGGCACTGGGGAGCGACTGGCACGCTGTTCTGGTTTGATCGATCGAGCGAAATCGGAGTGGTCATTTTATCCAACCAGCCCGTTGGTGATCGCTATTCCCCCATCTCCCGATTATCAAACATGCTGGCGTCGGCGTTTGTTTCCTGAGACCGACACGAACGCCAGTCACGATTTACATCGCGCCAAGTTCACCGAAGCCGAACCCATCTATACGTATCGCGGTGGCAATACAGACAACGATCTGCAGCACATAAAGAATGATTAACGTTCGCGAGCCTAACCAGGTCGGGATCAATTTGCTAATTGCGAAAGACGCACACCAGACAGGATAAGGCATCAGAAAGACCCAAAGTCTGGCAGCCTCTCCCATATTCTTTCCACTCAGCCACAACACGCCCCAGACAATCAACGGCAGCAGAAACTCCCACCGCCGTGGTGGCCAAGCTTTGACCGCAAAGACAATTCCACAAAGAGTCAGGAGCGCTAACGGCATTCCTAAAGCAGCGGCCAACTCGACAGGATTTTCGAACAACCATGGGATGTAAGTCCGCACATGGTGCGAATAGAACGAGGCGTGATTCCGGATATTCTGAATCCAGACAGCAAACAGATTCATCTTCCCAAGAACCGCCCAAAGCAGCAGCCAGCCCCCCAAGGCAACGGCTCCTCCGGCGACCACCTTCAACCGAGACCACTGCAATTTCTGCGCTGGCTGACCTGGAGATGACACACAAGGCAAAACTGCACACTGAATAAACATAATCAGAGCAACGGGAACAAATGCCAGACTCAATGTCATGGCAATACACATCACAATCCCAGTGAGTGCTCCCAGCCACAGACTGTCTCGATCCAACGCCCGGAGCCAGAACCATTGTGCCCACATGGCCAGAAACGGAAACATCACATCCGACTTGGGCAGAAAGATGGCAGCAGCAGGAACCAGCAACCAGATGGACGCAGTCCACCACGCAGCGTCCGGGTCAACAAACCGCCTCGCCAGCAGATAAAGCGGAATACACGTTCCAGATGCCATCAAAGCCGTAATCAGCGCTCCCAGCCAAAGAACTGCGCCATCGGCATCTGTGAAATGGAACTTGCCTCTCGCCAGTTCTGTTTCACGGACAGCATCATTTCCATCACGCACCTGCACAGGTTGCGTTGCCTTAACGATCGCCACCAACCCGGGGAATCGTTCACACAGATTCGACAATGTCATCAATCCAAGAGTCAATCCCGGAGGATGTGTCCCGAGGTGCAGATGATTCTCCGGATTCGTACTGTCTTGAATCTGAGTCAGATAACCTTTCAGGAAACCTTCAACATCGCCTCGATGCTCCGTCGCCTGAGTGAAATAGCCGGAAGAACGTTCATAGAACAGGACGAAAGGAATCCGGCTTAAACTGGCAATCCCCGGTGTCGAGGCCACCAGAGAAAGCAACCAGAGAAACCCAATTCCCCACAAGCCAAGCAACAGGCCCACACGGCGAGACCGTCCCCCGCGAGCCAGCCACTCTTCTCCCAGCCAGACATAAGCAACCAGCAACAGAGCGACAGCAACGGCAGGCCAGATCACCACAAACAAAGGCATCTGCAGAGACAACCGCTCCCAGACCCATTCGCCGGGAACCCCTAAGGGAAGCGATGTCTTCCAGAGAACTCCCCACTGCAGGAGCGCACCGCACACCGCCGCCACAAGCAGCAAAATAACCCATCGAGTTTGCCGCAGTGTTGCTGACATTATGAACTCAACTCCATGCAGACTCGACTTAGATTCCCGACACGAAGAGAAACACAGCACCTGACATTCCACGACTTTATCAGGAACGCTTGGCAACCTTGCGAGGCTTTCGCACAGATTTGGCCTTTTTCACCGCTGCTCGCTTGGCCGCCTTGGGCGTTTTCTTCGCTTTGGGAGACTTTGTTTTTTCAGCAACCGCTCGTGCCGTTTTCTTCGTTTTCGTCACCGAGGATTTTCGAGGCTTCTTTGAAGCACTCCGTTTCCGCCGAGTGCTTCCAACTGGCCGACCATTCACCGTGCTCGGCGCACTCATTGTCGGCTCAGGAGCCCCATCAAGCGGAGCCCCTTCTTCTACGCGTGCAAGACGTTCCATTCCTGCCTGAACATAACTCTCAGACAGATCAAAACCGAGGAACTGGCGTCCCAACTTCTTCGCTACAGCGAGTGTCGTCGCACTGCCAGAAAACGGGTCCAGCACTTTGTCGCCGGAATGAGAACAGAAGCGAACAATTCGCCCCAGCAACTGTTCCGGCATCTGACATCCATGAAAACCAGCACGCTCTTTAAACGTCCCGGCCACGCGAGGGAAATACCAGGTATCTTCAACAGAAGAAAAACAATCTGCCAGATCCTGTGGACGCAGAATCCACGTATCGTCCGGCAACCGCCCTGTCGGATTCGCTCGTTTGTCACCATAAACAAGCTGCCTGGCAGAAGGAATCCGGTTCTCCAACTCCTCCCCGCGAAACGTGAACTCTTTGGGATCTTTCACGAAATAAAACAGATGGGCGTGGGACCGGCTGAACTTTTTCGAGCAGTTCACCCCAAAGGTGTAGTACCAGACCACCCAACTGCGACAGTGAAACCCAATTTCCTGTGAAAGAATTTTCAACTCAGCGGCGTACTCATCGCCGATCGCCAGCCAAAACGTCCCATCGGATTTCAGAACACGATAGACCTGAGAAATCCACTCACGCGACCAATTGAGATAATGCTGGTGCTCCTGAACATCGTGATACACATCATAGCTGTATCCGATATTGAACGGCGGATCGGCAAACGCGAGATCCACACTCCCTTCATCAAGCCGGGACATCCCTTCGACGCAATCCTGGAGATGAATTGTATTCCAGTGCATCGCCATCCAGTTCAGCCCTTCCGCGTGCGGGATCTTTGAGAACGAAACGAGAAGTCCTCTCCATGCAATCAATTCCGGCCGAGGGCATCATAGCGCACAGACTGGCACAGTAAAGCGAGAGATTGCAAAATACGAATGCGGAGTCGCGACGCAATCGTGACTGAATGGCCTGCCCCATTCGGTCTTCCACACTCTTTGACTCACGTGCTCAGGATGCGAAATGCTCCAACTCCGACGAGGCTTCTACGCTTTACTTTTGATTCTGCACGCGACGATTTCGTACGCGGCAGAACGCAACATTGTCTTTTTTATCACCGACGATCAGAGCCCAACATTGGGATGCTACGGCGATCCGGTGGCCGTCACTCCCCACATCGACGCACTTGCAAAAGACGGCATCCTCTTCCGGAACGCATTCGCAACCACAGCCAGTTGCAGCCCTAGCCGTTCTGTCGTCATGTCCGGGCTCTTCAGCCACACAAATGGTCAATACGGTCTCGCTCATAGTTTCCATCACTTCGAATCATTTCCGAACGTGATCAGCCTGTCTTTGCCGCACACTCTGAGCAATGCCGGTTACCGAACAGCCATTGTCGGCAAGCACCATGTCAGCCCAGAAGATGCCTACCACTTTGAAACCAAAATCAACGCGAATGGGCGAAACGCGGTGATGATGGCCAACAACAGCAAAGAGTTCATTACAGCGAAAGATGAACGCCCGTTTTTGCTGTACTTTGCTCCCAGCGATCCACACCGAGGAGGCGAAGTCGACGAGACCTCTCCATCCGAGGTGAAACCCAACCTGTTTGGAAACAAACCCAATCGAGAATCATTTCCAAAGGTCGAGGAAGTCTTCTACTCACCAGACAAAGTGCCGGTTCCTCACTTCCTGCCGGATACCAAGGAATGCAGAGAAGAACTGGCTCAATACTACCAGTCAGTCTCTCGGATCGACCAAGGCTTAGGCCGTCTGATCGAGATTCTGAAAGAGGCCGATCTGTATGATAAAACCCTGATCGTCTTCACCTCCGACCACGGCATCGCAATGCAGGGAGCCAAGACGACGGTTTACGATGCCGGACTCAACGTCCCATTCGTAGTGCGCAATCCTTATGAATCAAAACGGGGGCTGGTTTCGAAGGCGATGATCAGCCATGTTGACATTACACCGTCACTGCTCGATTTCGCTGGCGAACTTGATCACAAGTTGAACCGCCCCAAACATTGGGTCAACCCGGAAACATACTGGAAAGAAAAAGGCCTGCGACAGAACGACAACCGGTCCGGATCTCAAAAATTCACGGCTTATCATGGCCGCTCATGGTTGCCGCTCCTGGGGGCATCCGATCAGGCGCACCACCAGACCATTTTCGCGTCACACACTTTCCACGAAGTGACAATGTACTACCCCATGCGTGTGGTCAGAGACCAGAAATACAAACTGATCTGGAATCTGGCATCCAGCCTGCAAGTGCCTTCCGCATCTGATCTCTGGGCCTCTTCCACATGGCTGACACAGTATCAGCTTGGTCCACATGCACCGTACGGACAGAGAACAGTGGGAACCTATTTGAAGCGACCACAGTTTGAACTCTACGACATCGAGCACGATCCAGAAGAATCGGTCAATCTGGCGGCAGACCCCCACTTCGCGCCGGTCCTGGAGGAGTACCGTGAGAAGCTAGTCACCTTCCAGCGAGAGACCAACGACCCTTGGATTCTGAAGTGGACTCGGGAGTAGTCTCCAGACAGAGCAGGCAAAGCCATTGGCGACAAGGTCACTGGACGCGGTGCCACGACCACAGCATCAATGTGCTTTGCCCCTTGTGTCATCCAGTGACATTTCAACATGTCGCACCTCTTGAGCCGCCACTAACTCGCATGTATCCAGATCGGTGCAGAGAACAGACCCCAGCAGCGTTGGATTCCTCAGTCGCCCACGAATGACAATCCAGTCGCCCCGTTTCAGCGACTTCAACTCTTTCTCTGCACTGACAGGACACCAGCATCGAATAAACGGAGGGCCCAGAAGTGCTTGTGAATGCAACGCTGCCCGGCTTTCGTGCATCACAAGGACAAACCCCGGCGAGGCAGGATTCTCTTTGGGAATGGGATTAAGTTGATCAAAGTACCCCTCCCAGACCATCTCTTTGCCGAGATAATTCCGGAACTGCCGCTCTCTTTCCGCTTCCGTTCGGTACTGCTTTTCGACGGAAACCTGCCAGTCCATCAGGCTGATCGGACTCGATTTCAACAGGTCTTCAACGGTTTCTGCCTTCTGAACTTCAGCGACAACAGGCACAGGCTCAGGCGGGACAGCCAATGAAGAAGGCCCGAACCAGTGAGTCAGCCACGCTTTCACAATGGCCGCAACAATTCCACAAGCCAGCGACCCTAATCCCAGACGCTGAATAGCACGACTGTACCGTCGAAAGAACATTTTGCGATCCATCGCATGCCCCGTGAATATTGGCCCTGAATCTCTTGGCGACACTCGACTCGCGTAACAGACACCGCAAGGCCCATCGCACTCGGCAGAACGGTACTCCAAGTTCTTATTTCCACCAAGATGAGTTCTCGCCTCCCCATCGAATCTCACCAAACCTCCAGAAAACTGCCCGCCCCAGATCACATAAACACCACTCGATTGAATTGCAGGTCCATTACCAAAGGGCTACTGTTCAAAGGATCAACGTTAGGAAAGGATGTCCCCCTGACGCGGTCTCTTCTCGGGAACAGAAATCTGCTCCCGATTTCGTCCAGAGGAATTCAAGGTCATCCCAGGAGCAATCGCATGCCGCCGATCCACTCGCAGACTGCAACATCGACCTCATCCCTGAATCGACGCGATTTCCTCCTCACAGCCGGAGCCCTGTCAGCGCTGGCAATGACTCCCACCTTCGCAGCAGACAACAAAAAATGGCGAGTCGCGGTGATTGGTCACACCGGTCACGGGAATTATGGCCACGGACTCGACACCGTCTGGCTTTCTGTCCCTGAATCAGAAATCGTCGGATTTGCCGATGCAGACCACGCCGGACGCGACAAGCAGCAAAAGAAACTCCCTGGCGTTCCAGCGTTCGCCAGTTACACGGAGATGCTGAAAGAGCTGAAGCCGGACATTGTGGCGATTGGCCCTCGCCATATCACCGAACACCGCGACATGATGCTTGCCGCCGCAGAAGCCGGGGCTCGTGGAATCTACAGTGAAAAGCCATTCTGCCGCACTCCTGCAGAAGCGGACGAAATCATCGCCGCATGCGAAAAATCTGGCACTCTCGTCAGCCTGGCCCACCGAAACCGGTTCCACCCTGTCCTTCCCGTCGTGATTCAAGCAATTCAGGATGGGCTGATCGGGGAACTGCTCGAAGTTCGATCTCGCGGAAAAGAAGATCAACGCGGAGGCTGCCTCGACCTTTGGGTTTTGGGAAGCCACGACCTTGATCTGGCTCTCCCGATTACAGGGAAAGCTGTCGCCTGCAGTGCCGTCATTCAAAAAGAAAACCGACCGGCAACACGCGCCGATCTATTCGATGGGGACGAAGGTGTCGGCCCGATTCTGGGGGATCGACTCCATGCCCGATTCGAACTGGAGAGCGGAATCCCTCACTATTTTGATTCCATCAAGAACAAAGGGGTGCGGGAAGCCAACTTCGGCGTCCAGTTCATCGGCAATAAAGGGATTGTGGACTTGCGAATTGACGTCGAACCGCTGGCCCATTTCGTCCCTGGAAATCCGTTTCGCCCAACAAACGAATCTCGCCCCTGGATTCCAATCACAACCGCAGGTGTGGGCAAGAAAGAAGTCAGTGCGGAAATTGGTCGCAATGTTGCCAACCATGTGATCCCGGTCCGTGACCTTTTTGACGCGATCACTAATAAACGCCCTCCGTTGAGCAATGCCGAAACAGGGCGACAGGTCGTGGACATGATCCACGCCGTATATACGTCTCATGTTCAAGACGGGGCACGCATCGAACTCCCCTTGCAGAATCGAGAGCACGGCTTAAGCCCTTGGCTGAACTCATAGGCCCTTTTCCCATCGATCTCCGGCCCCCACAGAATTCTCTTGGACACGTTTCCAAAAATTCTTTGGGGGCCATTTGCATGAAATCCAGCGAAAACTCACTACCCACAACTCCCATTCAACCCAAATTAAACATCACCAACATTCAATTCGCTAAAACCGGAATATTCCCACAAGTTCACAGCCTCTCCTGCTCGATAACTCCCTTTGTCGGATTGGAATTGATTGACGTGGTGCGGAAAGACTCTGTGCCCAAACCCAACCCGCAGAGGTCATCGCAGCACTTGGAGGCGATCGGATGGCAACCTGGACGCGTCGTACCAAACGATGGGCCCTATTTGGCGCTCTCTTGCTGGCAACATTGCCAAGCAGTGGTTGCTATGGCCCTATGATTTATTTACTCAAGGATGCAGCAATCGGTGGATGGTTCTTCGGAACAACCATGCCGATTCCTGTCACTCCTTACTTCAGTCAGAAGATTGAAGACACCTACTGGGAGGAAGAACGTTACAAACGCGTTCCAATCCTGGACCCGATTGAAGGCGAGAATGCTCCGCTCTTCTGTCTTGATCCACCACGACCAGACGAAGTGATGCGAGCCGTACCGGATGACGTTTCCGGTGGGGTTCCATTCCTGGCCGAAACCTTCCGTAACAATGTCCGCATTGTTGTCGAGAAGATCGTCGACCGGATCGACGAACCACGGTTCTTCCCACAGGTTGGACCAGCTCGTCTGCACCACTGTCACTATAAGTGCACGGTGTACTTCGAGAAGACAATCCGATCCAGCTGGCCAGTGCCATTCACACATGTCGATCAGGTTGAAGAAGTGGTCTACATCGACCACGACTACCTGATTCGAGTTGCCGGACCGATGTCCCCATAAGGGCACACGTCCAGAACATCGAACCGCGGCAATTTCCCTGCCGTTCGATGTTCGCTCATTCTAAACCGACAAAAGACAGCTCGACCACTCATTGGTGGCCGAGCTGTTTTTCGTTTGCGAACTGGCGAATTGACCTGAGTTAGAGCTGTTTGCTCTACCGAGTGTCCGCGCAGCGGCTGTTTCGATTGATGAAACGCAACTCGCCGCGTGGCGGAAGTGTGGAATTTATTTCGCAAGGTGCTCTAAGAAGCAGAACAACTCTTACTTCAGCACGATTCCGCTGTCGTTGATCGTGTACTCGCGGATGTTTTCATCGCACTGGCTCCCGCGATGCTTCGCAACGCAAAGGGCTCGACTCATCTTTGTCCCTTCGCGAATCTTTCCCATCAGGATGATCGTATTCGCGTTCGACAGAACGTCACCACTTTCGATCGGCCTCGACAGCAATCCATCAAGCATGACTTCATGTGACGTACACATCATCATGCACCCGATCTCCTGGTGCTGATAGGCATGCTTGGCAACCAGCTCTGCACATTCCCGGAAGTGGACTCGCAACAGATCCCTCGCGACCCAGTCAGACTCCTTTCTCAGAATCTGATGATAGATGTACTCGAACATCTCAAATTGAAACGAGTCGCTCGCTCGATCTGATGGTTCAATTCCGTCGATCACACAGCGACGCACTCCCTGACAGAAGTTTCCGTAGAAGAAGGAAATCGTCTCAACCAGCTTTCGGTTGAGTTCCACTTTCCACTCTCGCTTCTGATCGGTGGACATATCGCTCATCGTGACCCGACGCCCCGCCGTCTGAAACGGATGGGCCATATCCCAACGAACCTTCTCACGGGTCCAATTATCAGCCGGAGTCGCCGCTTCCCAATCTTTGGGACGATCTGTCAATTCCCAATTAAACATCCGCTTTGCATATTCGGAATGGTTCTGGGAGTCCCCACGCGAGGTCATGTCAAACAGAATTCCAGTTTCACCTTCCTGCTGCTTCCCGTGATGCAGGTACTGCAGCGCCAGTTGCGTCTTCCCGATTCCGGTCGCTCCCAACACAACCGTCAGTGTGCCGGGAATCAAGCCCCCGCCCAACATTTCATCGAGTTCCGGAAGACCTGTGCTTTGTCGTGACATGGATGCTGACTCTCTC
>JBEBTF010000016.1:0-36383 GCA_040393865.1 Planctomicrobium piriforme | reverse complement strand
AATCCGAGTCTTCCAGTGGCAGGGCGTTCAGACTTTCACAGTCGGTGCGTTGCAAGAGACTTCATAATGCCTGCAGCTCACTGCGGCTAATTCAAGACGAAAACAACTGACGACCGCGTGCCAGACACGCCATGACATTTCAAGAACTGCTGTAGATATGACAACTGGTGAATCCCCAAAGATTCGAGGGGTCGCGTTCGACCTCGATGGATTAATGCTGAACACAGAAGAAGTCTTTCACCTGACAGGCACGGAACTCGCGCGCCGCCGCGGAAAAGCAGCGACTCCAGCACTTTTCCACGCCATGATGGGCCGACGTGCACACGAAGCATTTCAGGCGATGATCGAGATTCTCGAACTGAACGAGACTGTCCCAGATCTGGCTGCAGAATCAGGCGAGATCTTCGAGAGCTTGCTCGACAAACATCTCACTCCGATGCCAGGCCTGTTTGAACTACTCGATCTCCTTGACGAGAAGAAGATTCCAAGGGCAGTCGCAACCAGTTCCGATCGCAATTATCTCACAAGAATGCTTTGTCGATTCGATCTGCTGCCACGGTTCAATTTCACCCTCTCGGCAGAAGATGTTTTGCACGGGAAGCCGAATCCTGAAATCTATCTCACAGCAGCACGTCGCCTTGAGATCGCGCCGGCAGAGATGCTGGTCATGGAGGACAGTGAAAATGGAGCAAAAGCTGCAGTTGCATCCGGCGCCTATGCCGTCGCTGTGCCACATCGACACAGCCAGCACCATACGTTTCTCGGAGTCAAAGGGATTGCAACCAGCCTGAAAGATCCTTTGATCACAGGGCTTTTTTCCTGATTTCTCTGCGAACTTCCATCAAGAAACGGTCACCAGACTCCATCCTGGATTCACCAGCCATGAGCTCCGACGCCCCTCTCAACGAAACTCCTCGCTTGCGTGTCTGCTCTTTCGAGAGCCGTCGTCGTGAAGAGATGGAGAAACTCATTGAGAAGTCACACGGCATTCCGACCGTTGCTCCTTCAATGAAAGAGATTCCCCTCACCGACAACGGGAAAGCGTTCGAGTTTGCCGAAGAACTTCTGAACAACACAATCGACTACGTCGTGTTTATGACCGGAGTGGGCGCGGAAGCTCTGATGGAAGCTCTGCGCACGCGCGGCCTCGATCAACCGGTTCAGGACAAACTCAAGACGATGACCACGATTGCCCGTGGCCCTAAACCAGTCGCGGCCCTCTCCAAGATGGGAATCCGCGTCACGATTCGGGCTCCGGAACCGAATACCTGGCAGGACATGGTCAGCGAGATGCAGCAGAAAAATCTGGATCTCACCGGGAAACGGGTGGCGGTTCAGGAGTACGGGGAACCGAGCCACGACTTCTACCAATGGCTACAGGATCACGGTGCAGAAGTGATTCCTGTCCCTGTCTACAAATGGGCATTACCAGACGACATCGGCCCGCTGGAAAATTCCATCCGCCAGACAATCGCCGGGGATTTTGACATCCTGTTGTGGACGAGCGCTCAGCAGATTAATCATGTTCTGGAAATCGCCGAGCGAATGCATCTCAAAGAAAAATGGCTCGCAGCCGCACAAAATTGCGTGATTGGGAGCATCGGGCCCACCGCCTCCGAGCGTCTTCGTGGGCTTCAGTTACCACCGGACCTCGAACCCTCTCACCCCAAAATGGCGCACCTGATCCGGGAATCAATCGCGGCAGCACCAGCGATTCTGCAGAGCAAACGCGGTCGCTAATTCGACACTTTCGAACTTTCAGGGCACCGCAAACACTCCACATTCCGAAACCATTCCAGATTCTCTTCACTTACCAAGGATCGGGAGTTTTGGCGCGCAACTCCGTTTCCTCAATTCATACAAACCTGTTGAACTGTCACGCTTCAATTCGGTTTTGTATGTTGAAACAAACTGGCGCCCCAGCTGCCAACTCGATCACTGCCTATTCTGGAGAGAAGCAATGGTTAATAACTTATCGTGGACTCGCTGGCGAATTCTGGCTGGAGCCGGACTGTTTTGTCTGCTTTCAACGACAGTGATTCTGGCGGTGGAGGAATGGAAGTCCGGTATTGTCTGGAAGAAGCCGGAAGTTGTGACCCCGGGGACAAATGGCGGTCCTCCGTCTGATGCCATCGTGCTCTTCGACGGCACAAACCTTGATGCCTGGACCGGAGTGAAAGACTGGAAACTCGTAGACGGTTACGGGATCTCTGGCAGCAAAATCACAACCAAGCAGGCATTCGGTGACTGCCAGCTGCATCTTGAATTCGCAACACCAACGAAAGTGGAAGGCGAAGGTCAGGGACGCGGCAACAACGGCGTTTACTTCATGGGAGCCTACGAACTCCAGATTCTTGATTCCTTCAACAACGAGACCTATTACGACGGTCAATGTGGAGCGGTCTATAAACAACAGCCCCCTCTGGTGAATGCATCACGTGGCCCAGGGGAATGGCAGACTTACGACATCGTGTTTCGTGCACCTCGATTTAATGCTGACGGGACGCTCAAATCCCCTGCCGCGATCACCGCATTTCAGAACGGCGTCCTGATTCAGAACGACTTCGAACTGAAAGGCGGGACCTTCTGGCACAAACCACCAGAATACACGGCACATCCGGAACGAGTCCCCCTGACTCTGTATTACCACAGCAACCCTGTCCAATTCCGGAACATTTGGATTCGAGACCTGATGCCCAAAGCCGAAGCTCCGCAGAAATAATGTTCTCCAAGGGAACTTTGGCGCTCGAGTATGGCATCCTTCACACCTCAATCTCACTGATCGCAACTCACAATTGATCAACGTTCGGCCAAAGTGGCGGAAGTCCGCCCCCGCAGGCTTCCGTCACAATGTGCTGTGTCATACACTGATAACCACCTTTTGAGTGAATCGTTCACCCACTCGCCGCAATCGATTTCGCAGCTTCAGGTACCGTTCAGCAATGGCCATTCTCGTAGACAAGACGACGAAGATCATTACTCAGGGAATCACTGGCAAAGCGGGTTTGTTTCACTCGCAAAAATGCCGTGAATATGCAGAAGAACACCGCCCCGGCGAAAGTGTTCTCGTTGGCGGTGTCACCCCAGGAAAAGGGGGCGAGACCGTTGATGGTTTCCCGGTCTTCGATTCCGTCGAAGAAGCTGTCCGCAAAGCAGGTGCGAACACCTCTCTGATTTTCGTGCCACCTCCATTCTGTGCTGATGCCATTATGGAAGCAGCCGATGCTGGAATCCGCCTGATTGTTGCAATCACCGAAGGGATTCCGGTCCTCGACATGGTCAAAGTGAAGACTTTCCTGTCTTCACGTCCACACGTTCGACTGATCGGGCCAAACTGCCCCGGCATCATCACCCCAGGGGTCGCCAAGATCGGGATTATGCCTGGCTATATTCATAAGAAGGGAACCGTCGGACTGATCTCCAAGTCCGGAACCCTGACTTACGAAGCCGCATGGCAGCTCGGAAACATCGGCATGGGCCAGAGCACCGCTGTCGGGATCGGTGGGGACCCAATCATCGGAACCACCTTCATTGACGTTCTCGAAATGTTCCAGAACGATCCAGAAACCGAATCGATTCTCCTCATCGGAGAAATCGGCGGCGACGCGGAAATCAAAGCCGCTGAATACATTAAGCAACACGTCACCAAGCCGGTTGCAGCATTCATCGCCGGACAGACTGCTCCTCCAGGAAAGCGAATGGGCCACGCTGGTGCCATCATTTCCGGTGGAAGCGGAACCGCAGAAGAAAAGATCGCCGCTCTCGAAGCCGCTGGAGTCGTTGTTGCTCGCAGCCCAGGCGAAATGGGTGCCGCTCTCGCCAAAGCAATTGCTGGTGCCAAGTAACAAGTAACTTGAGCCCAAGTCGAACAGTGATCCTGACAGCAGCAACTGCTGTCAGGATTTTTTATTGCGCGACACCACGCCTGACCGTGCCCTTCCCCAACATCTATCGGCAATGCCGAAGTACATAAAAAAATCGCGGCTCCACTTGGGAGCCGCGATTTCTATCTGAGACAAAACCAGACAAGGCACTATGTGCCTGACTCGACGACTGCTGACTCCAACTCACCTGCAGCGGTGAGAGCGTCTTTCCCTAATCGGGCACAGAAGTCTCCAAAGCTTTCCCCGTCCTCGCGAGTATCGCGATACAGAGCGAGAATCGGTGACAATGTGGAAACAATCTCTTCCTGAGAAACCATGTCCTTATACAGGAAGTTCAATCTGGTTCCGAGCGGACTTCCACCGAGGTAAAGCGTGTACTTGCCGCGTGCCTTTCCAACGATTCCGATCTCCGGAACATAAGGTCGGGCACACCCGTTTGGACACCCGGTCATGTGCAAGGTGATCCGCTGATCCTTCAGGCCGAGCTGTTCCATCGCGACATCGAGTTCATCGATGATACTTGGCAAGACACGTTCTGATTCAGTCACTGCGAGTCCGCACATTGGCAGTGCCGGGCAAGCAATTGACTGACGGCGAACATAGGACCACTCTTCGGCCAGCTTCACACCATGACGTTTCATCATGGCTTCGATCTCAGCCGTGTCCTTCGGGTCGATATCGCAAACGAGGACAGACTGGAGTGCAGTCAGGCGAGCATCGACAGGGAACTTCGTGAAGAACTCGCGGAAGAAGGCTTTGAGTTGAACACTTTCGCTGTCCAGCAGGCGACCGTTCTCAACATTAATCCCGAGGAACAGTTTTCCGTCCCCCTGCTCGTGCCAGCCGATGTGATCATCGACGCCGGTTACGTCTGTTGGGTGAGGATCTGCGAGAGGACCGCCGTAGTACTCTTCAACTTTCTCTTTGAACTTGGCAACGCCCCAGTTGTGCACAACGTACTTCAAGCGAGCCAGTTTTCGCTCCACGCGGTTTCCGTAGTCGCGTTGAACTTTCACAATCGCTTCAGAAACAGCAACAACCTGGTCTACAGGCACGTAACAGAGCCGTTTACCGACTGCTGGGAAGGTATCCTTCTTCGCAGGTGTCACGCCCATACCGCCACCAACAAGAACGTTGTAACCAACGATGTTCTTGTTTTCGACGACGGCGATTAACCCGAGATCCTGCGTGTAGACATCAATGCAGTTGTCGTCAGGAAGCGTCAGACCAAACTTGAACTTACGAGGCAGGTAGGTCTTACCGTAAATCGGCTCCTCGTGAACCTCTTCCACCAATGTGGAGTTCTCGCCGTCCTTCAACCAGACTTCAAAGTAAGCAGTCGACTTCGGGCGGAAATGCCGGGTCAGTGTATCGGCCATCTCCTGCAGCTGCTGATGCGCAGGACTGTTCTTGAATGGAGCCGGGCACGCAACCACGTTACGAACCACGTCTCCACATGCAGCAATCGTCGTCAATTTGCAGTGATTGATTGCGTGAATCGCGGTCTTCAGATCGGTCTTCGGCACTCCATGCAACTGGAATCCCTGACGATCTGTGATTCGCAGAATACCGTTCCCAAATGCCTCGCACATGTCCAGGTGTGCCAAAAACTGCGCCGCAGTCAGACGACCGCCGGGGATTTTGGTACGAATCATGAACCCATAGTCTTTGTGACCAGAGGTTCGTGTATCTCGGTTGTCCTGCTGATAGGTCCCGTGAAACTTCAGCAACGACCCGTTATCTTCACCGACGGTCGGTTCACTATTGGCCAAATCCTCGAGAATCGTGCCACGGAGGAAATCACTTTCCCCTTTGACGTACTCCACTTTGCTCAATTTGTCGTCTGACATAGCTACGACCACGTCCTTCATTTCATTAAACAACAACGAACAGTGTGCGATCTGTTCGCTGCCTTCCTGGGTGGGCCAAACTCTCCAGCTGGTAAACTGGTTCCCCCTAGGACAATTTCAAACCGCTCAGGGTAGCAATATTTAGCCAAGAGTGTCGAGATGACCCTGACTTGCGAGAATTCAACTTCTCTCTGGCTATTGTAGACGTGTCGGGTGACAATATCTCGTTTCCGTAGAACAAGTTTTGAAGTCACCAAAATTCACAATATCTTTCCCAAATTCCAGAACGCGGGATTCCCCCGATGCCCAAACACACAATCTGTCCAGTCTGCAAGAAAGTCCTTCCCCCTGAAATCGACGGAAACTCTTCCCTGTTTCCATTTTGCTGCACGCGATGCAAACAGGTCGACCTCTATCGATGGCTCTCAGGAGAGTATGCAGTGATCGAAAAACTGACGCCTGAAAAAGCCGAGGGCACACTTCCGGAAGAATACTCTCATGGAGGCGACGAAAGCGCTTCCTGAAATTAGAGGATTTCCAGAACTGATCCAGAGTCTTCTGGCCCGCGAGCTTCGGCTCATTCCGAAGCGAGCTCCAAATCGATCCTTATTTTCTCAGGTCGCTTCTCCGACCAGCAAAAATGCAGAACTCGGCACGGCAGAAATGCCCTCGTGTGCTAAACGACGCCGGCAATCGCTTTTTCTCTGAACCCACGATCACGCCGCACACAAATAAACAGTCACGTCGCGATGCAATGCGATGAAATTCGTTCAAAGCCACCCAAAACACGATCGCGTGCGAATCAAGATGCGGTAAATCTTCGGGATTTCCCTGAGATTTTGTGAATTTTGATGCGACTTCCGTCAATCGTTCTTGATTTGCAGTTTTTGCAAGCGAACATCAACGCAATCACGGAGGTTACCAGCAACTCACTTCATGACGAAGCGTGTCTCTACGCTGCGAAATGGGTTTCCAAAAGAGCACGACATAACAACTGTCACCTAAGAAAACTGCTTGGAGAACGTCCAATCGCTTCTTCTCGCAATCGGTAAGTGCAGAAATTGTTTGACCGGCTCAACCCGTTTCGCAAGAACGCAACCAACGCATTAAAAGAAAAGAATGTGTTGTCCACTGCCATTCATCAAAGCCAAGGCAAAGTCAGTCTGAACGTTTCACCTCTTCGAGCTGAGGGGATCCAGCTCGAACAGGGGGAGGCCGCAGTTGCACTCTCTACGTAAGACGACGACCAGCCTGACGCCCACCAGCAAGCAGACACGATTTCACAATCCGCAAGCACAAGCAAACGCAATGACTTTGCACACAGAAGTTACAGGAGCCGCCACCATGACAGGATGGAATCCAATCCCAGCAACAGACACACTACCAACACCAGAACAGGAAATGGCCCTCGCCCAACTGGAACAGCGCATTTCCCACCAAACCGCAGGGCGGATTCACGATTTGAGAGTTGAAGCCATCGGGGACCAGATTCTCCTCAGTGGTCGCACAAACACCTACTACGCCAAACAACTGGCGACACAAATCGCGTTGGACGCCGACAGCTCATTGCTTCTGAAGAACTCAATCGAAGTAATCTAGACGGCATTCAGCCTCTCATCCGGCCGCATCGCAGAGTCCTCGACAATAGCAAAGACTGAATCACGCGAGCCAAATACGTCACTCTATTTCGAGAATTGCTCTCAGCCCCATTTCCGATTCGTTGAAGCTCTGGCTCACCAAAATTGAATACACATTCGCACCTGCCGCTAAGGGATCTCTGAAGTGGCAGGTGCGTTTCCCTTTTCTGGAACTCACCAGATGGAATTCCATTACTGAAGCAGATTCAAAACGGGGTCGCATCTCTCCGATTTGAGACCGTGCTTCCTCCCGTTCAAGAACAGGAGTTTCAAACGACATTCGCCAGTGAAAACACTGAATTCCAACAATTTCCTGCCTTGCAAAACCGTGTTTTCGCTACTACTGACGACAGTCCTTGTCCTCAATTGCTGCAAGAGGGCACCTTCCGCTGCAGAATTTCTATCTCCTCCGTACACTAAGACCATGCCTAAAGTTCATACTTACCTGCTCCCTTCTCTGGCTGGCACCACAGACCTGTCAAACGCAACCTGCGTTGTGATCGACATTCTGCGTGCGTCAACCACAATCGTGCATGCGCTGGCAAACGGGGCATCGGCCGTGTTCCCTTGCCTGGATATTGCTGAAGCTCGCAAGCTGGCTTCCAAATACGCACCGGACGAGCGGATTCTGGGAGGGGAACGGCATGGGCAACTGATCCCAGGGTTCGATCTCGACAACTCCCCATTCAGCTACAGCACCGAAGCAGTGCATGGAAAACCGGTTTTCTTCACGACAACCAATGGCACCAAAGCTCTCTGGGAATGCCGCAACGCGAAAAAGATCCTGATCGGGGCATTTGTAAATCAACTCGCCCTTACGCGAGCCATTGAACATATGGGGCTTGATGTTCACCTGTTTTGTGCCGGAACAGATGGACAACTGACAACCGAAGACATTCTATTCGCCGGATTCCTGACGCATCAGTTACTGAACTCAGAAACAATGACCTGGGAAGTGGGAAACCTGCAGGGGCAAATGGCCACTGACTACTACGTAACCAGCGTTTCCACTCCGGGGCTGTTCCAAAAGCGATTTGAAGAGGGACTCGGTGCGCAGAATCTGTTTGATTTAGGGATGGGCCGGGATATTGCCCGATCAATGGAGAAGGATGTCTTTGCATGCGTTCCGCACTGGAACCCGGAAAACGGATCACTCACGCCTCTGCATGGGCAATGCCTCAGTAATCCAACGTTCTGAAAACTGTTACTCTCAATGAGAACTTACCAGAACTGATACCCTCTCTTCCGGAATACAGGAACCCGGTTTGATGTGACCGCATACTCCTCGGGCTTCCCAAAGAAATCCCAGCACTTGCCTGGCAAGTCTCAAGACTGGAAACACAAACAGGTGCGGTGGCAGCCAGACAAAAATCTCTCAACTCTGTATTCGCCTTTCAGACTGCAACTTTGCTATGCTTTTCGGCTTTCATTGCCGAACCTTCAGCGGAATTCCTCTCCGTTTGAGATCCGGGTGAAAGATCGTGCCGGGGTGGCCGATCCATTGAATTTGAAAGCGGATTCAGTTTCATGTCGATCATCGTTCAGAAATTCGGGGGCACCAGCGTTGCCACCGCCGACAAGATTCGTGCAGCTGCTGCCAGAGCCGTTGCAGCCAAACGCGCCGGTCATCAGGTTGTCATGGTCGTCTCCGCCCGAGGTCACAAGACGGATGAGCTCGTACGCCTCGCAGAAGAGATGTCCGATCGTCCGGCAAGTCGGGAAATGGACATGTTGCTCTCCACCGGTGAGCAGGAATCCGTTGCCCTTGTCGCGATGGGAATTCACGGACTCGGGGAAAAAGCAGTCAGCCTGACCGGTGGACAGATCGGCATCATCACTGACTCGACATTCTCAAAAGCCCGAATTCAGTCCATCTCAACCGAACGAATCAAAGCTCATCTGAACGCCGGGGAAATCGTTGTCGCCTGCGGATTCCAGGGGGTCGACAGCGACTTTAACATTACGACTCTCGGCCGCGGAGGAAGCGACACAACCGCCACCGCTCTTGCTGCCGCATTGCAGGCTGCTGAGTGCCAGATTTACACAGACGTGGAAGGGGTATTCACCACCGATCCGCGTGCCGTTTCCGACGCTCGCAAGATCGACGAAATCTCTTACGACGAGATGTTGGAACTGGCCAGCCTCGGCGCCGGTGTTATGCATTCCCGATCGATTGAGTTCGCGAAGAAATTCCGCGTGCCGCTGCGTGTACGCCCTTCGTTCAGCGATTCACTGGGAACACTGATTTCGAACCGAACTGAAGACCGTGTCGTTACAGGTCTGGCACTTGCGAAGAATGAAGCACGTGTCACGCTGGCTGATCTGCCTGACCAACCCGGTGTCATGGCCACGATCTTCAGCCAGATGTCTGCCCACAAGATTCCGATTGACATGGTCGTTCAGAACGTCGCCATCAGCGGAAAAGCAGAAGTTACGTTTACCGTCCCGGAAGGCGATCTCGCCGAAACACTCACAGCAGCTGAACTCGCAGTGAAAGCGTTAGGAGCCGGGTTCGTCCGTAGCGGAACTCACGTCTCCAAGATTTCTGCTGTCGGTAACGGGATGCTCACCCACTCTGGCGTCGCCGCCCAGATGTTCAAATCGCTGTCAGACGAAGGCATCAACCTGGAAATGATCACCACAAGCGAGATCAAAATCTCGGCACTGGTCGATCGCAGCCGCAGCCAGGATGCACTGCTTGCAGTCCACAAAGGGTTCTCGCTGGAAAAAGGAACCGCCGTCGTTCCATCCATCGGGTCATCCGACGTGGCCGCCACACGAGCGACAATCAAGGAAAGCAGCGACATTCTGGAAGCAGTCGTCAGCAAACTGGCGAGCATGGAAGACATTGTCGTCAGCGAAGTGCTGCTGGATGATTCCCAGTCGCTCGTAACATTGAACAATGCTCCAGACCTGCCAGGGATCTGCACCAAGTTGTTCACCGCTGTCAGCAACGCCAATGTGATGGTCGACATGATCGTCCAGAACGTCAGTCATAGCGGGCAGGCACAGATCTCCTTCACTGTGCCACGATCTCAACTTACTCAGTGCACTGCAGTGCTCAATCAGTTGCTGATCGAATGGCCACAAGCCAGCATCAACACCGAACCAAACATCGCCAAACTCAGTGTTGCCGGAATTGGTCTGCGAACTCACACAGCTGTCGGCGACCGCCTGTTCCGGTCGCTGGCAGACGCCGGTGTGAACATCAAGATGATCAACACCAGTGAAATCCGCACCAGTGTTGTTGTCGACCTGAATCAGGGAGCCAAGGCCTACGACGCTCTGAAAATTGCATTTCGCCTTGTGTAGCAACGCAGACTGCCTGCCCTCTGACGCCGAACAATGACGTCGGGGGCGGCGCACGAAAGATAGAAACAGAAAAAGGCCGTCCAGTATTGGACGGCCTTTTTCTATTTCAGGTCACAGCGGATGACGCGACCGAACTGGTCAGACGTAATCGGCATGTGTCCATCAGTTACACTTGAACTGCCGCAACGGAGGCAGGAAACATCTCAAGGAACCTGCGAGGATTGGAATTGGTGAGTCGAACAATGTCGGCGTCACTCAGTTTCAACTCGTTCTTCAGGTTCAATGCCATTTGAGACATGATTGTCCCTGACCCGACAAGGTGGCTATGGTCGTCCGCACGCGGAACTCCATCAGCACCGACGTTGACCCAGCGATCGCCAAGCTGGAATCGCCCAGGTCCACAACCGGCTGCAGAGATGGCATCCGTTACGATCACCACTCGCTCCAGACCAGTCACCTTCAGATAGTTCCGCAGTGCGAAAAACGGAATATGTGCACCATCGGCAATGAAACCAATCCAGAGGTGTTCACTCAGAGAGAGAACACGCTGGATGATGTTATCATGACGATCCTGCAGCATCGGGCATCCATTTCCCAAGTGCGTAAACATGACCAGTCCGGCATCGATCGCAGCCTTCAACTGGTCATAGCTCGCATTGGTATGGCCAGCCGAAACAATCAATCCCTGGTCTGCAAGAAATCGAGTCACGGTCTGATTGGCATCCATTTCTGGAGCCAATGTCACCAGACGTACCAATCCATTCCCTGCATCAAGGATGCGTTCCATTCCTTCGATGCAAGCCGGCTGCGCGTGAGCAACAGGATGTGCTCCAACATACCCTCGCTCCGGACTGATAAACGGGCCTTCAATATGAAGCCCCCAAATCAGCTTTTGAGCGAGCGGGTCTTGTTCACGCAACTCGACCAATCGCTGAATTCGATTGCTCAGAGTCTCGATACTATCCGTGATAAAGGTCGCGAGGATGCCATCAACCTTGTCACGCTGTAATGCCTGACAACACCGATGCAAGTCTTCGCCGGTCAATTGATCCGAGTTGAAATCAACGCCGGCGTAACCATTAATCTGTAAATCAACGAATCCAGGCATTTTCCCTCCTCCGCATAACAAACTACTCAGCGCGTGTCAGTTCCTGTGCAGCAGGAGGATCGATGAACAGCGCCGCGGACGGATGTTGCTGAAGAATTGAACCCGGCACTTCTGGAGTGACAGGTCCTTCAACCGAGTTCTTTACTGCAGTTGCCTTGCGAGCGTCAGGCACACTGATGATAAGATTTCGAGATTTCAAAATCTGGCGAACGGACATACTGATCGCCTGCTTTGGAACATCATCCAATGTCGGGAACCAACCTTCACCCAGCTGCTGCTTGCGGCAAGCTTCGTCAAGGTCCACGACCAAATATGGTACTTCAGTTTCAAAGTCGGCAGGAGGATCATTAAACGCAATATGTGCGTTTTCCCCAATTCCCATGAAAGCAACGTCAATGGTTTCACGTGATATCAGCTCACCAAGCCGTTGACATTCCGCATACGGATCAGCAGCGTCAGCTTGCACTTCGTGAAAAGCTTTCAGCGGAACCAGATCAACAAAACGCTCGTGGAGGAATTTCCGGAATGACGCCGGATGAGTCACTGGCAACCCGATGTATTCATCAAGGTGAAACGCAGTGACACGAGTCCAGTCAATATCTGTCTCTTTCAACAATGCAGCCAGTGTCTCAAACTGAGACGCCCCTGTTGCAACGATAATATTGGCACTTCCCTGCTGAGCAAGCGCTTCTCGCAGCTTTGCGGCTCCTGCAGCGGCAGCGCGCTGACCGAGATCAACAGAGTCCTTGCAGAGGACAAGTTCCATTTCAATTTCTTTTCTGAGCAAAGTGAAAAATACTAAAGTGAAACACTTTAGAGCCTGATCAGCTCGAATTGGACGAGGAGCAGACCTGACCGGCATTGAGTCGCAAGCGAACAGTCCGCCTTAGCCGACTCTCCCTGTAAGTTCGCAAGCGAATTTCAGGGAAACAGAATCCGTCCCGAACTGCCTGATCTCCTGATGAATCAAGTGCGAAGTCTTAGCAGAATCGCAGAACTTCGCCTCCTGTCCTAACAACAAGTCCCTCAAGGATAAGAATTGCGTCCGCTTGTGAAAAGTACAAGGCGGAATAATGACAAAAGACACGGCGAGAAAGAGCCGCGAAGAGAAGGCAAGCCCTTTGTCCCGCGCCACATCCATGCAGCGCAAACGGGACAAAAGGCTGGCAGTCCGACCAAGGAAGGAGCCAATAGGCCGACTGCCGGACAAGTCGCAGCTCATCCTCGCTGCCATATCCGCAAGCCCGGTAGCAAGCGGAGACTCAAAAAACACCTTAACTACAATAAAAATCAGGCATTACAGAACCATACAGGCGCGTAATTCCGCCGAATACGATCCTTGCCTTTGCGGGAAACCTGGAGAAATCAGGTCCGCAATTACATCCGCGCCTGAACCCCTTGTCAGGCGGTTGACATCATGACACCGCACGTTGCCAGACTCGTTCTGGAAACGAAAGATGACTCCTGCCATCTTGAGTACGGTCGAGAGCGTTCTAATAACGCTTACGCAACTATCGGGGGTTTCATGCAAGCTGCGCACGATCATTTCCTCAGGTGGTTGCGGTGATTCTCCACAACTCCCAAGTCCCCACACGCAGGACAAGGTATTCGGAAATCGGCACAGGTCAAGCGCGAGCTGAAGCCGAAAATGGAATGCAAAGCAGTGTCGTGACGCAGACCAATGCGCCCATTGGAATTGGAAGTTTTTTTATTTTTTGTCGCAGTTTGGCACCCGACCATCTGCGGCAGGACATTCCAATCCCATTCCCTGTTCTTTCAGGAATTCCAGATAGAGTTGTGAATAGTTCCTCGCAACGAAATCCCACGTAACCTTTTTATTCAAAATCAGTTCGGACAATTCCTCATCTGAACTGATTCTGTTCTGCGAGGACAAGATCGCAATCACCGGCTCAGCAAATCCCCCGGTCAAAGAGGGAGTTACGACTAACCGCTCCCCCATCATCTCCTTGAGTTCGCTAATCCCTTCGATTGGGGTCGAGACAACACGTAGCCCTACCGCAAAGGCCTCCAGAACGACGTTGGGCATCCCTTCCCACTGCGAACTGACGACCAGCACGTCCGCCTGTCGCATCAAGTCAGAAACGTCACTCCGGTATCCCAGCAGGTGGACCACCCCTTTCAATCCACAATCGCTGATGCGTTGTTCCAACTGCAAACGTTGCGGTCCCTCCCCCACCAGAACAAGGTGGGCATCAGGAATCCGACTTCGGATAGAAACAAACTCCTCAACGAGAATCAGGAACCCTTTCTGAGGATGAAGGCGCCCGACTCCCAGGACTACTGGTGTTCCCTCAGGAACGCCTAACGATTGCCGCAGTTGAAACGGATTCTCGGATTTTGGGGGAATTGTGATTCCATTTGGGATCACATGAAGCTTCTCCCCCGGGATCCTGGCCTGTTCTCTGAGATGATCAGCAACCCCCTGACTGACACAAATATGGTGGTCAACCAACCGCCTGGTCAGCCGCTCTCCCCACAAATGCCAGCGTTTCTCGCGTTCCGCAACACGATGCCCGGCGACGATCACAGGGACACCAGCCATACGCCCGGCGATCCGTCCGACAATATTGGCGTGAAACAGGAAGCATTGCAGCACATCCGGCCTGAACGCCCGCAGCTCCTTGATCAGCCAAGGAAAGACACCAAGGCTTCGGCTTGATCGGGCCCCATAACAGTGAGTCTCGATCCCCTGTTGTCTGAGTTTCGGCGCGAGCTCCGCCTCTGGGCCAATGCAATAAACGACGGGAGATTCCCATTGGGAGCGATCAAGGTGCGTCACAATCTGAAACAGAGCCTTTTCCGCCCCACCGGGGTCAAGGTCTGTAATGCAGAATGCCACTCGCATTAACCGATCCCTCTCCATCATCTTTGCTCAACTTTTATTGAGTGTTACGTCGGGCTTGTGTCTCAATCTGAATAATCAAAACCGAAGCAGATAACAAATCACAGAACACGTTAGACATTAGACGTCGCAGCCTGAGAAATTTGTTCTTTTCCGGCAGCCCCTTATCATTGCAGGTGTCCTCCCACCCTGTGTGCTAACATCGGCTCTATTCGTGAATTCCCTCCACCGTCTCCTCATTGTAGATCACACTGGCATGCCAGAAGCCATGCAGCACGCCACCCGAGAGTGAAACTTTCACAATCGTCAAATCATATTGAGACCTGCCCTTATGAGCGAATTCATTTCCGTGGCCAAAGTCGGCGAGATTCCCGCTGGCGAAGGAAAAACTGTTGCAGTGAATGGCAAGATGATTGCCGTTCTTCGTGAAGGCGACTCGTACTATGCACTTGACGATGCTTGCCCACACATGGGAGCGTCGCTGGGGGCAGGCTATGTGGAAAATGGGGCTGTGATGTGCCCCTGGCATGCCTGGCGGTTCAGTGTTGTCGATGGATCATGGCTCGACAGCCCCAAGTCCAAACTGAAGTGCGGAAGTTATCAGGTACGTGTTGAAGGCGATGATATTCAGGTCTGCCTCACGCCAAACGATCCTGAATGCAAGCCTTCCCCTTGATCCCCACCTGAACTTGCCTGTTCATCTCATCAGTGACATGCCGCAACACGGTGAATCTAACCGGCATCACGATGCATTAACACAACACGCAGATAAACCTTGCCCTTGCAACTGGTTACAAAACAAAACCCCACTCAAACGCAATTCTGTGTGGCATTAGGGAAACATCGCTGGAGCTGCCAAATCGGAGCGTGTCAAGAAAATTAACAGCTCACAAAACACCGTAATTCATTCCAAGGAAAAGACTTAAGGAACACGCACCAGATCAGTCGCTTCGATTTCTTTACACCTGTAAACGTTTCTGGCACAGGTCTCGCATTAGGGGAGAACATCAAGAGTCACCCCCAATCAAAGAGATATCACCATGAACGCTTGCCTGAACGCTCTGATCAACGACGAAGCTGGTTTCATTGTTTCTGCAGAACTGGTTCTGATCTCCACCATCGCTGTGCTGGGCCTGGTTGTTGGTCTGGGAGAAGTCGCTTTCAACGTCAATAACGAGCTCGAAGACGTCGGGTCGGCGTTCTCTTCACTGGACCAAGGCTTTTATCTGCAAACCACCACAGGTCACAAAGGCCGGATGAACGGCAGCTTTTTCAAAGATCATCTCGACTTCTGTGCTGAAGAATGTGACATCAAGTAAGCAGCCGGATTCGTGCTTCTTCTGCTGCAAGGAGAGGCCGACAGATCAGGCATCCCGTCAAAGGATGTCACCTGCTCCAGCCCCCCACAAATGGAGCCAGAAACAATTTGTTACATGCGTAAGCAGCACCGGGGGGTGACCGCTTACGTTTAAGCCCTGATTTTCGAATCAGGGCTTTTTTTGGTTTCATGTTCTGCATTCAGAGCCATTGCACTGATGATTGACCAGAACGAATTGCGCAATAAAAAACAGGGGAGACTCTCTGAACGAAAGCTCCCCTGTCCATTGATATCGCTCTCTCACGAGAGATTTCACAAGCGAATCTGGTTACTTGGAACGCAATGCAGCCAGAACTTCTTCCGTAATGGCTCGGACCAGTGCTTCGTTGTCGCCGCCTGATGATGACGGCGCTTTCAGGTAGCCTGGGTAGCTCGGTGGAGCTTCAAAAGCTGAAGTCACTGGCTGAGGAGCATTGACCGACTTGTAGCCTTCCTGAAACGCAGTATTGCCGCACAAATCGCAATCTTCGAAATGGAATCGAGGATCGTCGAACCCAAGGCGTTTCTTGAGGTCGAGCAGTTCTCGTGACTTCTGCTCGTTCAGGTAAGTAATCCCCCCCAGTTGCTTGGAGAGAATCAGAATCTTGCAATATGCGTCGAGAATCTCGGTCTTCCAGTATGCTTCTTCCAGAGTTTTTCCGAAGCTGACTGTTCCGTGGTTCGTCAGGATGATCGTGTTCGTTGCCTTCAGGAACGGAACAACGGTATCAGCGAACCCTTGAGCTCCCGGTGTTTCATATGGCGCGAGTGGAACTTCGCCCATGAACACTTCAATCTCAGGCAGCACGCACTGAGGAATCGCTTCACGAGCAACAGCAAAGGCCGTGGCATGTGGAGGATGACAGTGAACAACGGCCTTGATGTCTGGACGATGCTTCATGATCGTCAGGTGCAGCAAGATTTCGCTGGTTCGCTTCTTTGTTCCAGCTAATTGCTTGCCGTCGAGGTCGACCATGCAGATGTCTTCATGCTTCATGAAGCCTTTGCAGATCATCGTTGGGCTACAGAGAACTTCATTCTCACCAACGCGATACGAGATGTTTCCGTCGTTCGCCGCAGCAAAGCCTTTGCTGTAGACGCGGCGTCCAATCTCACAGATCCATTCCTTGATCTCAGGATTGTTGAACAGTGGGTGATACATCGTCTCATCCTTTTTCAGTCTCTACCCAACGGCAGATGTCGTAAGTTCACAAATGTCTTGTTCGCTATGCACACAGCCAGTCTGAACTGGCGTTACTTACTCTTCGTCTCTGGAATCCGAATCTCATCCAGCAGCGCTGCACAATAGGCATCGATCGGTTTCAACTTGGGATAGAACGGGGCGGACGCCTCTGCTCCATCACTGATTGCAATCATCGCCCCAGGTCCGGAACCAAGTTCATCGAAAACGATTTGTGGTTCGCCGCGTCCTTTAGGATCTCCCTGCAATCCCTGGCGATCAAGCGTGACAACAACCTTCCAGATTGCCCCCTGCAAATCAGGATGACACTGGGAAAGTGTGACACGACCAATGACTTCGCCAATTCTCATGATTCAGTTTCACTATTTCGATTGCATCTCTCGGAAGAGATTCTTCAACTCGAAGTACGACTTCCCTGTCCCATCCAGACACCAGGTATTCACTCGCAGTTGCTTTCGAATCAGCCGGATGTCGCCAGCGTCACGAATCGCCACCGCCTTCACTCGATCATTTCGATTTGCGAGACAGGCCGCACGGTGTGTCTGTTCAGTGAGAATGACAACCGTTGATGCACCGCCTCGACTCACTTCGGCAGCCGCTAACTTTGCAGCGTCATCTGGACACCCAACGAATTCACGAGTCCATTGAGCAGCGACTTCGGTCCACAACTGATCCAGCGGCTTCACATTGTGAACCACAATCAAAAGCGAATTCCCGACAGAAGAAACCGCCTTCTGTGTCTCCGGTGCCGAGGCTGATTTCGACTGCGACTGCCGTTGGATCACGAGCTTGCGAGCACGAATCACGTCCTGCGAAGCCGGGGTGATAATCGCCTTTGGCCCAACCTGAACCGTGGCTCCGATCGCAATCCCCTCCAGCTTGTCAGCAGTAATCACTGCTTCGCTCAGCTCAACCTTCTGTCCCGACGGTGCAACGACAGCAGGTACTGGAACGGATGGTGCTGCGGATGCTGGTGCCGATGATTTCGCAGCGGAAGGCGCAACCTGAACCGGGCGAGATCCACTGAGCTGACTCAGGACGTTCGCAACAATTCGGTCGATTGTTTCAGGCGAAAATGACATCGTTTCAATTCTTCAGACCGGTTCGGTCTAATCAGGCTGCCCCATGACCATCCATCGCACCGGTGTCGTTTTGGATTGCATCATCTCTCCAATCTCTTTGCCATCGGAGTTGATGATGACTTTGCCACCAATGGGGGCTCCAAAACTGTCAATCGCCAGTAGTGGCTCCCCATCGTCACCACCATCGGCAGTCAATGGTTGTACGATCAGCAACCGCCATCCATTCATTGATGGATGTTTTACAGTCGCGGTCACATTCCCAATGACAAGTGCGAGATTCATCTTCGTCACACCGTTCACGTCAGCCAGAGATCAGCAGTTGCCTTTCCCTGACCGACACTGACTGAATTAGTTCACAAGGGAGTTACGACGCTTCTTGGTGAAGGTCAATGGTGTTGTGACCCCTTCGCCTGTTGGCGTTGCAATACTGAATGACAGATACCCTTCTCCGCCCAACCCGAGTCCAGCCATACTCGCCCCGTTCTTGATGAACAGAGTTGTATTCGCCAATCGCTGCATCAGGTTCATCGTCTGCACATCACGGGAGTGAATCAGCGCGGTGTGCCCGAAGCCGTGTTCGAACTCTAGGGCAAGTTCGATCGACTGCATTGTGTCTCTGGTTCGAACAAATGGAATGAACGGCATCATCTGTTCTTCAGGGACGAACGGGTTCTTTGTGTCCGTTTCCCCATAAAGAATCTGGGTTGAAGCCGGGACGTTCAGACCGATTGCCTGAGCAAGAACAGCCGCATCTTTCCCGATGAAATCCCGGTTCAAGATCGCGTGTCCGCCTGGCTCTTTTGGTGGTGCGAATGCCAGCTTTGTCAGTGCGTCAACCTGTTGAGCATTCAGGCGATATCCACCATGACGGCTCACAGCGTCCATCAACGGGTCAAAGATCTTCTGCTCTGCGAAGACTTCTTTTTCGCCGATACAGAGCAGATTGTTGTCGTACGATGCACCGGAGACGATGCACTTCGCAGCCTTCTCCAGATCAGCGGTGTAGTCAACGACCACTGGAGGATTACCTGGGCCGGCCACAATCGCCTTCTTTGGAGACTGCAACGCCGCTCTGGCAACGGCTGGACCACCTGTGACGAGCAGCAAACGAACGCCTTTATGAGCAAAGATTTCGTTTGCAGTCTCGATCGTTGGTTTGCTGATAATCGTGACGAGATTCTCGATCCCGATGGCTTCAGCAAAGGCTTTGTTGAATGCCTGTACGCCAGCACAAGCGATGTTCTTTCCGCCTGGGTGTGGATTGAAGACAACCGTGTTTCCGGATGCGACAATATTCACAATGTTCCCTGCCAGAGTCGGCAGAGAGTGGGTTACCGGGGTGATGGCACCAACGACTCCAAACGGAGCATATTCTTCCAGAGTCAACCCGTTATCGCCGCTGTAGCAATCCGGCTTGATGAACTCGGTTCCCGGTACCAGCTTGATGATTTTCAGCTTCTCGATCTTGTGATCAACGCGACCGATCTTGGTCTCTTCCATCTCCGCACGACCCCACTGGTCGGCGTTCTTTTCGCACATGCTTTTCACAAGCTGAACGACTTTTTCGCGATCGGCCCAAGTCTTCTTCTGAAGCTGTTTGAAGGCTTCTGTCGCTGCATTCACAGCGTCATTCACATTGTCGAAAACACCATAGTTTCCGCTGCTGGAAAACCCATAACTCGCGGCAGCAGGTGCAGATGCCCCGGCAGAGATCACCGGAATCCCCCCCTTACGAGCGGCGGCAGGTGCAGACCCGCTGAACTTTGGCTGGCGCCCGAGTTCCGAAAGGACTTCTTCGACCACTGCGCGAATTGTATTTTCGTTTGCTTGCATCTCACACGTCCTGCTATTTCACAACAATCGTATTTCTTCGCGTTTTACAATGTCAGAAGCGTCGTCTTCATCCGCCAATTTGGTTCAGCTCACTCATGTCAGCCCCCTTAAAGTCCTGCCGAGGGATGTGACTGAATAAATCGATCGAATCGCCCTTTTGTCGGGAAGAGGATCAGCATCAGAACGAAAATCCCAGCGAGTATCGCAAGCGACCACCATTGCAGATCAACGACATAGGCGATGGCATTCAACAACGCCGCACCTTCCAGAAAAATAAAGCGAATCACCATGCGTCCTTGCCAAATCGCTGGCAGATTCGCCGGTTCCGCTTTCTGAGGTGCTGGCAGCATCGCAATGAAAGTCAGCGCAACCAAGCTCAAGGCTGTGAGCCCGACCATCACCAGACTGACCAGATTTCCCGTCGGAGGGATTCTGATCAGGTCATTCTGCCCCAGGAATACGACGATTCCGCATGTCGACACAATCCCTGCGATCAATGCCAAGGCAATGATTTGAGTTGCCTTCAGCGTTGCTTCAGGAGTGTGCTCTATCTGCTTCATTTTTCCTCAGGTTCCATTCAATCCGTTGCGTCGCGTGCATTCCGTCCGGAGATCAGTCGCCGTTTGCTCGAAATACGTTCTGCCCGTGCACCTGCACCGAATCGACAATCCCGATAATGGCACAGTCAATGGGCAAGGCCTTTGTTTCTTCAGTGAATCGGGCACTCGAACCTTGAACGATCAGTACGGTCTCCCCTTCGCCTGCTCCGACCGTATCCACTGCAATAAATGTCCGCCCGGTTGACTTCAATGAGCCTGGCGACTGCTCATCAATTCGAAGCGGCTCAACAATAAACAGCGTCTGCCCCACCATGGCGGAGACCTTTTGTGTCGCTGTCAGATTGCCAGTAACTTTTGCAAGGAACATGATTCGTAGCTCGCTACGAGGACTCAAAAAAATGCGAATTGATCCTGAGTTCTGATTCAGGCCGAACCGTGTTTATGTTCCGCCAGCAACATCCTCAGGCACCCGCCTCCTTCAGCGACTGACAACATCAACGGTCTGTCGGGCGACCACAATCTCTTCGTTTGTCGGCACCGTCCAGATTTGAACTTTCGAACGATCCGAAGAGAGGAGAACCTCTCCCTTTAATGTCTCGTTCCGGGTTTGATCGAGTTCGATCCCGGCATACGACATGTTGTCGCAAACCAGGTTGCGGACGATCGAACTATTCTCACCAATCCCCCCAGTGAACACGATGGCGTCTGCCCCGTTCAACACCGCGAGATACTGCCCGACATACCGTTTGATGTCTGCGGCATAAACATGAATGGCGAGCTTCGCCCGTTCGTTTCCGGCTTCAGCAGCGTTCTCGATATCCCGAAGATCGTTGGAAACACCGCTGAGTCCGAGCAATCCCCCCTGTGAAGCAAGTTCGTTCAACAGGGTGTCGTAATCTTTCCCGGTCAGTCGTTTCACCAGTCGAAGTGCGAATGGGTCAAAATCTCCCACCCGGTTGTTTTGTGGCAAGCCGGATTGCGGAGTCATCCCCATCGAAGTCGACTTTGATTGACCAGCCTCGATTGCACAAATCGAACTGCTTCCTCCAAGGTGACAGGAAATCACCTTGGCATCATCTCGCCCAAGAAGTTGAGCCATTCGGGTGCCGATGAAACGATGGCTCGCTCCATGGAATCCCCAACGACGGACTTCGTAATTCTCAGTCCATTCATATGGAACGGAATAGGTGCGATACTCTGGCGGAATCGTCTCGTGAAACGCGGTTTCCAGTGCGGCAACCAGTGGAATTTCAGGAAACGACGCCATTAACTGACGCATCGCCCTGGCATACGGCGGGTTGTGTGCAGGAGCAACATCGGCCAAAGCCTCCATCGTCTCCAGCAGCTTTTCGTCAACCAGACGCACGCCTGAAAGTCGCCCGGCAAACACCGCCTTGAACCCGATGGCTGCCACTTCCGAAACCGATTTCAGGCAACCAGTTTCAGAATCGGTCAATTGCTCCAGACACATCCGGACAGCGGCGGCGTGATCAGGAATCCGCTTCTCTTCCCGACTTGTGTGCGATCCCACTTCTGCCACACAAATCGAGTCCGCATCCTGACCAATCCGGTCAATTCCTCCACGCGCCAACTGAGTTTCCGACTCCATGTCGAACAGTCGGTACTTGAAGCTCGTCGATCCGAGATTGGCAACCAGAACCTTCACACGGAACTCCTGAATGTTCACTTCTTCGAGATGATTCGCTGGAACTCAACCGGCGTCGTGTCTGAGGAGTCATCCTCTCTCAGATTGCTCTGCACGCACGGCACTTCCAACCTCAGCCGGTCCTAGAAATTGTCCATCAATCCGTTTGCTGGACGTGGGATGATGCGTGCGCTGAGCACTTCACCCACTTTTGCAGCCGCAGCAGCACCAGCATCAACGGCAGCACGGACGGAGCCGACGTCACCGCGAATGATGGTCGTAATAAATGCGTTTCCAATGTTGAGCTGTTTTACAAGTGTCACATTGGCAGACTTCAGCATCGCATCGCTGGCTTCGATGGAGGCAATCAGTCCTTTGGTTTCAACGAGACCAATGGCGTCGTTCATAACAGAATATCCTGAAGCAATTGCATGGTTCGAATGTCGCATCTACAGACCGGCAAATCGATTCGTCTGCCGGCATTTTTGTGCTCCGCAGTCTGCGACCAGGGTGATTCCCCTGTCCTCAGAACGTCGCGAACACAGCGTTAATCCAGTAGCAAACAACAACGATTCCGCACTGAAATCGCGATGCTTGCCTCACCTGAGAGAACCGGTTCGCAACCAGCCGTCTCAGGCGAAAAGAAAGACTAGTCTTTCTTCTTTGGAAGAATGGTTTCCAGATCTTCGTGTGGACGTGGAATCACTTGAACGCTCATCACTTCGCCGATCTTGGAAGCAGCGGCAGCACCAGCGTCGACGGCAGCCTTAACAGCAGCGACATCACCAGTCAGGAAAACGGTTGCGATCCCGCTTCCGATTTTTTCCCAGCCAACCATCGTTACGTTGGCTGCTTTCAGTGCTGCATCGGTCGCTTCGATCAGACAGACGAGCCCTTTGGTTTCAATCATTCCCAGTGCTTCGTTACCACGAGCCATTGTCAATTCTCCAGGAGGGATAATAAGGTGACTTCGTTCAAAGCGACTCAATGCCGCTTCAGCTTCACTTCATCCTGCAATTGCAGGTTTGATTTCACATTCTCAACACAGACTCAAAAGACAGCGATCCTGTTGACTCCCGTTCAGGAACTCAACAGGACCAACCCTTATTTCACATGGCAACCACACCCGACTGGCTTCAACAGCTCTACGTGAGTCGCCTTAGTCAGATTCACCGCGTTTCCTTCATCAGTGTCGAGGTGCACTTCTAACCGAATCTTGTCATCGCCACCGCGAACCACGACATCTTCCAGCACGGTTGTGCATGCTGGCGATTCGACTCGCAGGTGCATCACGTCACCATTCTTGACGTTGTAATAAGCCATATCGGCTGGCGACATATGAACGTGTCGCATGGCCCGAATGACTCCTTCTTTCAATTCCAGACTGCCTTTAGGTCCCACAATCAGACAGCCCGGCGTTCCAGCAACGTCCCCACTGATCCGAATCGGGAGATCGAGGCCGAGAGAGATCGAATCTGTGAACGCAAGCTCGACCTGAGAGGCACCACGGGATGGCCCAAGAACTCGAACCTCAGGCAGCATCCGACGACGAGGCCCGACAATGGCGACGGTCTCTTCAGCGGCGAAATAGCCTTCCTGATAGAGCCACTTGGTCGGGGTCAATTTGTGACCTTTGCCGAACAGAATTTCGATATGTTCGTCAGTCAAATGACAATGTCTGGCAGAGATATTCACCAGAAGTGGATTGGGGGCTTTTGCCGGCGCAGCTGCAACAGGAGTCACATTGCCAAGATGCTTGCTCAATACAGATCGCACGACCTGCTCGATGTCGTTGCGTCCCACACCTGCAAAGTTATCTGCCGCCATGAGCTGTCTTTCCAAATCCTCAGACCGAAACCGCTGGATGAATTGCTCTGACATTTTCTTCGAATGCCAGAGAGCCCGCCAGAGAACCTGAAGTTATTCAGGCTCTTCAACGACCATCAATTCAATCCCGAAGCCTCTCACCTGCTCTTGCCACTCGATCGGCAATCCTGCATCTACCACCAGACGATGCACTGATTCCAACCCACACAATCGCACTAACTCAGAATGCCCGAACTTGCTGCTGTCAGCGACGACAACAACCTCATCGGCTGACGCCATCATCTGACGCTCAGCCTCAGCCAACAGGGAGTTTGAGTTAAACAACCCTGCTGCAGTAATCCCGCCAACACCCATCACTAACCGTCTGGCGTGAATCTGCTTCAACGCCGCAACCGTCAACTCTCCCAGGGCCACGCCTGTCTTTGGGTACAGGTAGCCCCCCAGGAACACAACCTCAATGTCCGTCATGCCTACCAACTGATTCACAATCGGCAGGGAATTGGTCACAACCTGCAGCGACTTCCCTGCAAGGTGCCTGGCAACCTCCAAAGTCGTTGTTCCGCCATCCAAAATGATCGTCTCGCCAGTGCCGATCAAATCAGCGGCAAACTTCCCGATCCTCTGTTTCTCCCGAAACGCCAGATTGCGACGATCATCAAAACCGGTCAGGGACTCACCAACGAACGCTGCGCCTCCTCGCGTTCGCCGAATCTGACCAATCCCTTCAAGATATTCCAAATCTCGCCGCGCAGTTGATTCGCTTACTTCGATCTCGTCAACAATCTCTCGAAGAGAAGCAAACCCTTTACATTCAATGAGATTAAGAATGCTTTGGCGTCGCTGATCCAAGAGCATCCCAAGTCCCCTTGCTCACCTTAGTTCACCAGATATCTGAGTGACGAACTCGATCGTAGTCAGTGACCTCGATCAAATTCAATCAGATTCAATCAAAATCTTTCAGATAATTCCACACTGATTCGGATTGGCCGAGCTTTATCAGCTCTGTTAAACTCTCCAATCGACAACTTGTCGGCGGATTTCTCCCCCGTCTCAGCATCAATCCGGTTGAATCGACCACTCCTCTCCAGAGAATGTGGTCTGGACAGTTAAAGCCGTTACGAATGGAACACTTGACGAGTCAGGGAAATTCCACTGGGCGTTCAGCCCCTTCCGGAAGCCCCCATCCGCCCCAAGGGATCGAGAAGATCGCCCTGAAGCCAGAGGAGCTCATCGAGTTAAAAGGTCGCTTGCGACGCTTGCAGCAAAATCTCGCGAAAGTCATCCGCGGGAAAGAAGAAACCATCGATATCCTCCTCGTGGGACTCCTTGCCGGGGGATCGATCTTGATGGAGGACGTTCCCGGCGTTGGAAAAACCACTCTCGCAAAAGCCCTGGCGACCAGTCTTGATGCTGAGTTTCGCCGGGTTCAGTTCACCCCGGATCTGCTCCCCTCTGATATTCTCGGAGCCTCGATCTACAATCCTCAGAACGGCTCCTTCACATTCAAAAAGGGGCCCATCTTCAGCAGCATTCTGCTTGCCGACGAAATCAATCGGGCGTCTCCCAGAACACAGTCGGCATTGCTGGAAGCGATGAGCGAAGGTCAGGCGACGATCGAAGGGGTACGCTATCAACTCCCCCATCCGTTTCTGGTGCTGGCAACACAGAACCCGATCGACTTTCACGGAACCTACCCGCTTCCGGAAGCACAGCTGGACCGATTTCTTGTTCAGCTCAAGGTCGGCTATCCAGACAGAAACATGGAAGTCGAAATCCTCTACCACGGTGCAGCAATCAATGATGCCGCAGCAGAATCGGTCATGACCATGTCCGAAGTCGCTGTATTGCAGGCGGCAGTCCGTCAGGTGCACATGGAACGCAGCATTGCCGAGTACATTGTTGACATCGTTGGCAGGACCAGACAGCACCCCCTGCTCAAGCTGGGGGTCAGCCCTCGCGGTTCACAGATGTTCTTTCGGGCGGTTCAAGCCTGTGCATTCCTCGCTGGTCGCAATTTTGTGCTTCCTGACGACGTTCAAAAACTTGCCACTTACGTGCTGGCTCACCGTCTGGTTATGACGCCGAAGGCGCGTTACGGTACGATCTCAAAAGAGCAGATCGTTGAAGAAATCATCAAACAGTTTCCGGTGCCTGCATGAAACGCCGCCAAAGCTGGCTGATGAGGAAGATGGCATTCTTCTTCCAATACCGACTCACTTCAGTCGGCCAGATGGCGGTGTTACTGATGTTCCTGAGTGCAGGCGGGATCATTACTGTTGAAATCCCGATTCATCAGGTTTTTGCTGGCATTGTCGTTCTCTTCGGGTTCATTGAGCTGACGGGATCGATTTTTCGGCCCAAGCTGAAGGTCATGGCCTCATTCCCTGAACGAATCACTGCAGGTGAGACGGCATCCGGGACAATCACCGTTCAGAATCTTGGATACTTTCCCGCATTCGATCTGATGTGTGGAACATTTCAGCTCCCGGACGGACTGAAGCACCTGAATGCAAACGCAATGATTCCTTATCTCGGCCGAGGAAAATTTGCGTCTCTCCCGGTTCATATTCGTGTTGAACATCGTGGGCACCATGTCATCCCGGACATCTGGATGCACAGCACCTTCCCGTTGAACTTCCTGCGAGTCGGCAACAATAAAGTTCCAATCAAAGGGATTGTTGCAATCCCTGAGTTTCATCCGCTGGAACAACTTGAATTGCCAATGTCGTATCGCTTTCAATCTGGAGGGCAGTTTCAGGAAGCCCATTCCGGAGACACAGCAGAATACAAAGGAAATCGGGAATACATTCAAGGTGAGCCGTCGAAACGTCTCGACTTTCGAGCTTGGGCTCGGGTCGGTAAACCTGTGGTGCGCGAGTACCAGGAAGAGGTTTGCACTCACGTTTCGATTGTCCTCGACACCTTCGTCCCGCACCGCTGGGGCAAAATCCAGCCTCAGGCAAAGAAGGAATTTGAAGCGGCCATCAGCTTGACCGCAGCAGTCGCCGATTCACTCGATCATCAGGGGTCAATTGTAGAAATTTTTGCTGCTGGCCCGGAAATCTTTCATTTCGAAACGAACTCTTCAAGCTCGACCTATCTTGATTCCATCCTCGAGATTCTCGCGGGACTGGAACCGGTTTTCAAAAATCCATTCGAAGACCTGAGCTCGAATATCCGTGATTCACTGGAATCGACTTCGATTATCATCTGCATCTTTCTGGACTGGGACGACACCCGACAGGAACTGGTGAATCAGATTGCACGCAGTGGATGCAGTTTGAAGATCATCCTGATTAGAGAACTTCCAACAACAATTCCCGTTTCGACAGACAGCCCCGTCACGCAGATCACAGCAAACCAGATTCTACAGGGGGAGCAATGTCCACTGTAATCGACGACTGGTTTGGCATCAGGCGGTTGCCGAATCTCCAGAGAACGGCAGCGGTGATTCTGATTCTTATTCAGAACTTCTGCCTGACAACATTGATTCAACCGTGTCCCCTCCCTGTGACCGCACTCGCGCTGGCAGGCTGGTTTGCCCCTCAGTTCCGTTTGCAAATCAGAGTTCCAGCCCTGATGGTCGGCCTGGGAGTGATGGCGTTCTACCTCTATCGCAGCCGTGTCATCATTCATGACTTTTCGGCCATGGGATTCATTGGAACCGAAGGGGCCTACGAAATCGCCTGTGCCTGCATCACAATGCAACTCGCCATGCTGTTTCTGAAGGCTTACAGCTACCGACTTCCGATCTGGTTCCTGGCCATTTCCAGCATTGGGCTTGTGCTCTCCGAAGATGTTCGAGTCTCAACGCACAACCGCTCAATCGTTGTTTACATCAACCTTGCCTACCTGATCTGCTGGAGCTTTTTCGCTGCATCCAGTCGAGTCAGAATTCTCCAGCAGAATGCCCCTCGCGAAGGATGGTTAAGGTTCATCTTGATTGGAAGCGTTCTTGCGACATCCCTTTATACAGGTCAACACGTCTCTCTCCTGTTTCAAAGATATGGAAATCAGCTTGAGCGATTCGTCGGGAATCTGCTTTTCTCTAAAGACCAATTCGATACGAATCAGGGGTTTTCCGGAACCGGGGGACTCGCTGACGTTTCGTCGATCAGGCAGTTCGGAAATAAAAATATTGCCCTGACAATCCGATCGAATGAACGTCCCGATTACCTGCGAGGGATCGTCTTTGACTACTTCCGAGGTAATCGGTGGCATACAACAGGCGAGAGACGCCCGATTGTTCCATTAGCTGGGCCAAACTCATCTGGTTCAGACGGAGAAGAAAACGAACATCAGTTTCGCCTGTGGGAAACGACCTCTCCGCATCCACAAAAAATGGTGATCGACACACTGGAGAAGCAGATCCGCGGAAACTGCTTCATGCCACTCAATGCCTATCAAATTACTTGCCAGTCTCTGTTGGTCTACATGTCAACAGGCGGCACCGTTCGCAGAGACGGCGGGGATGGAGCAGCAACATACACCGTTGAAACAGGCGATCTTCCCAAGGTCGAATGGAGTGAGATTAACCCTGTCTATCTCCAGATCCCGGATGAAATTTCCCCATACGTTGCAGAGCTTGCCAATGCACTTGGTAAATATCATCACACTTCAGCTGCCAAGATTGACGCGGTGACTCAATTTCTTCAGACCGAATTCAAATACTCCCTGGAGCATGACCTGATCGCAGAGATTGATCGTCTGGATAACTTCCTGATGAAACGAATGCCGGCCCACTGCGAATACTTCGCAACGTCTGCCGTCATTCTGCTGCGAATGCAAGGAATTCCCGCACGCTATGTGACAGGCTTTGTGGTTTCGAATAAAAACCAGATCAACGGCGAATGGATCGTCAGAAACGAAGATGCACATGCCTGGGCAGAGGCCTATGACTTCGAAGAAAAATGCTGGAAAACTGTCGAAGCGACACCTGGAGATGGCGTTCCTTCGTCCGCTCAGCCGACCTTCATTGAAACATGGAAAGACGCACTCACAATCCTGTTTCGTCGCTTGATCAACGCCATCAATTCAACGGATTTCTGGAGTCAGGTTATTCTGCTGCTGCGCACAACATCTGTGATTGTCGGCACAGCAGTGATCTTCATTCTGATACTCGGAATCGGATGGAAGCGATATTCTCCCCAGTTCACTCACATTCGAAATAATCATCCGTTGGCCAAAGAGCGTCAGCGAATGGACCACTTGCTGAAACGCCATGGATTTTCCCGGCGAACATCAGAGTCGGTTTTGACATTCGCAAAACGCATTGAAACGGCTCAAAACCTGACAACGTCAAAAGAACTCGCTGCATGGTACCGTGAATACGCCCACTTGAGATTCAACACCGATCTATCAACAGGCGAAACAGGGCTCAGTGATTTGCAGCTGCAGCGAAAGAGTCTCGCCCACAAAACGAAAGGACTCTCGTGAACACTACGGACGTCATTAACGAGTTCATTGGTCAGCTTGTCGTGCTCGACCTGATCTCTCCGTATGTCTACCTGGGGATACTGACTGGAGAAGATTCACAGTATCTCATCCTCGAAGATGCCGATGCGCATGACCTCAGGGATTCAAGCACCACACGAGACCAGTACATCATCGAAGCAGTCCGGCACGGGATCAACGTCAATCGGAGTCGCGTCCTCGTCCAGAAATCCCAAATCGTCGGGATTTCACTTCTGGATGATGTCATTCCTTAACGCCGGTTGTTCCGTGAATAGAGATCCGTCTGTAAACCGCGAATGTCGCAATGACACGCTGCCCTTTCGGCCCTGCCGGAACTGCAGAACGGTTTCACGCTGAGACTGAAACTTCTTTTTCCCAACGAATCGCGTTCACATTCGTTTCCGACTGAGACAGGAACCACTCGTAGGTCGATTGCAGCCCTTCGCGTAAATCACGCTTCGGCTTCCAACCAAGGCTTGAAAGTCTCGAAGAATCCATGAGCTTTCGCGGTGTGCCATCCGGTTTCGATTCATCAAAAAGAATCGTCCCTTGATACCCCACAATCTCTTTTACCATTTCTGCCAGCTCAGCAATGGTCACGTCGTAGCCTGGACCAACATTGACGAGTTCTTCATCGTCATAGTGATCCGCCAGAAAGATCACTGCGTCCGCGAGATCATCCACATGGAGAAATTCCCGACGTGGAGTTCCTGTTCCCCAAACCATGACACTCGGTTCATCATTCACTTTTGCAGTGTGAAACTTGCGTATCAGTGCAGGAAGAACGTGTGAATTCACCAGATCAAAGTTGTCGCCCGGACCATAAAGGTTGGTCGGCATCACCGAGATCGCATTGAACCCGTACTGACGACGATACGCCTGACACATCATCAATCCAGAAATCTTTGCAATCGCATACCACTGGTTTGTTGGCTCCAACGGTCCCGTCAACAAAGCGGATTCCTGAATCGGCTGTGGAGCAAACTTCGGATAGATACAGGATGAACCGAGAAACACCAGCTTTTTCGTCTTTGACTCAAAAGCACCGCTGATCACATTCGTCTGAATCAGAAGATTTTCGCGAATAAAATCAGCGGGATATGTGCTGTTCGCCAGAATCCCTCCGACTTTTGCTGCTGCCAGGAACACATAGTCAGGACGATTTTCCCGAAACCATGCAGATGTTGCGGACTGGCATGTCAGATCAAGCTCCTGCCTCGTTGGTTGAAGCAGGTTATGAAACCCAAGCTCTTGAAATCTGCGAACAATGGCCGAACCAACCAACCCTCGATGCCCTGCAACATAAATCCGAGCAGACTTATTCATGATGATCAAACGACCTGTATCCAGCCTTGTTGACTAACTCATCACGCTTCGCAATCGCAAGGTCTGATTCCGCCATTTCACGAACCAACTCTGCGAATGTCGTTTGGGGCACCCATCCCAGTTCTCGGCGGGCCTTAGATGGATCGCCAAGCAATGTTTCCACTTCAGATGGACGGAAATAACGAGGATCAACAGCCACAATGACTGCACCGGTACTGGCATCAATCCCCTTCTCGTTCAAACCAGTCCCCTGCCACTCGATGTCAATATCGAGGTAGTTGGCTGCAAGGGTGACAAAGTCACGAACGGAATGCTGAACGCCTGATGCAATGACATAGTCATCCGGCTGATCCTGTTGCAGCATCAACCACTGCATTTCCACATAATCGCGAGCATGTCCCCAGTCACGGAGTGCATCCAAGTTTCCGAGATAGAGACATGGCTGCAGGCCGAGCTTAATTCGAGCAAGAGCCCGCGTGATCTTTCTCGTGACAAATGTCTCCCCACGAATCGGAGACTCGTGATTAAACAGAATGCCGTTACACGCAAACATGCCGTACGACTCGCGGTAATTCTTTACGATCCAGTAGGCGTAAAGCTTTGCGACCCCATAGGGCGAGCGCGGATAAAACGGAGTCTCTTCAGTCTGAGGGACCTCACGTACTTTCCCGTACAACTCGGATGTCGATGCCTGATAAAAACGCGTCTTCTTTTCCAGACCAAGGATACGAATCGCTTCGAGAAGACGCAGTGTCCCTAACGCATCGCAGTTTGCGGTGTACTCAGGGCATTCAAATGAAACGGCAACATGGCTCTGAGCACCAAGATTATAAATTTCGTCAGGCTGAACCTGCTGCACGATTCGAATGAGGTTTGCCGCATCCGTCAGATCACCATAATGAAGAATGAACTGACGGTCCTCTTCATGCGGTTCCTGATAGAGATGGTCGATTCTGTCTGTATTAAAAAGTGATACACGGCGTTTAATTCCGTGAACCTCGTACCCTTTGTTCAAAAGCAGTTCAGCAAGATACGCACCATCCTGTCCTGTGACGCCAGTGATAAGAGCTTTCTTTGCCAAGACAACACCATTTTCTGATCTAGTTTCGCTGAACAAGCACTCTTCGAGCGACCCGATTTTACTCCATACAGGAGCAAAAGCAGACCTCTCACTCAAACGCTTTCAGCTCCAAAGCGGTCCACTTACGAATGCTCAACAACTGTTGCATCACAACTTTAAAGCCTGAACGAGATCAGTTTTCGCGATGATCTCTGTCAGTCATGAGAGGACCGAATTTCGTACCGGCTCTGAGAATTATAGATCGGCAGATTCAAATTGAGAATTCGGCAACAGTTTTTGGAACCGCTTTACAGCCAGTGTCCGTGGCCGTTTCAGCAGAGAAAAACACGCACAACCAAGTGAATTCTGATGCGAGCTTGAATGCCAAAGATCCCAATAGAACGACACACGCATTCTTCAACCCCGGTGCCTCGTTTCTGTCCTTCAGAACATGGCTCAGTCTTCTAAAACTGCGGAAAATATCAGAAACGACGCCACAATCTCCGGGATGCCTAAACGGTAGATTCGACTCCAACGCAGAGCTCAAACAAGCATGGAATCACAACTAAACAGCAACATCATTACACCAGCCAGAGCGCGGTATTTCCCGACATAAGAGAGATTTCACTTCAAATCCAGATCCGCACGTATCCCCAGCCGTTCTGTCGAATGGATTCCGAGAATCAACCACATCCGGGACCAATGAAAACGGGGCATTGAGTCACGCTCAATGCCCCGAGAGAAAATCAATCTATTTACCAACACAATCCACCAACATCACAGAGCCATTACTTGGCCCAGGCAGCTTCATCGTCGGTATGCGCAGCCGGTTTGATTCGAGACGTCGCTGCCGGCTCTCCGGCTGGTGCACCAGTGGCGATCTGTGTCGGGGATTCGGCAGGTGCTTTGGGAGGAGTTGAGAACGCCACCCTGACTGGAATATGGCCCTGTGGCCGAGCCGCAATTCCGGTTGTTGAATTATGGACTTCGTTCTTCAATGCTCCTGTCTGATACGGGCCGACTCCAGCGACGAACCAGTTATTGTCCACAGAAGCTGACAATGTTGTTCCACCGGTCCCCAACACAGCATTCGTTTTCGGGTCGTAAGCAACCATCCCGATCTTGGCAATTGCCTGCTGTTTTCGACGCTCAGCGAGCTTGATCTCTGGAATGGTTAACATCCCAGGCAACGCAATTTCCGGGGTTCCGATAAAGGAGGTATCCGAATTCGTTCCCACTGCTCCAGAACGCATTTCGAGAACAACATCCGCTTTATCTGCGGAATCAACCAGATGAGCTCCTGCAGCCAGCAAACGATGGCGCGTCGATGCGATGACATAATTCTTGTCGACGCACTCAACATATTTCTCTTGCAGGAACACATTTGTGCCTGCAAAGTTCGTGAAACTGACTTTGTCCAACGACTGATCGATGGCATTGGCCAGCAATAACTGCTCTGTACTGGTTCTCGCCGTATTCGATGTCGACCCAGTCGCACAGCCAATAGCCAATACGGATGCGAAAAGGCAGGCAATCCGACTGTTCCTGAGAAGAAACCGTTTCATACACAAACTCAATTGCCCGACAGGTATGATGAAATGACAATCAGAATGAGAGCATTAAAATCTCAGTAAATTTCTCACAGGGGATGTAACTCACCCTCGAAAACCGGGTCAATGTCGGTGACACGAAAGGCTGCCATGTTCCCCGATTCGACTCCTGAACCGGATGACGACTCGCAGTATTTGCCGTATTACACCTACGTCTCAGGTCTGACGGCACATCCTCATCGATCCGAAAAGCCCACACTGCAAAGGCCGACCAGCAGCGGCGAACAGGACGAGGAAAAGCCCTTCGTCGATACTTCTCTGATTCCCATCTGGAAGCAGGGAGCCAGACTATTTCAGCATGGATATTACTGGGAGGCGCACGAAGCCTGGGAGCATGACTGGATCGCCCTGGGCCGGTGTGGACCACTCGCAGACTTCACAAAAGCGCTCATCAAACTCGCAGCCTGCGGCGTCAAATGTCTGGAACAGAATCCCGCTGGCGCCAAACGTCACGCTCTGCGCTCCATACAACTGCTTCATCAACTCGGCGAAGCCCCTGCTTCCGACCTCCCAAGCCAGTTCCCGTCGCCACATCTTCGAAACGAACTCGAAGTGTTTGCTCGCACAATTGCGGATTGCCTTCCCATCGCCACCGAGGAGCAACGTCAACAGGCCCGACACGGAGGCGTTCCTGTTCTCGGCCCACTTCCTATTCGGTTTTGATGGAAACCCAAGCACAAAACTGCGGCAGCACTCTGCAGACACCTCAAAATCTGAGCTTGTCAATTTCACACAAGCCCTATCGCTGTAACAGATAACACCGATACCGCAGACGACGCAGAAACCGTTTCAAACGGGCAAACTTGCCGAAATCGGAGTCGCCTTTTGAGTTGGTCTGAAAACGCATATGATGGGGAGGACTTCCGGGAAGCAAATTCTGGGGCAGTAAGCCGTTGAGAACACGGTAGCACCAGTCGATCGCACTCACATCCCTGACACAGCGCCGCAGCTCGCGCCATGGAGGAGTGGAATTCCTGGAGGAGAACAGATCCGTTTTCCGCGAGACATTTTTCGCGAGAATTGTTCAGGAATACCGCAGCAATGCCTCAAACTGATAAAGTTCCGCCCCCGACTGAACAAGAGTCGTCGCAAGAGACGGATAAAACAAAGACCAGAAAAAAAGAAAAGCATCAGGAAGGAACTCGAGACACCATCGAGTCGATCCTGTTTGCTTTTGTACTGGCATTCCTGTTCCGCACCTTTGAAGCCGAAGCGTTTGTGATCCCGACCGGGTCAATGGCGCCGACGCTTTATGGCCGCCACAAAGAAACGGAATGCACCCAATGCGGCCACCGGGTCGTTGTTGGTGCAAGTCATGAAGTTGTGCCAGAAACCGGTTACCTGATGACGAATATTCGTCTGCGGGGGGCCGTCTGCGATAACTGTGGCGCCGACAACAAACAGATTCTCGATGACCTCGCCTTCAACGGCGACCGAATTCTGGTCAACAAGTTCACTTATGAATTCAGTGAACCGAACCGTTGGGATGTCTTTGTTTTCAAATACCCGGCCGAACCACAGACGAATTACATCAAACGTCTTGTCGGGCTCCCTGGCGAATCAATTCGAATCCGCAATGGAGATCTCTACCGAATTGAAGACAACCAGCAGGAAGTCATTCTTCGTAAAGATCCTGCCAAACAACGCATGATCCAGATTCCGGTTTATGACGACAACCACCCTGCAAAAAGCCTTATTAAGGCTGGATGGCCAGAGCGATGGGAAAACATGGTGGCGTCGGACAATGGAACAATCGGCCAGTGGTCAGATACTCCCGAAGGTTGGAAGAGAAACGAAAGTGATCGCAGCTACTCGATCACGAAAGATCAACAAAGCCACTCACACTGGCTGCGATACCGCCACTTCTTTCCGATGCCAAAACACTGGCGGGCAATCGAACACAATTTACCCATCACTCCAGAGCCGCGCCTGATCGGAGATTTCTGCGGATATAACGCCAGTTATGGAGATCGCCCGTTTGATGCAGCAACTCCCGAAGGAATCGATTTTGGCGCATACTGGGTTCCAGATCTGACTATCAACTTCCAATTGGAAATTACAGACGCCTCCGATAAATCAGAGCTGACCATTGAACTCTGTGAAGGAACATCATGGTATCGATGTCGCTTGAATCCTTTCAGCGGCGAGGCGGTACTGGAAGAAGTGAATTCCCAGCTGAATGAGCGGATTCGTGAGCTTGCCAAGGCCCCGACTCCGATCAAAGGAAAAGGGACATATCAGGTCGCCTTTGCGAACGTCGACAACCGGCTGTGCCTGTGGGTGAACGGTCGACTGATTCCGTTCGGGGAAGGTGCGGAACTTCAACATAACGGAGCGACCGGAAATCCATTTCCAACTGATCAAGACCTGACCCCTGTCGGCATCGCCGCATCGGGAGTCTCTGCAAAAGTCAGCAATCTCTTTCTCGAACGGGACATCTACTATCGCATCGGGCAGCCGGGCAAGAATTTTCAGCACCTTGCCAATCAGCTTGAGCTCCACATGAACAATCCGGAAGCCTGGGCCGAAACGTATGCCAGCTTTTCACGCGAGCTTGGCGAACGAACACTCATTATCCCGGAAGATCACTTCCTGGCATTCGGAGACAACAGCCCTCAGAGCAACGACAGTCGGCTTTGGGACGCAGGGCACGAAACCGTCCCGCGTCGCCTGCTGGTCGGCAAGGCATTTTGGATCTATTGGCCGCATGGTGTTCCATTCTTAAACAATGGTAAGGGATTCCCTGTCACGTACCATTACCAGCATGGAGCAAA
>JBEBTF010000015.1:0-36650 GCA_040393865.1 Planctomicrobium piriforme | reverse complement strand
TTCAACAACGATTCAACAGAACAAAGCGGTCTCCCATTGAACTCTCACATCAAACGCATGTTCTCTATCGACGTCACCAAAGACCACCTTGTTTTTTCGGCTGGTCACTTCATCACGATTGGTGATTTTTGCGAACGATTGCATGGCCACAATTTTCGTCTGGCCGCGACCATTGAAGGCTCGCTGGACGAGAATGGGTTCGTTTTTGACTTCATTGCTCTCCGCGACGAACTGCAACGCGTCTGCGATTCGCTCGACCATCGAATGCTGTTGCCATTGCTGCATCCGGAAATTCATGTCGATGTTCAGGAGCGTGAGATTGAGGTCAAATACGCCGACCGTCGTTGGGTGTTCCCGAAAGACGAATGCATTCTGCTCCCAATCAAACAAACGACAGTTGAAATGATCGCAGAATGGATCGGGCTAAAAGCAATCGCCAGCCTGAATGTCCACCAAATGTCGACACTGACGATCAAACTCGAAGAAAACTTTGGGCAATGGGCCAATTGCCATTTCCATTTGCTCCCATCAGGAACTCTCGATACAGGCGATTCATTTTCGAGCTCTGAATGCTGACCTGAATGGGGCTGATTCGAATGGAGATTGCTGCAAAAGAGCAATTTCATTATCAACTAGTGCCATGTCAGGTATTCCTCTTCAGTAAAAACCATCAGAAAACAAGCCTCTGATGAGCCATGAGATGAGTCAGGGAACCAGCCAGACTGTCTGAACAGCAATACCTGACAAAGAACCAGCTTGATCACATTCTGAACCTGATGGTTCGAATGAAGAAAGCGGTTCAAATTGTCACTTTCACGTCCGCGACATTTTCAAATTGAAGACTCCCCATGACAGGGAACGGAACCCCGACCGACAAGAATGGATCTAGCGAGATGGATCAACTCCAGTACGTGTCCATCAGCGATGAGACACGACGTCGGTATCTGAATTACGCGATGTCCGTGATTATGTCACGGGCGTTGCCTGACGTCCGCGACGGTTTGAAGCCGGTGCAACGACGTATCCTGTACACGATGTACGAAGATTTGCGGCTGACCGCGGACGCAAAATATCGAAAATGCGCGAAGATCGTCGGGGATACAACAGGGAACTACCACCCGCACGGGACCGTCGCAGTCTATGACGCCATGGTGCGTCTGGCTCAGGATTTCACAATGCGGGTTCCACTGGTCGATGGCCAGGGAAACTTCGGGAACCTGATGGGACTTCCCGCCGCAGCCGAGCGATACACCGAGGCACGCGTCACAAAGATCGCGGAACGCCTCATGGGCGAGTTGCGGTACAACACCGTCGACATGCGCCCCACCTATGACGCCGTTCGTGAAGAACCGGTCGTTCTGCCGGCTCAGTTCCCGCACCTGCTTGTTAATGGAACGCAGGGAATCGCAGTCGGGATGGCGACAAGCATCCCTCCTCACCATCTCGGCGAAGTCATCAAAGCCTGCAGCTTTCTGATCGACACGCCAGACGCCACCTTGCCACAGGTGATGAAGTACATCAAAGGCCCGGATTTCCCACTCGGGGGCCGTGTCGTCACAGACCGAAAAGAACTGAAGACCATTTACGAAGAGGGCCGAGGAACAATCAAGGTCCGCGCCGAATGGGCTCTCGACAAAGAAGGTCGCAAGGAAGTCAATAACCGCATCGTGATTCACTCCATTCCGTATGGAGTGGAAACCGGCCCATTGATGAATTCGCTGGGTGACATCCGTGATTCTCGGAAGCTCCCACAACTGCTCGACGTTGCCGACGAATCCAACGGAGAACTTGGCCTGCGGATCGTTCTGCACATTAAGCCGGGCAGTGATCCGAACACAGTCATGGCTTATCTCTATAAGCACAGTCGCCTCGAAGACAACTTCGCATATAACGCAACGTGCCTTGTTCCTGATGAACATGGCGTCCTTCTGCCACGCCGCTGCAATCTCATCGAGATCCTCAAGTACTTCCTCGACTTCCGGCTTATGACCGTCCGGCGCCGATTCGAGTTCCTGCTCGCAGCTCTGGAAAAACGAATCCATATTCTGCGCGGACTCGTCATCATCTTCGACGGGCTGGAAAAGGCCTTGAAGATCATTCGTCAAAGCACTGGCAAGCAAGATGCCTGCGAGAAACTCGTCAAAGCTTTCCCGCTTGATGAAGTTCAGGCAACCGCGATTCTGGAACTGCAGCTCTATCGAATCTCGACACTCGAAATTGGTCGCATTCGCGAAGAACTGGCCGAGAAGGAAAAAGAAGCGGAACGAATTCGCCGTATTCTGGGTTCTGAAAAACGTCTCTGGGGAGAAGTTCAAAAAGAACTGGATGCCCTCGGAGCCGAATTCGAAGACAAGCGACGCACGACTCTCGGATCGTCAGAAGAAATTGCCGAGTTCGACCCACAGGCGTATATCGTCAAGGAGAACACGAACGTCGTGCTTTCGTCTGAAGCCTGGGTCAGACGTCTCGGGAAGATTTCGAGTATCGACAAACTGCGCGTTCGTGAAGGAGAAACAATCCTCAACGTACTTCCAGCGTCAACACTCGATCATCTCATTTTCTTCTCGAATGATGGTGTTGCCTACACGCTGCCTGTCGAGCAGATCCCCCCCTCAACAGGCTATGGCGAACCGCTTTCGAAGCACATCAAAATGGGCGACGGAACCAGTATTGTTGCGTCGCTCACAACCGACTCACGTTTCACTCCGGCAGACGTGGAATACGAAGGCTTTCCACCGGGCCCGTACCTGTTTGTTGCCACTGCGTTTGGAAATGTGATGCGGATTCCGCTCAGTCCATTCCGTGTCGCATCCACCAAAGCCGGACGCCGATACTGTCGTCTTGTGGAAGGTGACCGTGTGGTCCATGCGGAACTGATGGGCGAAGAAGATACCGTCTTCCTGATTTCGCGTCAGGCTCGCCTGATTCACTTTGCCGTTTCCGATGTCCCGATTCTTTCCGGAGCCGGAAAAGGGGTTCGAGGAATCAAGATTCCGGAAGGCGATCTGGTTCTGGGAGCCAAACGCCTTTCGCGTCCAAGCGATGTTCTCAAGGTCATCAACGAGCACGATAAGACATTGAGCTTCGGACAGATGAAATACGCTGTCACATCCCGCGGCGGAAAAGGATCAAAGATCAGCCAACGAACCGGAATCAAATCCATTGTTCTCGATGAAGTCACTCCAGTTGACTGGAGCGCAATCGAAGCAGATTCGAAAAACTAACGCAGCTCCAAGAAGAGTTTCGCGTCTCTGGCACAAGGGATTCAGCTTCGCTCTTATCGAGAAGGCTGCTGAATCCCTTGTTCATACTGATCACATTTATCTCTATCACGCCAACACCAAAACAGCATGACTAACGAACGTGTTGCCATCATCACCGGAGGCGCCCGGGGGATTGGCCTCGGGATTGCCAGACAACTGGCCGCGAACGGGTGGAATCTGATGTTGAACGGCATTCGGCCGATCGATCAGATTCACGATGTGTTGGCAGAACTGTCAGTCTACCAGACGACTATTGCCTATTGTCCCGGCGACATTGGCAACGCGGATGATCGGGCTCGGCTTGTGAATGCAACGATCGGTCAGTTTGGGAAAATCACCGCGCTGGTAAACAACGCCGGGATCACTTCACCAGGCAGAAAAGATCTTCTGGAAGCAGATGAAGAGTCATTCGATCGGGTGATTGATGTCAATTTGAAAGGGCCTTACTTTCTCACTCAACTGGTCGCCAGAGAGATGGCAAAGCAAACAGAGAGATCCCCAGCCATCCGAAGATCAATTGTTTTCGTCTCTTCGATCTCAGGAGAGTTTGTTTCGACCAATCGCGGAGACTATTGCCTGACAAAGTCCGCATTGGGCATGGCGACAAAACTATGGGCCGCGCGACTTGCAGAATTTGAGATCGATGTCTTTGAAGTCCGCCCCGGTGTGATTCGCAGCGACATGACCTCGGGTGTGGAAGAGAAATACAACAAACTCATCGAAGAAGGATTGACCCTGAATCGACGCTGGGGAACTCCTGAAGATATCGGAAAAGCAGTAAAAGCGCTTGTGTCAGGAGATCTTCCCTACGCTACGGGACAAGTCTTGAAGATCGATGGCGGAATGACGATTCATACGCTGTAGTTTCACTGCATTTGCTTCAATCCGGGATCATCTCCCAATCTGACGGACGGCCTCTGACGATATCTGCCTGAAAACCAACTCTTTCAAGCAGCAATTCGATCAGATTCATGCGGCAGACAACGCACATCCCGATTCTGGCTCCCTTGCGTGGAATCGCGGCGCTGGCCGTCTGTTTCTATCACTTCACCTGTGGGAATTCTGAGTTTCTTCCGAGCTCAGATCCTATCAGAGTCGTTGGTTCATGGTGCTGGCTGGGAGTGGATGCCTTCTTTGTCATCTCCGGATTCATCATTCCCTACTCACTTTTCCAGCGAGCTTATACCTATCGAAACAGCGGCGAATTTCTCTTACGGCGATTCAAGCGTATTGAACCTCCTTACATCGCCTGTATCGCTCTTGTTATCGCGTTGCATGTGATTTCTTCGCTCGCCCCGGGATTTCGCGGAAGCCATTTTGAAACCAACTGGCCTCAGCTTCTCTCGCACGCCGGTTATCTGAATGCCATTCTCGGATACGATTGGTTGAATCCCGTTTTCTGGACACTCGCCATCGAATTCCAGTATTACCTTTTCATTGCGGTGCTCTTCCCGATCCTTGTTCACGACAAGCATTCCGTCCGAGTTGTCTGCCTGCTGTCGGTCTCGTTGCTTGGATTTCTTGGCGAAGGAAATCGAGCACTCCTGATCCATTGGCTCCCACACTTTGCCATTGGGATGCTCGCATTTCAGTTTCAGATTAACAAACTCTCGCCAGTCTGGTTTGCGTCGTTGTTGTCGGCATTCACCATCACTGACGCACTCGTGATTGGCCCAGTTCAAGCGACAGTTGCCAGTTCGACCGCTCTGTTGATCACCATATGGTCAAGCAGCGCCATTCCTGATTTACTGAAACCACTTGCGTCATTCGGAACGATTTCTTATTCGCTGTATCTGATTCACACGCCCATTGGCAGTCGGATCACCAATCTCGCAACGCGTCTTCCTGAATCACCGATCTATCGCTATCCGGCGATTCTTCTGGCACTGGGAGTTTCCACAATCTTTGCAGTTCTCTTCTGGAAATTTATCGAGCGACCATCACAGCAGTGGTCCTCACAGACAAGAGCGGCAGGCGTCAAACCGTCAGCACTTTCCAACGCCGGAGAGCAACAAACTCTCCCAGTCATCTGCAAAGAGAAGGCGTTGACGACACCAAGTCATGATCGTGTCACATAAACCGAGTTGGTCTTACTGGCTTAAAAAACACCGTCGCCAAAATTGACTTCAGGTTTATGAGCAAGGCTGGCTGATTCAGCACACGACTCATGTGGCCCGAGAGCCTCTTGCCTGTCATCCCAACGATGAGACTCTCCATCTTGGGGGACATAAAGCAACTCTTCCCAATGGCCAGCTTCAGCGTGCTCGTACTCGAACTCCCCGAAATCGTCATAGCGACAGACATAGCCAGCCTGTTGCGACAGAATCAGTTCTTCGTCATAAGCAAAGAGAACTCGCTGTTGAATGAGGTCGCGGCATTCACAGTTAATCGGGTGAGCAATATCCGCATACAACCGAGCCCGACCATCTGGAAATTTCACCGACCGATTTCTGCTTAACGGTTTGCCACAACTGGAACAATACGCGGAACGGAGAGCGTTTTTTGAACGGCACTCTGGACATCGATCCGTCAGTTTTCGGCTGGGCATCGCCACGAATGGGCCTTTATCCCCACGAATAATCTTCAGATCCCGAATGACAAAAGCTTGTTCAATGGTGATTGAACAGAATCCCAGTAGCCGATCCTGGCCGCCATTCATCAGCTTGATGCGTACTTCAGAGATTTCCATGTGGCTCTCCTTGCTTTCGCTTGAGCAGTCCGCCCAATCAAGCGCCAATTCATACGGTGCGTTACAGACAACAAACCAAGAGTTCCAAAACCCCAGTGAAGGGATCAGTCAATCATTCCTCCAGATTGCTTCATACTCGCCTCTCCGCTGGTGCGGCCCTCTTTCCTGAATGACGCTTCATTCTTCCAAGCCAAATGCTCCGGTCTGGAACGTTCGACATTAGGATGAAAAAACGGCTCCAGCACTAAACACCAGAGGTCACGGTATACACGTAGCCCAATTTCATTTGCCGACACCGCGCAGCAACCGACTTCGCATGGGCAGCTGTTCGACACAATGCAAAACACGATGACCCGCTACCGGTCATTCCTGAACCTGCAACATCTTCACTGGCGAGTCGTTGAAGAACCGCCTTCAAACGCAAATCCAACTGCAACGCCGGCTCGGTCAGATCATTTCCAAGGACACTTCCGATGCGCTGGACCGATCCACTTTCTAACGCGGCCTGAATCTCTTCCATGGAATGAGAGACGGTCGCCCGATGTGCTCCCCATTGCTGAAAGACCTTGGCCGTCGACAAGCCGAACAGCGGCTTAACGATCACAAAATGAAGCGGGCCAATCACAGGAATCGCCTCAATAGACTCTCCTCGACCAGAGCACTTCCCGGCAATCGGGGATTCCAGGAAGAAATTCACATCACTCCCCAGTTGAGCTGCAAGTTCGTGGAGATCGCAATGACTCAGTTTCAAATCCCAAAGCTGGTTCAACGCCACGAGCGTCGCCGCCGCATCGCTCGACCCGCCTCCCATTCCAGCTTCCATCGGGATGTGTTTCACAAGCTGGATCGAAGCCCCGTGAGTCGTTCCTGTTTGCTCCTTCAACAGACGTGCAGCGCGAATCACCAGATTTCGGTCCCCCACTTCCAGCACAGGCGACACAGAAAAAGATCGGGGAAATCGGGTTTCGCATGTCAGTCGGACAACACCCGATTCAGCAGGAGAGAATTGCAGGAGATCATAAAGCTGAACAGACAGCATCACGGTCTGCAAATCGTGATACCCGTCGGCACGCCGCCCCAGAACTTTTAGCAACAGATTCAGCTTTGCAGGGGTCCGGACATTTAACGCTTCCCCCTGTCGTTGCAACCTCACGATAGTACTCTCTTTTCAGTCAGCAATGGCTGTCAGGAAATGGCAGAAACACAACACGCCCAACACGAAACCGCAGAGATAACGACGACACATTCCGCAGACCATTCCGCCTGCCGACAGTTTCGAAATGAAAACACGGAAAATTCAGATACAGGAAACACTGGCAAAAACTCCTCCACTGAGAGGAAGGGACATGCAGTGTAAAGAATTGAGCGATGAGAATTTGCTGAAGACTTGATGTTAAAATTTGATGAGGATGAGTCAACAAGTTTCTTCTGGCACATCCGACATTCTTTTTGAAATTCGGCATCCTGACTCTTCAAAAGATTCAGAGTAGAAGAAATTCTCTGCGGGAAACCCCCAATCCCCAAAACACAAACCGAGCACCGCGAATAGTCACATCAGGAAAGCCCCCGAAAATTCGCTGCCATCCCCTTCAACGAAGACTTCCACGGTTTTCAGGCACTGCGATACGGCTTCCCTTTGGCCCAGTTTGTTCTAACATGTGAGAATGCAGCACACTGGGCAACGTCGGGTCGCTCAGGATGATGCCTGCCACGACGACTCAACATTTTGCATTGGATGTGTTTCAGCCGAAACACACAACGGTTTTTATGTCCGAGCTGCCAACATCGCCCGTTCCAGCCACTTCACCGCCAGTCGAACTTAAACCGTATTTTCAGGTTTTGGCGGACATCGAACAAAACTACGACGGAAAACTGAACTGGCCTGTTTTCTTTGGAAACGACAAGCCTGTTGAAATCGACGTTGGCTGCGGTCGAGGACTCTTCCTGTTTCATGCAGGACCAGCAAAGCCGGACACAAATTTTCTCGGCATCGAACTGGATTACAAAGAAGCCCGACGCGGTGCGATGCGTATCAAAAAACGTGAAATGCCGAACGTCCGGATTCTCGGCGGGGACGTTTTCGTTGCCTTCTCCAAAATGATCGCACCGGGATCGGTCGACGCGATTCACGTTTACTTCCCAGACCCTTGGTGGAAGCGACGCCACCGCCAACGACGTGTCTTCAACGATCGTTTTGCAGACCTCGCAGCAGGACTCCTAAAACCAGGCGGATACCTGCACTCTTGGACCGACGTGGAAGAATATTTTGGTGTAATCTCCGGGCTGATGAACCATCACCCTGAATTCAACACGTTACCACCTCCCGACGAACGCTCCCCTAACGACGATATGGACTACCAGACCAGTTACGAACGCAAGAAACGAAAACTTGGTTTGCCAATTTATCGCGGACTCTGGCAACGTCGCTAATTCCGAGTGGATTACGCGACTCCCCGGAACGATTTCGAAACGAGGGAATGTTTCCGGGACGCTACACTCCGTCTTTCGCGATTGAGAAAACCGGCGTGTGACCACACGAGACATCAAACCGGTTGAGTCCTGACAGACAACTGGAATGCTGGCCGTTTCACCGAGTGAGACGGCCTTTTCCAGCCTGAGATTGCGACAGCAACTCAAGTCTCGAATTGTCCAGAAACAGCTTGAATATGCAGGCGGTCGACGAAACTGTACCAGCAGAATGACCGCCACAGTCCACCATCACCTTCGCCACTACCGACCTCGCACTGGAGACAGACTCAATGGCTAATCACATGGTGCTGCTCTCAATCCCGGGCCTGCGCAACGAAGACATCCTGAAGATGCCGAATCTTCAGAAGCTCGCAGCTCCCGGCTCCATTGTCACGTTGACCCCGTCGTTCCCCACTGTCACCTGTCCGGTACAAGCAAACCTCACCACAGGCGTAAAGCCCTCAAAGCACGGGATCATTGCCAACGGGTTCTTCTACCGTGACAAAGGCGAGGTCGAGATGTGGACCGCCTGGAACGACTGCTTCGAAGCCCCTCAAATCTGGGACATCCTCCATAAAGCCGACCCCGCTTTAACATCGGCTGTCTGGTTTCCTCTCCACTCGAAAGGAGCCGGAGCCGACTTCATTTGCACCCCTGCCCCCATCCACAATCCGGATGGTTCCGAGTCGCTCTGGTGCTACACCAAGCCCACGGAACTCTATGGGGAACTGCGAGACACCCTTGGCCACTTCCCTTTGATGAACTTCTGGGGACCAATGGCCAACATCAAGTCATCGGACTGGATCATCGATTCAGCCGTGATTGCAGCGAAGCGGTTCCAACCCCGGTTCACTTACATTTACATCCCACACCTGGATTATGCGGCTCAGAAATTCGGCCCAAACAGTGAGCAAGCAATCCAAGCTGTGGTCGATTTGGACGCCTCACTTGGACGTTTAGTTAAAGGTTTCCACGAGGCCAAACTTGACGATCTCGAATGGCTCGTTGCCAGCGAATACGTCATCACAGAGGTTGATACCGTCGTGTATCCAAACCGACTGCTTCGCGAGGCCGGGCTGCTGGCCCTGAAGGAAGAGAACGGCAAGGAGAACCTGATTCCGGGAGAATCCCCGGCCTGGGCTCTTGTCGATCACCAGCTCGCCCACGTTTTTGTGAAAGACCCGGACGACGTCGATCTAGTCGCAGATCTGTTCAGAGACCACCCGGATATCGAACACGTACTGGTGGGAACCGACCGCCGTAGCTTCTCACTTGACCACCCGCGATCAGGCGATGTTGTCCTGATCTCCAAACCGAACGCATGGTTTGCCTATTACTGGTGGCAGCAGGACGAAAAAGCCCCGGACTATGCCAGAACGGTCGACATCCACAAAAAACCGGGATACGACCCCGTCGAGCTGTTTATCGATATGCCCACCAAATCGATCCCACTTGACGCGACACTCGTGAAAGGTTCGCATGGGTATCCGGCAAACGAGTCTTCCCGAAAAGGAGTCCTCATCTCCACAACACCTTTAACAGGAACGACTTACCAGGACACTGACGTCACAAAAATCATCCTGTCGAAATTTGGTGTTTCCCGAACCAACACTCAACAGAAATAATTCGGTGCTGCAGTTCGAAACAGCCCCCAGCAGAGCGGACTTGACCACTCAGGATTCAACATGTTTCCTGAGTGGACAAATCCAGTTATGACACTTCCAAGGACTGTCTCATCGGAATGGATCAACACGAATACAGGAGAATCCGGGAACTTTTCGGAATTCCGATACGTCCAAAAGAGTAAGAACTATCCCGTTCGAAACAAAAACGATTGAAAATAGCGACACAACCTCTGGGCAATAAAAAGTCCGTTCGGACCAGTTCAGCAGGTTCCAGATTTTCCAAACAGTTTGCCAGACAATGTTGAGCAGCATTCAGGTTCCCTGAAATCGTTGCTTCAACATCAGAATTTCCAAATCGGTATTGCGCATGGTTGGCGAAACCAGACGCGAACTCGTAAACTGAGATTTCACTTTCACTTCAGCTCATTTCACCAGAACGACTGTAACTCTCCCTTCTTGACATGGAGTTCCGATCCAGATCAGGAGGTTGACTGGCCAAATGTTTCGCAGGAATCTCCTGCTGTCACAAAAATCCAGCAACTCCACAACCTCAAGTGCAAACAACACTTGTGAGATCGAGACCTCTGACATACAAAGGGAGATGAGGACACTGGACATGGCGGAACCACGTGCAGCCTGGGGCATTGATATCGGCCAGTCGGCACTGAAGGCGATCAAGGTTCGGCTTGACCCCGAATCGAATCAGATCGTCGCCGAGGCATTCGATTACATCCCGTTCCCAAAAATTCTCAGCCAGCCTGATGCCATTCCTGACGAAATTGTTCCTCAGGCAATGGAGACGTTCCTCTCCCGGAATCAGCTCAAGGGAGATGCGGTTGCGATTTCGGTTCCCGGCCAGTCGGCGCTTGCCCGATTTATTCAGTTGCCGCCGGTCGAATCGAGCAAACTGCATGAGATTGTCAAATACGAAGCTCGACAGCAGATCCCGTTCGCACTCGAAGATGTGATCTGGGATTACCAGCCGCTGGGAGCCGGAGCGGAAGAAGGTGGCTTCCTTCTCGATGCCGAGGTCGGCTTGTTTGCGATGAAACGCGAACAAGTTCTTCAGCAGTTGCGCCCATACCAAGAGAAAAAGGTCGAAGTTGAGCTGATTCAGATCGCTCCGCTGGCCTTGTATAACGTCTTGAGTCTGGACGAACTCAACATTCGACGGAACTCAACAGGCGAGCCCGGCGACGAATACTACATTGTTCTGGACATGGGTTGCGACAACACAACCCTGATGGTCTCGAACGGATACAAGATCTGGATCAGAAACGTCCCGATCGGTGGAAACCACTTCACCCGAGCGCTGACCAAAGAAATGAAACTCAGCTTTGCCAAGGCTGAGCACCTGAAATGTAATGCGACAAAATCACCCGATCCCCGAGCCGTCTTTCAGGCTCTGCGACCGGTATTCAACGATTATGTCTCTGAAATTCAACGATCCATCGGTTACTTCTCGAGCGTGAACCGTTCGGCCAAGATCATGAAAGTGATCGGGCTCGGAAACGGTTTCAAACTTGCCGGTCTGCAGAAATTTTTGCAGCAGAACCTGCAATATCCGGTTGAACGCCCCGACGCATTCAACCAGTTGACTGGCGATTCTGTCATCAGTTCGCCGATGTTCTCCGACAACATCCTCAGCTTTGCTGTGCCGTATGGGCTGGCAGTCCAAGGTCTTGAGCAGACCCGTATTCGAACAACGCTGCTCCCACCAGAAATTGCCTCCGCCCGTCGCATCCGCCGAAAGAAGCCATGGGCTGTCGCAGCAGCGGCAACCCTCCTTCTCGGCTTCGGGCTGTCAACAATCGGAAACGCGATTTCCTTTGCCTCTGTCAACACACCTGACTTCCAAAAAGCAGAAGCAGACGCAGACGCATTTGCAGGCGAACTCGCAAAGTTTGATTCTGACTTTGGAGCTCAGAAAGCAAACAACGAAGCGATCAAAGGGAAGCTCGATGCCTTGACTCAGGGACGTCGAAACTTTGAATGGCTGGAAGTCTTTAACGCAGTGCTCGACTGCCTGCCGAGAGACCCCCCAGACGTTCAATACCCAATCGAAGAAGTGGAAAAGAAGAACCAGATTTCGCTGTTGCAGTTCACTGCAACCAGAATGTCTGATCGCGCGAACTGGTTTAACACGCTTTCCCCACAAGTGAAACAGCTGATGGTGCCAGCGAACCGCGAGACACCACCGGAAGGGGAAGGCTACATCATCACACTTCGAGGGGAGCACTATCACAACAATCCAGAAAACCCGGAAGACTCCGGTATTCTGTTTGTGATCAACCAGTTCCTCAAGAAACTCCAGCAGCCGAAGGTCCAGCCGCTGGACTTCCCGGAACGCGATGTCACTCGCCTGGGGATTTCTCACGCAACCATTATCACCCATAGCCGTCGGCTCGACCCCTATATGGGAGCGCCGCCTCCAAAGGCAACCCCCGCGTCTCGCCTGAATCCACGTGGATTCGGAGCACAACGTGGACAACCGGGCATGGAGACGATGCAACCGGGTGGAAATCCGCTGTTCAACCCTGGAATGCAACCGCAGTTACAACCAGGTCAGCCGGGTATTCCAGGTCAACCTGGAATGCCTCCTGCGCGTGAACTGTATAAAGTCGAGTTCGTCATTCAGTTTGCATACAAGTATGTGCCGCCTGAAGAACGAGTCGATCCAGTGACCGAAACTCCTGCAGAGGGAGCCGAAGGGGCAGAAGGTGAATCACAGGAAATGCCTGCCGAATCATCCGAAGCGACAAACTAAACAAAAACATCATCAGGAGTTGTTTCCTGAACAGAGACGAACCCCGGCCTGAAACTTGTTACTCAGGCCGGAACATTGTCAGACTCCTGCTTTACGGAACAATTTCTGTTATTCAGATCCTGTTATTCAGCATCGAAAAAACAGCACTTCAGATAAGTGGTCTTTGCGATGGATAAATTACAACCACTCATTCGACATCGATTCTGGATCCTCGCCGGATTAGTGGTGCCGTTGGTGATGTACGGATACTACTCCGCGAACGGCCAGTTGAAGGCGGCCACTGCGGCGCGCGAAGAGAAGCTGAAGTCGACGCTGAACGGCATTTCCTCCGGGATCGCGCCGAACGAAGACTACATCAAGAACCTCACCGTCTTTAACGAGTTTCTGGAAGCCTCAGTTGACGACGCGATTGTGCAACTGTGGCAAAACCAGCAGAAACGAATGACCTGGCCGCCACTGGTTGCCAATAAAGTTCCAAAGGATTTCCTCGGGCCCTTCGATCAACAGGTTCCGCTGATCTACAAGGGAGCTTACGAAGAAGTCTTTCGCAAGCTGCAAGAACGGGTTCAGCCTGTTCGCCCTCTCGATCCGATGGCGCGATTCGATCGCAACAAACCAATCCAGCCGAACCAGAAAGTTGTGCTGATGGCAAACCTGCCACAGGTGACTTTCGGTCAATTCGTAACATCTGAAGAAACTTGGGATGCCCAGATCGATGTCTGGATGACTGAGCTTCTCCTGGATGCCATCGTCAAGATGAACGAAGGCAAAGACTCGGCAACCGAAGCTGTCATTCGCCGACTCGACGTTCTCCAGTTAATGGGAGGCGACGGGACGCCCAAAACTTCCGATTCCGGGTCTTCTGGAATGGAAGGCGACATGATGGGGGGCATGGGAATGGAAGCCAGTGCCATGGGGATGGGAATGGGAGGCGGAGGCCAAGGTGCCGCCAACATTCCAACCAAAGTTGACTTCGATCCCGCTGAAGAATTCGGCCCTGCTGTCGACAACGCTGGCGGCATGGGCGAAATGTCAATGGACATGATGAGCATGGAAGGTGCTGGTGGCGGCACCGGTCCAGCTCCACCACGACGTTACATCGGAGATCCAGAAGCGGCGCCCTATTTCGAACGCGGCTTCTATATGAGTGTGATTATCCAGCAGAATAAAATTGCTGACTTCATCATCGAACTCGCAAACTCTGACTGGCCAGTTCAGATTCGACGTTTTCAGGTTGGTGTGAACCCTTATCGCACCAATCAACCTCAAGGAAGCTTCGAATCCATGCCCGGCGTGATGGACGAATTCTCCATCGGAGAAGCAGGCCTCGGCAACTTTGGTCCTCCAGCAATGGAGACGGCTCCAAGTATGGCCGGGGGGCTTGAATTCAGCGGACAACCGGGCATGGGGGGATTTGGGGACGCAATGGGAGGACGCGGCGTTGTCCGTCCCAACATCTTCGCTCAAAACCTTCCACCGTTCGCCACTCAGGCAATGAATCATCCAGATCTGGTCCGGCTGGACGTCTGTGGTGTCATCACCATGTACAAACAGCCAACCGAAGTTCTGGAAGCAGTGAAGGTTCGTAAAGCAAACGCACAGCAGTCAGGTCAGGCTCGTCCTGCAGCTGCTCAACCTGCTCCTGCTGCAGAGCCAGAAGCACCTGCAACCGAAGAGGGAACGCCAGCTCCAACTGCGATGCCAGCAGCTGCAGACGGTGCTGCTTCCCCAGCAACACCAGCCGAGGCAGGAACCCCGGCGATTCCGGCACCGGTGAACGAAGCCAATCCGGCGCCAACAGCAACACCGCCTGATACGCCTGCAGCGGAAGCCCCTGCTGCAGAGTCGACCCAGGCAAGTCCGCCTCAGCAGTAGTAGAGATGACCTGAGTGCTGACGCTGCGATAATTACTCTACGAGTTCAGTCGTGTGAAAACGTCACAGGGTCAGACAAAAAGTAAGATGCCGTTACAGGTAAGACCGATTTCGAGTGTGATCAGGATCTGATTTTTATTGAAACGAAGTCTCCTTCGTTTCCGACTCACCAGAGATTCCGGCCATGGCAAAGAAAAATTTCAAACAACTGGCTGTCGATAACGTCGAAAAGGTCGTTTTCGGCGGGTTGGCGCTCGTTGCCCTTGGGGCCCTTGCATTAGGAACCCAGTGGTCCCGCTACCCAGGGACTGCCGGTGAGATTCTGGACAAAATCTCCAAAGGAAAGGCGACTTGGAGCAAGCACACCTGGCCGCAGGAAGACAAAGAGGCGTACGTCATCTCGGCCGAGAACGTGCCTGCCAACCTGTTGCACGAACGACTTTACAAACGATTCAGTCCGGCACAGGCAGAGATGTCCGGACGAATGGTCGTTAACATTTTCGGCGGCTCAGAACCGGTTCGCGAGCCAGAATTGCTGGTTCTCCAGAATCCGATCAGCAGCAGTGGCCGTGTGTTCCTTGAAGTTCTCTCGGATGAACCGCTGCCAACAACTGATCCGATGATGAACCCAAATCCGAATGGGCCGAATTCTCCACTGGCGCCGTTAGCTGCTGACGACAATGTCCCAGACGAGTTTCGCAAAGGTCGCAATGCGATGGGTGCTGGCGACATGGCCGGCATGATGCCCGGGGAAATGGCGAGCATGGGCTATGGCGGCGCAGCCATGGAACTCCAGATGCCGCCACAGGGAGGCCGTGGTCGTAGCGGCAATCGACGCAACAATAATGACACGGCTCCATCATTAGCCCCAGGTGGCGATCCTTCCATGATGATGGGGATGGAAGGCATGATGGGCATGCCCGGCATGCAGAATGTCAACCTGAATGGTCAGGGATATCATTTCGTTTCTGTCCGCGCGGTCTTCCCTTTGCGTGACCAGATTATGAAGTACGCGGATGCGATTCATAAATCGTATCAGTTCGCCGCCAGAGACTTCGACATCATCGATTTTGATCTCGAACGACAGACAGCCCAGCCGGGGCCAGATCCCTGGACTGGCAGTTGGGAACGAGTCGACAAACAGGACGCCTTTGACGTTCTGGAGAAATCGGCTGGCTACGACGCTGAAGTCGTGAACGGGATGATCACCAATGCGGTCATCACCATGCCACTCCCCATGCGTATTACAGGTGAATGGCGTCGGCAGGCAACTCACCCGCAGATCGAAAAATTCGAACTGACAGACGCTCAGATCGCGACCGAAGTGGAAATGCAGCGAAAGCTGCTCGGAGAAGCGGTCAATCAGAAGAAAGAAATGGACTCCGCCGTTAACAAGCGCCGCGGATTCGCAGGTCTCGTCATCGATTCACGCCAGTTGTCATCGGATATGTTTGGCGGAGACATGTACTCTTCCACCATGCCTGGCGGAATGGGTGCGATGGGAATGGGGATGGGCGGCGGAGCCATGCCCGGAATGGAAGCTTCAGCAATGGGCGGCCCAGGTGGGGGCGCACGCGGCACTCGCACCAACGTCCAGCAGAATCCGATTGAGAAGCTGATTGCGGATATGACCAAAGGGTCTTCCAACAAAACAGAGGAAGAGAAGCGAATTCGAGAATGGATTCAGTCGCAAGTCACTGCGGAAGGGGAACTCTTGCTGTTCCGGTATCTCGATTTCAACGTCGAACCAGGCAAGACATACCGCTATCGCGTTCGACTTATTCTCAAGAATCCAAACTTCGGCAAACGCATCGCCGATGCCGGTGGTGTTCCGCATGTTGTCGAAGGAGAAACTCGCGAAACTCCTTGGAGTCCAGTGACGGCTCCTGTCACGGTCGAAGACGACGTGAAGTACTTCCTCACCGAAGTACGCGAACAGTCTGGCAGAATCTTGCCATCCGTGAAGTTCGACGTCTTTGAATGGAATGCATCATTCGGAACCTTCATCAACAACATGCTGGAAATCCGATTTGGTCAGCGCATTTCAGACGAAGTCGACACGACTGTCATTGAGCCAGCGAAGGGGCTTTACGAAACGCGGAAGTACCGATTCCGATCGAATGATTTCCTTGTCGACACTGTTCCTGAAATTCGCCTCGACGATGCCCTGCACGAAAAAGCGACCGATGGCACGAGTGTCAAGCTGCCAGCCGGAATGCGCGGCAAGTTGCCACTCGCTCCGCAGACACTGGTTTCACGTGCCGACCAAACTCTTGTGTATCTCAACCCTGAGTACCACAAGAAGGCACACGCCGTTTTCAAATCCAACATTGAACACCAGACAACCCAGTTTGAATCTCTGAAAGCTCCTAAGGTTGATCCCGGAATGGACGCACTGGGAGCATTGGGACTGGCAGGTGATGAAGCCGCCATGATGGGAGTCGAAGGAATGGGCTCACGACAACGCAACGTCCTTCGGGCCGGTCGAAAGAAGAATCAGCAGAATCCCGGAATGATGATGCCGTAGTCCGGTAGCTCCGGCTCAACAGACCCAACCAATCTGGTTCTCCGGTTGCAACAAAAGGCTCAGATCAATTCTGAGCCTTCTTTTTTGGCGGACCTCTTTCTGCACAACGCTGCCGGGAACATCCTCCAGTAACGACTCCAAGCTTCCATGTCGATACCCCCAGAATTCCCTGTGAATCTTTTTGACGGAGTTCCCGCATCGCTTTCGCAGGAAAAAGTCGACAATCTGCTGCTGTCCGGTCAAACCCGAATTGAGCGGATCGTCTCAACGGGTCAGGCCAGTCCAGAAGGGTTCTGGTACGATCAGGAAGAAGAGGAATGGGTCATGGTCCTTAAAGGGGCCGCACGTCTCCGGTTCCAGAAAGACCAACAGGTTGTCGAGATGAAGTCCGGCGACTCAATTTTTATCCCGGCTCATTGCCTGCACCGCGTGGACTGGACCTCTCCTGACGAACCAACCATCTGGCTCGCGGTCTTTTTTCAGAAACAGGTTAAAGAATTCTGATCTTGACCCATTCTTTAAAAATTCTGTAAATCGTCTTCCTCAGTGTTCGAGTACAGCGGTCAGGGACTGCCCGCATGGTTCTCAGCGGTGGTTTCGTGTGTCATCTCGTGACGAGTGCCATGGAAATCACACACTGAGCCCCGATCAGGATTGAACTCAAAGTTCCTTCCGATTCAAAACAGTGCTGGTCGCCCCCTTTCGACCAGCCCGGCCTGATGTCCTTTTGCCATTTAGATGGAGTTGATGCACATGAGTGAACGGATTCACTCTCCAGAACCTGCGACCAATCCAACGAAATCTCGCAGAAGGTTTGTTCCTATTTTCACAGGAACTGCAATTCTGCTTGTCGCCGCAGGTGTCGGAATCCAATTCTTGCGAGCAAATCCAGCTGCATCACAGACAGCTGCTGCAGAATCTGGAGCAAACACTCTGACCAACACCGCTAACAGCGCCAAGGTTCTCGCAAAAGTCAACGGCCAGTCGATCACTTATGATGTCGTCGCCCGCGAGTGCGTGAATCGCTACGGGCAGGAAGTGCTCGATACAATGATCAATCGTTTGATCATTCAGCAGGAGTGCGAACGTCGGAACGTCAGTGTTTCGATGCAGGAAGTCGAAGAAGAAGTTGCCAAGACCGCCAAGAAATTCAACCTGCCTGTTGATACCTGGTACAAAATGCTGGAATCCGAGCGAAAGCTCACTCGAGTTCAGTACCAGCAGGATGTCATCTGGCCGATGATCGCCTTGAAGAAACTGGCCGGGCAAGATGTTGTCGTCTCCGAAGAAGATATGCGAATCGGATTCGAACGCGACTATGGCCCACGTGTGAATGCCCGACTGATTCTGGTTGATGGCAACATTCGTCAGGCAAGCCAGATTTGGGAACGCTGTCAGGCTGCTCCAGATGAATTCGATCGTATTGCTCGTGAATTCTCAGCTGACCCGAATACTCGTCCACTCGGCGGTGTGATTCCTCCCATTCGCAAGCATGGTGGAAGCCCACAGATTGAAGAACAGGCCTTCCGTATGAAGGTCGGCGAGATTTCGCCTGTGATTCAGGTTCAGGAAAGCCGTTATGTGATCCTGAAATGCGAAGGCTTCACTGAACCTGTTGTGACAGAAATCAAGGACGTCTGGGACGATCTTTACGCACAGCTGGTCGATGAGAAGACACAGAAAGCTGTCGCCAAAGTCTTCGAAGAAGTACGTGATCAGTCACGCGTTGATAACTTCCTGACCAACAAATCGACCGGTCGTCAGGCAATCCAGCCAACCAGCGGAACTACTCCAGGTGCTGCTGGTGGAGCGGTTCCTGCCGCTGCGACATCAGCCGGACGAGCAAAGACTGCAGTTCAGTAAGACCGACTGGTCTCTGAATTCACAACGCTGAAACGCAATCAAAGAGGCACCGACGGGACATCATCCTGCGGTGCCTCTTTTTTTATGGCGTCACTTTCAAACTCATGTTTCTGAAGCGACTTCGGGACACCTAGATCACCTTGCGAAATAATCTCCACGCTTCCGCCACGCGGCGAGTTGCGTTTCATCAATCGAGACGGCCGCTGCGCGGGCACTCAGTAGAGCAAACTGCTCTAGGCTTGAAGTTTCGCATCAAAGCAGCCATGTTCAACATCTGAGCTTGCTTCCTGAATTTGCAGAGATGATGGATCGCCGGACAGGAAGACAGGCCTTTCATTGATTGTCGCCGAAGTGAACCATACTCAACAGTTGAACTGGAGAACTCGATGAGACGAGCGTGCGCCGCCCTGCTGGTCTGTGGAAGCCTTGTACTTTCCAACGCTGTTGGCTTTGCTGCAGGACCTGAACCGATTCCCCTTTGGCCAAACGGAGCCCCCGGCGCCAAAGGAAACGCAGAAATCGATACGCCTGCGGTTCGCATCTATCCAGCTGCTGAAGCCAACGCCACTGGCGCCTGTGTGGTTGTCCTTCCCGGTGGAGGTTATCGCCATCTCGCCATGGATCACGAAGGCCAGCAGATCGCCGCCTGGTTCAACTCGATCGGCGTTACAGCTGCAGTTGTGTCGTACCGTCTCGCTCCAAATTATGGACATCCTTCTCCGATGCTCGATGCCCAGCGTGGTATCCGCTATGTGAGAGCGAATGCTGAAAAGCTGAAGATCGATCCAAATCGAGTCGGCGTGATGGGGTTCTCGGCAGGCGGGCATCTGGCTTCTACGGTATCAACTCTCTTTGACGCCGGAGATTCTTCAAGCTCTGATCCAATCGACCGTCAAAGCAGCCGCCCCGATTTTTCAATTCTCTGTTACCCCGTCATCAGCTTGAAATCGTCCTTCACTCACGGTGGTTCAAAGAAGAATCTCCTTGGCGAAAATCCTGATCCTGCACTGGTGGAAAAACTCTCAACCGAAACGCAGATCACGAAAGACACTCCGCCAACCTTTATTTTCCATACCGCAGAAGACAAGGCTGTCCCCGTTCAAAACGCCATCGTGTACTTCGAAGCACTTCAAAAACATGGAATCGCTTCCGAAATGCATATCTATCAGAAAGGCCCGCATGGCGTCGGTCTGGCTCCAAAAGATCCTGTGCTGAGCACATGGAAAGAGCGTTTGGCTGACTGGCTGAAGATCAACGGGTTCCTGTCCACAACCAAACGAGCCGCCATCTCTGGATCAGTTGAACTCGATGGCGAGCCACTTCCACGCGGCACGATCACTTTCATCCCGGACGACAAGAACGCACCAACCGCATTCGCAATGGTCTCCCGCGGCAAGTACTCTCTCGATGAGAAGAGCGGACCTGCGATCGGAAAAAACAATCTGATTGTCTGTTCCCTTGGGGCGGGAATGCTGTCACCGACAGTGGAAAAACTTGAAATCTGGGAAGCACCGAAGCACCCCTTCGTTTGTCAGGTTGCCTCTGGACGAAATGTGCTCGACCTGCAACTGACCAAGTAATCCCGTTCAGAGATTCAAATCGCCATCGAAAGCCGATACGTCGATTCGCAACGGCACTCAGAGGAACGAATCTCACTCAACGAAAAATGCCCGAGTCAAAATCACCCTGAACAAGGGGATCGCGACTCGGGCATTCTTTTTTCTGAACGACTTATTTTTCGAAGGTTTATTGTTCGACGCTCGAATTACCGGTTGTCGCCTGGTCTTTAGTCTTCTTGGGCGACTTCAGGGGAGCGTGTTTCAGAATCAACATGCCCAATGGTGGAAGTGTTAATTCGATACTGTGTTGACGTCCATGCGCCGCGATAGGAGACGATTTCACCCCGCCGCCGCAACCAACGTCCGTTCCCCCATACATCCAGGCGTCGCTGTTAAAGATCTCGACGTATTCGCCTGAAGCCGGCACACCGACAATGTAGCTATCTCGCGGAACCGGTGTCATGTTCAACACCACGATCAATGTTTCTTTGGCGTCTTTGGAAAGACGGCAATAAGCATACACGCTGTTGGCGGCATCATCGGCCTGAATCCAGCTGAATCCGTCGTGCGAGCAATCACGTTCGTGAAGTGCCGGACAGGTCACAACCAGATGGTTCAGGTCTTTCACATAGCGTTTGATCCCGGCGTGAGTATCGATCGACTCCAGCGCCCAATCCAACTCTGTATCGTGATTCCATTCTGTCCACTGAGCAAGTTCTGCTCCCATGAACGTCAGACTCTTCCCTGGCAGCGTTGCCTGATACCCCAGCAACAAACGCAGGTTCGCAAACATCTGCCAGTGATCACCCGGCATCTGCGAGATCAATGAGCGTTTACCGTGAACCACTTCGTCATGCGAAAGAGGCAAGACAAAGTTTTCGGTGAAGGCATACAGTGACCGGAACGAAAGATCATTCTGGTGATGATGGCGATAAATTGGCTCTCGACGGAAATAACGCAGGGTGTCATTCATCCACCCCATGTCCCATTTCATCGTGAAACCAAGACCGCCATCATAGACCGGACGAGAAACCCCCGGCCATGCAGTCGATTCCTCGGCAATTGTCACAATGCCAGGGAATTCACCGTGCAACATCACGTTCAAGTCTTTGAGGAACTGGATCGCTTCCAGATTCTCTCGGCCCCCATACCTGTTCGGAATCCACTGACCAGCTTTGCGTGAATAATCGAGATACAGCATTGATGCAACGGCATCCACGCGCAGCCCGTCAATGTGGTATTTGTCACACCAGAACCGGGCACTGGACAACAGGAAATTCCGGACTTCATAACGTCCGTAATTGAAGATGTGCGTATTCCAGTCCGGGTGAAATCCTTGTCGCGGGTCAGCGTGTTCGTACAACGCAGTGCCGTCGAATCCTGCGAGTCCATGTGAATCTGTTGGAAAGTGCCCAGGCACCCAATCAACCAGAACACCAAGTCCGGCGCGATGGCACTTGTTCACAAACATCATGAAATCCTGAGGAGTTCCATGACGTGAAGTCGGCGCAAAGTAGCCTGTCGATTGATACCCCCAAGACCCGTCAAATGGATACTCGGTGATCGGCAGCAGCTGAATATGTGTGAAGTTCAAATCCAGACAGTACTCAATCAACTGATCTGCGAGTTCCAGATAACTGTAGTAGCGTCGACCATCCTTGGGACGCCGCCACGATCCGAGATGAACCTCATAGGTCTGCATCGGACGTTCGTACCAGTTTGTCTTTGCACGCGTTTCGAGCCACTCTTCATCATGCCAGTGGAACTGAGAAAGATCTGTGACGATGGAAGCAGTGTGAGGAGATTGCTCGGATGCAAATCCATAGGGATCACATTTCTCTACGAGATTCCCTTGCTGGGTGCGAATGCTGTACTTGTACGTTTCTCCCGGACGCATCTCCGGAAAGACGCCAGACCAGACCCCTTCATGACTGGAATTGAGATAGAATGCCCCATGCTTCCAGGAGTTCCTGTCGCAAATAACGCAAACTTCTTTCGCATTCGGAGCCCAGACTGCGAATCGGATTCCCGTGAGATTCCCCTCAGCAACAGGATGGGCCCCCAGCCATTCATATGCGGTACAGTTCATTCCGCTCCTCATTGTGACACGGTGCTTTTCGAGCACGGCCTCTGTTAAAGGACCAGCTTGAGGCCGCCTGGAAAATCCTTGGGCAGTCATCTTGAAACATCCATTATTCAACACGCCAAACGGAGGCTGCAGAAACCGGACTCGTCTGGCCAATCGTCCTGTTGTCCATGCATCATAACGAGTTGAGTGAAAATGTAAGGGATTGAACGGCGGAAGTGATAGCCCGCTTTTCGCCATGGGAATTCCGCATCAACTTCAGTTTACGAACTGATGCGTTTCATTTCTGAAGATTGTGTTTCCCTCGACAGGCCCTTACGATTTCAGCGATTCATCAACAAAATCCCTGAAGAAGACTTTGATGTCTGCACCAGAACACCTGCCCTTTGATGTGGCTCGAATTCAGCAACTCATTCCACATCGTGCCCCGTTTTTGTGGCTGGATGATGTGACAGAACTGACTCCAACCCGAATTATCGCTCACAAACATATTCCAGAATCACTAGACGTTTTTCAGGGGCATTACCCCCATTTTCCTGTTCTGCCAGGTGTTTTGCAGTGTGAAGCTGCTTTTCAGGCAGGCGCGGTGCTCATTGCGACCCAATTTCCTCCTGCTGAGGGACAGGTACCAGTTGTCACCCGCCTGAATAACGTGCAATTCCGGAAAATGGTCAGTCCCGGGCAAACCCTGGAACTCGAAGTTGAACTGACCGAACAACTGACGAATGCCTTCTTTTTGAAAGGAAAAGTCTCAGTTGATGGGAAAGTTTGTGTTCGACTGGAATTTGCCTGCGCCCTCGCTGCCCCTCAAGCGTAGCTGAGCAACCCTCCTGAGAAGTTGCGACGTGACCGAGTTCAGATCTGGCTCGACTCAGTGAGGATCATCCCGTAGGAAAAACGCTCCATTGAACGCCGAAATGCCTGATGAATCCCCGATCAAAATCGGGTCGCGAACACTGGCGACACGGTACTTCCTTGCCCCACTGGCCGGATACACACACCTGGCTTTTCGCCGAGTTCTGCGAAATCTCGGGGGCCTCGGGCTCGCGACAACGGATCTCGTGCAAGCAACGCTTCTGCTGGCAGGGCACCCCAAATCCCGCGAGTTGATCGAAACAAACCCGGACGATGAACCGTTGTCCGTTCAGATTTTCTCAGGAATTCCACAGGATCTTGTCGCTGCCGCCAAATGGCTCGAAGACAATGGGTACCAAGGAATCGACATCAACATGGGCTGTCCCATGGCCAAAGTCAATGGCGTGGGAGGCGGGGCCAGACTGATGTGCGACACCAACGGAGCCTGTGGGTTGGTGGAGAAGGTTGTTCAGGCCGTCAACATTCCGGTGACTGTCAAAATGCGGCTGGGATGGGATCGAGACCAGATCACCGCTCCCGCACTTTCACGTGAGTTCGAGCAACTCGGCATCGCAGCGATCACCATTCATGGAAGAACACGGCAACAGGGATTTCAAGGGGCCACTGATCTCAACGGAATTCGTGATGTCGTCGAGGCGGTCGAACGCATCCCGATCATTGGAAATGGGGACGTACGCACGGTTGCCGACGCAATTCACATGCGGAAAGTCACCGGATGTCCGGCAGTCGCCATCGGTCGTGGAGCGCTGCTGGACCCCTGGATTTTTTCCCGATTGGCTGCACACGCTCAAGGTAAAGAAGCCATTGACCCCACGGCTGACGATCAGGTGCGATTTCTGATCGATCATTTTCGGTTTATGTCGGAGCAGCACGCCGAACGCAGTTGCCAGCTTTTTCGCAAATTCGCCGCCTGGTATGGTCAGAAACTGGGGGTTCCCGACGATCTGGAAGACCGGTTACGACGATTCGAATCGATGGAGGAATTCCTCGAAATCGCCCATGAGATTCGGGAACGGCACGGCGAACGCCAGGCGACAATTCCAACGGCATTGCTCAAAGTACCGAATGGCCCTGTCGAGAAGTGGTGATCAGCTTCGCCTGTGAAACGACGTCGTTTTCATTCCGGTTTCCATTCGCTACTCTTTGAGGTGCTCCCACTGGTTGCAAACTCTCAGGTCCGGATCGGAAAAGATCCGCATGAGAACTGGTGTCTTCTGCAAATCAGGAATGTGAGACCACGTCGTCAACCTGCTCTCAGGTCGGCATCGATTAAGTTGAAACGAGTCCTTCAATGTATGACAAGCAATTGTTGTGTGACCTGTTCCGTGAACGCGCCCTGAAGTTCGGGGACTTCACCCTCGCTTCCGGAAAAAAAGCGACCTATTACCTCGATGGAAAGCAGATCACCCTGCACTCACGCGGGTTGCAGCAAGTCAGCGAAGGTCTGCTTGATCTGATTGATCTCGACAATGTCGATGCTGTTGGCGGAATGTCCATTGGCGCTGACCCAATTGTTGCCGGAATCCTCTCCGCTGCTGCTGCTCGCGGAAAAGAGCTAATCGGGTTCCTCGTTCGCAAGGAATCCAAAGGGCACGGCACCAATAAATACGTCGAAGGCCCTCTGCAACCGGGGATGAAAGTCGCCATCGTCGAAGACGTCGTCACCACCGGAGGAAGCTCACTGCTCGCCGTCGATCGCGTGCAGGAATTTGGAGCCGAAGTCGTTCAGGTCCTGTCGATTATCGACCGGATGGAAGGGGGAGCCAAAAACTTCGCCGCCAGAAACATTCCACTTCAGTCGCTGCTGACAATTCAGGATTTCGGAATCACTCCGCCTGTTCTTGATTAAGTCGATTTTCCAGCTCATAACTCAAAATTGAGTTGAACCGATTGTACTGAATCGCCGGGTCGAATCAGCAAGACAGCCGGGACGAACACAATCATCGGTCCCCTCTCATTTTCGGGATTCGCGCCGCACATTCACTGTGCGGCGTTTTGCTTCGTTCTACGAGCATTTCATCCCGATTTTCGAATGCTGCACGGTCCCTAAGAGAGAGAATTCACGGAGGAAACGCCCTTCAGGATGGCATCACTTCCCCCCAGTCCTCAATATGGTAGGGAATGGATGCGAAAGGCGAATGCGTTCTCATCACCCCGGGATTTAAATCACAAAACATCACGGTTCCGCGGCGTCAGTTATTGATTGTCTTAGCGCTCGAATTTGATTGAAGGACAGCAATGTCAGCGAAATCTACACTCACTTACGATTCATCAGCTTGTGAATTCCTGATCCAGTCTGCCCGACCTGGAATCGCTTCCGCATTGGAAGCTGCTCGTAAGGAGACCCTCGCCGACATCAAACTTCTTACATCGAAAGCCCAGATTCCTGCGGAGAAAGATCCGCTGGACAGTGGCTTCATCGATCTTCCTGAACGTTTGCTGGCTGGAGAAGACAGCCTTCTCGAACGGATCGAGAAAAGTGCAGCCGAGCTTCGCAGCAAAGTCGACCGCCTCGTGGTGCTGGGAATTGGCGGATCGTACATGGGACTGCGAGCCCTGTTCGAAGGACTCTGCGATCCTTATCACAACGAACGTTGTCGCGAAGGCCGAAACGGAGCACCAAAGCTTTATTACGAAGGAAACAACCTCGATAATGACGCGATGCTCTCGCTCCTCGAACTGCTGAAGAAACAGTGCAAAGATCCATCTGATCTTTCACAGCGATGGGCGATTAACGTCATCAGCAAATCTGGCGGAACATTAGAAACAGCCGCAGCATTCCGCATCTTCCGTGAAGCTCTCGACGCCTACTATGGCGAAGGATCGGAAGAGTCCAGGGAATTCGTTGTTCCAGTCACCGGCGAGACCGGCAAGCTGAGAAATTATTCGAACGCCAAAGGCTACAAAACAACCTTCCCGATTCCGGACGGTGTTGGCGGACGATTCTCGGTCTTCACTGCAGTCGGGCTGTATCCGGCAGCAGTCCTCGGCATGGACATTCGAGCACTCTTGCAAGGTGCCGCAGACATGACCGAAACATTTACGAATGCTCCGATTGGCAGCAACCCGGTTCTCGATTACGTGGCAACCTGCCATTTGCTCGAACGTGATCACGGGATGGATCTTCGTGTGCTGTCCACATGGGGTAAGAAGCTGGAAGCGGTCGGCTTGTGGTACGATCAGTTGCTTGCCGAGAGCCTCGGAAAGCACGAAAAGGGAGCAACTCCACTGACCGTTGTGAACACCCGCGACCTTCACAGTCGTGGACAGCAACATCAGGAAGGAAAACGCGACCGCGTGATCACCAACGTGATCATTGGTGCTCCAAATCAACCTGCTGTTGCTCTGCCGAAGAACGCAGACAACTTCGATCAAGACCAGCTGAACCGCATCGCCGGCAAAACGATTCCAGAACTGCTGACCGCAGCGATTCAGGGAACCAACAAAGCCTACGCCGACGTCCAGCGTCCAACCGCAGACTTCCACATTCCAAAACTGGACGCCTACGCACTGGGGCAGCTGCTCCAGATGTTCATGCTGGCAACAGTCGTCGAAGGTCGTCTGCTGGGCATCAACCCATACGGGCAACCAGGCGTCGAAGATTACAAGAACAACATGGGTGAGATCCTGTACGGCAAGAAGGCCTGATCTGCTTCTCCGTCGACTCCCCCACTGAATCCTTCTGACTGGTTTCAGAGATTCTTTTCGAGAACTTCCGCATCGGACTCCGTTGAATGTCGTCTTCTGCAGCAAAGGACACAAAACTCACTCCCATGATGCAGCGGTACATGGAGGTCAAGGCCGAAACGCCTGGCACCATTCTGCTGTTCCGCATGGGAGACTTCTACGAGTTGTTCCACGAAGACGCACAGGTCGCAGCAAAAATTCTCGGACTGACTCTGACCAGTCGAGACAAGAATTCGGAGAACCCGGTTCCGATGGCCGGGTTCCCATTTCACGCATTGGAAGGCTATCTTCGCAAGCTCATCGCAGCTGGTCATCGCGCTGCCATTTGTGAGCAGGTTGAAGACCCTAAGACGGCAAAGGGGATGGTGCGTCGCGAGGTCACTCGCATTGTGACGCCGGGAACGTTGACTGACGATGCCCTGCTCGACCCAAAACAAAGCAATTATCTCGCTGCCGTTTTTCCGTTCAAACAACGGGTGGGAATTGCCTGGCTCGAACTCTCAACTGGTCGATTCCAGTGCGTTGAAGTTGAACAGAAGGAAGACGCTGGAGCACTCGGGTCACGACTCGCGTTTCTGGACGAACTCGCCCGCATTGAACCAGCGGAAATCCTAATCCCAGAGCAGATCAAATCGACTCCAGTTTACACCGCACTTATTGAACTGAAGGGCCCCGTCCTGACGGAACGGCCAGCCTGGTCGTTTGCCGCGAAGCAGTGCCGGGACATCTTGTTGAAGCATTTCCAGACAGCAACGCTGGAAGGCTTTGACCTGATGGACGAAGACTCTGTCGGGATCACAGCCGCCGGAGCACTGCTGGACTATGTTCAGGAAACACAGAAGACGTCTCTCGGGCATATCGTGCTGCTGGAGCCGTATCGACGTGGCACCAACCTGCTTATCGACGAAACCACCCGACGCAGCCTGGAACTGACTCGAACTCAACGCGAGTCCGGGCGTGAAGGATCACTGATCAGTGTGCTGGACGAAACCTGCACCGCGATGGGTGCTCGACTGCTGACAGAATGGCTTTCAAATCCACTGACAGATCGAATTGCCATTAACCGGCGATTGGATGCCGTGGAAGAGTTGATCCGCGACAGCCGACTCTGTCGTGAACTGAGAGAACAACTCGAAGAGGCGTATGACCTCCAGCGACTCTCCGCACGCGTTGCCACATTTCGAGCTTCACCACGTGATCTCGGGTCACTCGCAAAGACACTGGCAATCCTTCCAAAATTGAAAGCAAAGCTGGCGGGGCGCAACTCCGATCTGCTGAAAGTTCTCGATGCGCGGCTCGATCTCTGCGGAGACGTACGCGCCGAAATTGACGCGACTCTTGTGGAAGAACCACCACTGCTCACCAGCGAAGGCGGGATGATCCGCGCTGGCCGACACGCCGGTCTCGACGAACTTCGGGACCTCGCGTCTGGCGGAAAGAAGTGGATCGCCGAATATCAAGCCAAAGAAATCGAACGTACCGGCATCTCAACGATGAAGGTGGGGTTCAACAAAGTCTTCGGGTATTACCTCGAAGTGACGGCCGCTCAAATGAGCAAAGTCCCAGCCGAATACATTCGCAAGCAGACACTGAAAAATCTCGAACGGTTCATCACACCGGAACTGAAGGAATACGAAGATCGCGTTCTGAAAGCCGAAGGACAGTCACATGCACTGGAACTCGAATTGTTCCAGACGCTGCGAGATCAGGTGGCCACCGCCTGCACTCGCCTTCAACAGACTGCAGAAGTTCTCGCGACTCTCGATGTTTTGTGTGGACTGGCGACTCTGGCCCTGCGACAGAATTATTGCCGCCCGGAAGTTGTCGACGAACCTTGCCTCATCATTCAGAATGGTCGCCACCCGGTTTTGGATCGAATCATGGCATCGGGGCAGTTCGTTCCGAACGATGTCTTTCTCGGCGCATCCGAACAGGGAAGTCACTCTGCTGGTCCGACAATGGCACTGATTACCGGCCCGAACATGGCAGGGAAAAGTACCTACATTCGTCAGGCCGCACTGCTGACAATTCTCGCCCAGATCGGTTCGTTCATTCCGGCAGGTTCGGCGAAAATCGGAATTGCTGATCGCATCTTCGCCAGAGTCGGCGCCAGCGATGAACTGGGGCGCGGGCAATCAACCTTCATGGTTGAAATGACCGAGACCGCACGCATCCTGAACATGGCGACAGATCGAAGCCTCGTCATTCTGGATGAGATTGGTCGCGGCACAAGCACGTACGACGGGATCTCTCTCGCCTGGGCAATCACCGAGTATCTTCACGATCAGATTAACTGCCGAACACTCTTCGCCACTCACTATCACGAACTCACGGAACTTCCAAAGACGCTGACGAGAGTCTGCAACTGGAATGTCTCTGTGCATGAAGAGAACGGAGAAGTTGTCTTCCTTCACAAGATCGTCCCCGGTGCTGCTGACCGCAGCTATGGGATTCACGTCGCTCGACTCGCTGGGGTGCCGCGAGCCGTGATCGATCGAGCCGGAATCATTCTCACAACTCTGGAGACCGATCATCAGGATGCGTCAGGGAAAACGAAGATCCCGGCACGCAAGCGACAAAACACGCGACAGCTGCAACTGTTTGTCGAACAGGATGATCACCCATTGCTGGATGAACTGCGTGGAATCAATCTGGAACAGATGACTCCGCTCGGGGCACTCCAGGCGCTTCAGGATCTGCAAGGGAAGCTGAAGAAGTAACCAGCGCCAACCATCGCAAGCAAATCAGCAGAGGAAAAGAATCGATGTTCAGGATGAACAGGCATCATCTACGTTGATGCCGGGATCACATTCTGAAACTGCTCAAGACGGGTGACAACAGGTTCGTCACTTCGAAACGTCAATGAGTTCGAAACCGCGAAACCATGCTTTGCTGCGAGTTCCTGAAACAATTGAAGCCCAGCCTTTTCTGCGGCTCCAAGACGAAAATGCAGGTTCTTCGTGAAGTACTTGTAAATCATCTCATAAGGAAGATTGAGACGATCTGCCCCTTCGCGAGAGAGCGCTTCAATGTTCGCAAGTCCAGCGTCTCTGGCTGCGGCGAGACTCTCTGGAATTCCCGGAAGTGCGACATCTTTGCGTGTCACCCACATCGCAAAGACAAACGGAAGCCCAGTCCATTCCACCCATTCGCTACCGAGATCCCACACCGTGTGAAACTCTTCCACCGGCGGTTGCATCGCACGATCCCCGATCAGAAGAACCGCGTCTGTCTCAATATCGCGGGTCGACTTCTCTAACGGCAGAATTCGAAGTTCTGGTTGAACCCCAAACCGTTCGGCAAGCATGATCCGAGTCAGAGCGGCACTTGTTCGGGAGCCTTCGTCCAAAGCGAGCGTCCGCACAGCGCCAGGATGAACACGGCAATACAGCTTCACACTGAAAACATCGCTGTGTGTCGAGACACAGGCATCAGACACGACTTCATAATTGGGATTGCTGAATGATTCGACAGACGGAATCAACGCAACATCCAGATCCCCTTTTGCCAACGCATCAGCGAGTCGACTGGGGTAGTCGAGAATCAGCTGCGCCTGTGGAGTGAGCGCTCCAAGGCCCTCAACAAGCGGCCGGCTATTCAGATAAGTTACGGCTCCAATGCGGATCTGCTGAGATGGCATTTCCAGTTGAAGCCCCCGCTGTCGGTCAATCATGTCCAAATTCCTGTCCAACCTGCAGTATATCTGCAATCGAAGGAGTCGCAACACGATCCAATTCACATCAACGAAAGACGTTGTGTCCTCCAGCAGACACATCTGACCGGTCGGCGGACGCGATGATCAAAATAAAAAGCCGCCAGAACCAATTGCTCTGGCGGCATCTCTCGTTGCCAATCGAACTAGTTGATCAACGTCACTTGATCTGTCGAGTGAACTACTTGTTAACGCGATCCCAGACTTCTTTCATGTAGCGAAGGCTTTCGACCGCGGTGTGTTCGGCGCCCGGGGTGTAATCAAACACCTCTACGGACACCCAACCCTGATAATTGGTTTCCTTCAGAGCTTTGAAGATCGGTTCGAAATCGATCTCACCCATTCCCGGCCCACGCAGATTCTCGTCGTTTGCATGGAAATGCCGCGTATGCTTTGCGTGTTTATGGATTAGCTCCGGGAGAGGCTTCCCTTCTCCCAACATTGCTTTCACATCCTGATGTAAGGCGACTCGGGGATGATCAATGGCCTCAATCATCTTCACTGCATCGTCGCAGGAAATCATGAAATCGGTTTCTTTGATCGTCAGCGGCTCCAGCAACAGGTCGACGCCGCGGTCAGCGAGTCGAGGAACAACGGCACGAATGACTTCCAGTGCATTCTCGAAGGCTTGTTCCTGTGTTACCCCAGGTTGAAGACTACGTTGCAGAGGTGACCCGAGAACCATCAGCTTTCCGCCGAGGTCTGCACACAGATCGGTGAGCGATCCCAGATAGTCTGCAGTAATACGGCGGACATCAGCATCCGCTGTTGTCATATGAAAACCGGTTGTCTTGGCGAGCAACCAGTGAAGCCCGACGATTTCCACTCCGTGAGACTCTGCAACCGCTTTCAGCTCCCTGCGCTGTTGAGGAGTCACATCATTCGCTGTCGCTGCCAGAGTGAACGGAGCCACTTCGACTCCATCATATCCGGTCTCACGAATAAATCGGCACTGACGTTCCCAATCCCAACCTTCAAACAGCTCTTGGCAGATGGCGAATTTCATGTCGAGACAATTCTCCGATTTCAGGTTCTAAATTCTGGCCCGAGGCAGAAACAGCCGGACGCCGATTTTAATTCACACAAGATCGACATTAACTCTTGAATCGAATCATCAAAGAGAAACTTTTCGAGAAGAAATGCCGATTCTGACGACAGTGCGGGAGAGTTTCCACAAGGTCGACTCCGAACGTACCGCTGACACCGTCGGCGCTCCAGCCCACCCCTTGTTTAGTCGATGCATTCTCCTAACCGTGTTCAGGTCGATCGGAATCTGACACTGGTTGGATTTGCGGCGGATTTGCAGGTGGTGCGGGCAGAGCAACAGTATGAGCTGCTCGTTTAGGTAAGATGGACAACTTGCGTGAAGCGGGTCGGCAAAATCAACCGAAACAGAGAGCAGGAGAATCCAATTGCGGGATTCTATGCATCTGGGGGTTGATGAGGAGAGGAAGCGTAACCATGCAAAACTTGAAATGGATTTCCGCACTGACGGCGTCGCTCTTCGCGATGTTGATGTCAGTCCAAGCGGAAGCTGGGTTGTTCTGCGGAGCGTGTCGATACCGGAACATTCCAGCAGCCAACTGCGCACCAGCTGGCGACTACTGCACGGCACGAGAATCATGCGGGCCACAATACCGCACCGTTCGTGAACGCGTCTGGTGCACTGAAGAGTACACCGAATGCCAGACCGTCTACGATACCTGCACCTATCAGGTTCCAGTCACCCGTACTCGCGTCGTTTACGACACCTGCTATCGTGACGAGACCTACACCACCTGCCGTCCGGTCTATAAAACCTGTTACCGTGACGTCAGCTACACCGTTCGCCGTCCGGTCTACCAGACCTGCTACCGCACCATCACCTGCAAAATCCGTAAGCCTGTCTACCAGACTTGCTACCGAACTGTGAACTTCACCGTTTGTCGCCCAGTCTACAAGACCTGCTACCGTGACGAGTGCTACACCGTTCGTAAGCCTGTTTACCAGACTTGCTACCGTGACGTCTGCCATACAACTTACAGAACTGAAACCGAAACCCGTTACCGCGATGTCTGCCAGACAACTTATCGCGCAGTCACAGAATCGAAGTGCGTTCCAGTTCAATGTGGCGAATGGAAATGCGTCACCGAATGCGTTCCAGGTCCGGTTATTGAACGATGTGTTCGCAGCCCAGGTAAGTTTGTCTTCGATCCATGCAGCTGCACCTGTGTCTGGTGCCCAGGTAAGCCATGCGTTCAGAAGATTCAGTGTCCACCACGCACCATCACCAAACGCGTCTGGTGCCCAAAGACTGTCATGACAACTCAGACCTGCACACGTATGGTTCCAGAAACCCGCGTCTGCAAAGTCCCTTACACTGTTTGCCGTCGTGTTCCAGTAACTTGTGTCAAACGAGTTCCTTACACAACCTGCACCTATGTGACTCAGACCTGCACACGTCGCGTTCCATACACAACCTGCACAATGGTTCGTGAATGCCGTACCAAACAGGTTCCTTACACGACCTGCACCTACGTTGAACAGTGCATCACCAAACAGGTTCCATACACAACCTGCACATGGACCTGTCAGACAGTGACCAAGAAAGTTCCTTACACCACCTGCAGCTATGTGAAGGAATGCCACACACGTAAGGTTCCTTACTGCGTCCCACGCACCGTTTGCGAAACACACCTGATTACCAAATCCAAATGTGTTCCTCGCACTGTGACTGTGACCAAGACCCGCTGCGTTCCAAAAGTGGTTGTGCGTAAAGTGCCTGTCTGCGATCAACCATGCGTGACAGCTGCCAACCCAGCTTGTGCCGCACCAGAATCCTGTGTGAACTAAGACTCATACAAGATTAACGGCAACGCACTCCCAGATGCAGAACGGGCGATGGTATTCACCATCGCCCGTTTTTCGTTTGTCAGAATATTAAATCGGAAGTCTGCACTACTTCTTAATGCCGTTGGCAAATGTCTTGTAGGCTTCGGCAACTTTCTCCAAGCCAGAATCGCCGCCGTGGACCCAAAGACCGTACACAAATCGAAGCGATTCACCTTTTGTCAGGTCTCGTTTGTGTGCTGGCAGTGCCTCTGGAGTCCCAGCGGTATAAGCTCCATCGCCGAATGGATTGACCGAGAACAACCCGTAATCACGAACGTGATAACGTGACTTCCAAGGGTTCTGCGGAGCGTCCATGATTGTGACGCCAAATTTCTCTTCGCCGACTTTTCCAATGTAATCAATCCAAGGCGAAGGTCGTCCCCAAGTATCTTTGGTGCCAACTTTTCCTTCTGCATTCGTCACAGGTCCGCCAGAGACGTTTTCCTGCATCCCGTGTGGAAGACGGATGGCAAAGAACCCTTCTTTCGTATCACCGATGTGAACAGAGTCTTTTGCAGGACGCAAAGTTGCATCGTATGTAATCAGGCGATCAGCAGAGATTGTCACGAGGGTATCCTGTTCCAAAACAGGCTTGTCTTCCTTGCTCAACCAGACTGTTGAATACTTAAACGAAGCGGTCGGGCCGCTCTGCTCGACAATAGAGACCTGAGTTGTATTGACCAGGCTGTCTTCCATCCAGAACTTGATTCCATCGATTTCGTCGACAGCAAACCAGATCCCTTTGTGGTGGACGTGATCGTAGAAATCAGGCTCTTTGCGATTCTTGGTGTTCGTCGGATTGTCGTTGATCAGTCGAACAACGATCCCTGCAACCGGAGCGATGTCAGTCCGAGCAATCCATGCGTTGCTGCCGGCAACGTAAACCTTGTCACCATCGACGCGCTCAGCGACGAGAACTTTTCCAAATGGAGCCGTTTCAGGATCGCCAGATTCTTTGTGGAGTTGAGCCGCTTCAGAGACAACAACGACTTTTCGACCTTCAGCGTCTGGCGGAGAAGACTTGCAGGCCTTCTCAAGCAGTTCATACGCATTCGGGCCAGTTACGGGATAGAACAGCGGCTTCCGTCGATCCAGTCCAAATCGGAAAACGGTGAACACGTCTTTCCCGATCAGAACCTTAACCCCGTTTCGTTCCATTTCGAGTTTGACGGTCTTTTCACCGGCGAACACAGAACTGCAACACAACGTCAGAAACAAGAACAGCAACGGGATCCGTTTCATAAATTCTCCAATGAGTCTAGGCCAGGCGTGCTTTCTTGTGCCCGCGATTCAAAACATCCCGGAATCCGGTTTCAACAACCTGATTCCCTGATAACTCCACGCTTGGACGTCCTGAAAAGGACTGCTTCACACATCAAAGTGATGGCCCACCGGGAGGCATTAAGGCGTGTAATTGATAGTGAGATCGAAAACTTGAATAAAAATGGATGGATTTCACTGCATTGAACCGGCATTTCCGCTGAGCGTCAAGGGACTGGATTTTCACAGTTCCAGATGGTCTGAATTTCTGATCCTTCTCACTCTCGCTGCCCTTCTCTATGATTGAGCGACTATGGCAGGAAATTCATTCGGACAGTCGTTTCGTATCACCACCGCCGGCGAAAGCCATGGCCCTGGGAATGTTGTCATCATTGACGGAGTCCCAGCCGGGATTCCGCTGTCAGTGGAGGATCTGCAAGTCGACTTGCAAAGACGCAAGCCTGGCCAGAGCAAGATCGTCACGCAGCGCAAAGAGGACGATGAGCCAGAAATTCTCGCTGGCGTCTTCGATGGCGTAACAACCGGAACGAGCATCGCAATTCTGATTCGCAATCAGGATCAGCGCAGCAAAGACTACAACGACATCAAAGATGTCTACCGCCCAGGTCACGCGGACTACAGTTACGACGCGAAGTACGGCGGACACAGAGACTACCGAGGAGGTGGTCGGGCGAGTGCACGCGAAACCACAGCCAGAGTTGCTGCTGGTGTCGTCGCCAAGAAACTCATGCGTCAGGCGTTCGGCGGAGAAGTCGTTGGCTTCGTATCTCAAGTGGGGAACGTTGTCGCGAACATTCCTGATCCAGCAGAGATCACACAGGATCAAGTCGAGTTTCTTCCAAATGGCGACCCCAACATCATCCGCTGCCCCGATTTGCAGGCCGCCGAGAAGATGATCGCCCTGATCGATCAGTGCCGCAAAGAACAGGATTCCATCGGCGGAGCGGCTCACATTGTCGCGACCGGAATTCCCCCTGGACTGGGTGAACCTGTCTTCGACAAGATCAAAGCTGATCTGGCGAAAGCACTGTTCAGTATCCCTGCCGTGCTTGGAGTTGAATACGGTGTTGGGTTTGGCTGTGCCACCATGCGTGGAAGTGAAAACAACGATCCATTCGCATGTCGCCTCGACGAAGAAGGCGAAAAAGAAATCTACACGACTTCCAACCGCCACGGCGGGATGCTCGGCGGAATCACCACAGGGATGCCGCTGATTCTTCGTGCAGCAGTCAAGCCGACCAGCAGTCTCCCAATCCCACAGCAGACGGTCGATCGCGCTGGGAATCCAACGACAGTCAGCACCAAGGGACGTCACGACCCTTGCCTGTTGCCGCGATTCATTCCGATCGCTGAAGCCATGGTTGCCATCGTCATCGCCGATCACTGGCTGCGATGGGTCGGTCAATACTTCGGGGCAGGGGGAGACAACTGGGAACACACCTGTGGGGACGACTGTGATCATGACCACGACCATGATCACGGGCACGACCACGGCTAGAGC
>JBEBTF010000014.1:0-37644 GCA_040393865.1 Planctomicrobium piriforme | reverse complement strand
AATTTCGTTTGCCATCACATCGCGTTTCAATACAGAATCGAACAAGTAACTCATGTCAGAAACAGTGAACCGTTCTTTAACGCTCTACTGCAAGAGCCCGTAGAGAACGAGATTCACAGCAATCCGGACAGCATCTTCGGTAGGATATCCTGCACAGGAAGTGGTCGCCTGACGTTCGAGCGCACAACTCAGGTCATACTTGCTATAGACCACGACATACTTGTTGCCGATCTTGATTCCTTCCAAAATCGGCTCGCCTTCCGACTCTTCGGATTTCAAAGTCACACCGCCGGGGCCGGTTGTCGGAATGCGCCGCTTCACTTTCCGAATGTCGTGACCAAGTTCGAGACGATACAGCTCATCCGTGACAGGAATTCGTTCGAGCTTCTTCCCCAATGTCGCTTCAATCATGGTGCGAAAGCTCTCGTCAAATGCGGTTGAGCCGCAACAGGCATCTGCGAATAGAAACCCACCGTTTTCAAGGTATTCCTTGAGTTTGGTCTGCTCTTCCCCACTGATCTGGAAGTTCTTGCGACCATGCATGTAGAGCAATGGGAAACTGAAGAGAGACGCATCCGTTGCGGCGATCGTTGGCGTCTCGGCAGCAACTTCGACATTCATCGTATCCAATGCGGACTGCAATCGACGCAGTGCGTTAGGAGCGGTGTCCCATCCCCCGGTATGCCGAAGTCTCGCAATCGTCAGTTGGCCGCGTCCCATCCTGTTCAGGTCGGCAGGATTCAGCATCTGCGGCCGCTGCAACTTATCCTGAAGCTCGCGTCCCGTTGCATAGGCAATGACGTTGACTCCCAGCTTCATCGAACGGTCAATCTGCGACTTGACTGCCACGCCTCTCCCCGGCGGATCGTTCTTCATCCACTTATTCCAGCGACACCCGTGATCGAATGGAGCATAGATAATGGCCGTGCGACACCCAAAGTCGACGCCCCACAGTTCCGGGACCTCTGCGTCAGGGGGAAAGACATTCTCACTGCGGTAAACATCGTGAGTCGGTGGCAACTTGCGCAGCTCATACTGGCCATCGAAGAGGCGACGGACCAGATCCCGAAACCCGGCGTCGAACTGATCGCTCTTGCAATTCTGTACGGCGAAGATGAACCCGCCCTGCACAAGATAATCCCGCAACAATTGCAGTTCTTTCCCGTCAATTGTTTCCGGGCTATCCGATCCACTCATGAACTGGATCGGGCTTTGCAATAAAGCTGCAACGCCTTCACCTTCCGCTGCGGTTCGCAAATCGACAATCTGCCATGAAAGCAACTTTGGCCAGCCAGGAAGCGAACTGGTGTAATCCACGAGACTCCCGATGTCGCGAGTATGCCGGTTCCAGTCACGACCAATGACATCTTGCGTCTGAGGATTTCTGGCCCCGAATTTCAGCTTGTTGATAACAACTGGAGAAAGACCTTTGGACAGGAACAGCAGCGCCAGGCTTGTTCCTGCAACGTCATCTTCCTGCTGACTCTTCCAGACGCCATCACGCACGCTCTGTGTCGAGACGAGGAACTCTGCTCCTTCACGATACCAGTCGTGATCCCCGAAGAACCGTTGGCCGGTGAATCGCCCTGCCCGTTCCAGTCCATAGAGATAGTAAAGTGGCCAGTGTTCTGACCCCGGGTTTGATCGAACCCGAAAATGCGAAGACAACCAACGGACACCTGCATCAATTGCGGCGTCTTCCGGATACTCGCGGTTAGAACAGCAATCGATTTCGCCATCCGGCCCAACATCGCTGTCATCAACCAGCATACTGCGAGTGATTGATAACGACGCGATTCCAGCAACGGTCATACTTCCGGTTGGAACATGCCCCGGCACGTACATCCAAGGAGCCCCATTGGGAGCGTTGACTGGTCCCTGCTGATTCGACAGAAAGTGTTGTTGCGATCGCTGCCAGACTTCCCGATCGATGCGAACTCCGACATCGGCTGCTTCCCGGAGAGCCAGGATCGCAAATTGGGTATTGCTGTTGTCCCAGTGGTTTTCATCGCGATACCCCCAGGCTCCGGCCGCTTCCCCCTTCTGCTGATATTCTTCAAGACGTCGGGCCATCTGACTGATCTTACCTTTGACGGTAGGATCTCCTGACGCCGCCAATGCCATAATCGCCATTGAAAGATCATAGGTCCGATCAGGTGCAGTCTCAGGACGTTTCAGCCAGGCAACGCCTCGTCGAACAGGATCGCTGTCAGTCGGCACGCCAGAATTAATCAGGGCCAGCGTTGCGAGAGCGGTGAGACCAATTTCGTTTCCGAGATAGCGAGAATTCGGCCAGTTGCCATCCCGTTTTTGCTGACGAATGAGTGACTTTTGACCACTATCGATCGCCTGCAACACCGCTTCGCGCAGAATATCGTCTTTCGGATTTGCCTGAGACCATACAGGACGGGGGGCTCCTGCGATGATCATTCCGATGAGCAGCAAGTGCCATACGAAACGACGAATCATCAAACCAGAATCCTCAGGAACTTGTAACTCCGGCAGCCAGTGAATTCGAACCGTTGCCATCACATGACTGCCGTGATCATCAAAGGAAAATCGAACCTGTTCAACTCTCCATCAGCATAACTTCCGTGCGTCCGGACAGCCATCAGTTCCCTATTAAAGTTCCATTAAACTCGAAAGACTCAACGAGTCCCCGGGATCTCTTTCAATTCCTGCAACAACGCGTAAACGATCAGGTTGGTCCCAATTTTCAAAGCATCCTCAGCCGCATACCCTTCACAATCAGTTCGCCGCGCGGCTTCCATTGCGCAACTCAGGTCATATCTGCTGTAAATCACCACATAGCGACCGGATCGTTCAATCCCTTCCAGCAGCGGAGCCTGCTTTCTCTCAACCAGAGAAGACGCCTTTGATTGGGGATTGACCTCAGCGAGACGCATCGAAACTTCAGTCACATCGAAGGCAGTTCTCCCTGACAAAATTTCGTGTGATTCAGGAATCGGTTGCAGTGGCGCATCAGGGTAAATCTGATCCATCGCCGCTCGAAACCCTCGATCAAATTCCGCGGACTGACAACACGCATCGGCCAGCAGAACGCCCCCTCGTTCAAGATGATTCTTCAGTGCAACCCGTTCGTTCACGGACAATTGAAACGTCCGATTTCCATGCCAATACAACACAGGAAATTGAAACAGTTCAGGGTCGTCCAACTGGACTGAAGCCGGGATCGGAGCAGCAATCTGACCAACCGCATCATTCACAGTCCTCATCAGATTGACCAGCGACCCCGGTGCAATGTTCCACCCGCTGCCATGTCGCACCAAGGCCACCTGCAATAAGCCTCGACTGGTCTGATTCTTTTTTTCTTCCGACGAATCGAATGACTCTGCGACGCGTGTTGTCGGAAATCGGGTTCCATTAGCATACGCAATGGCATTCAATCCCAGCATCGTGAGTCGATCCCGATGAGACGGCGAATCACCAGCGGACGCAAGGTCGACAGGCCCCTGCCATTGAGACCAGTGACAGGCAAGATTCTCTGGCGAATACAAAATCGAGGTCCGGCAACCGGCGTTCAACTCCCAGAGCTCGGTCGACTTTGGATTAAGTTGATACCTGATCCGATAAATCGGGTGATGCTCGGGAACACGGGTCAGAGTGCTATCCGACTGACCTCCGAGGCGTCGGGCAAGTTCGCGAATTCCGTCGTCGAACTCCGCGTTTGAACATGCCGGAGCAGCGAACAGCAATCCGCCGTCATCCAGATATTTTGAGAGGAGTTCAAACTCCTCCTCTGTCATCTCTGGGACAGACGCACCAGTCAGGAACAACACAGGTGCCTGAAGGTGCGGGTCTGTTGTCCTCCCGGCATTGGCAAGCTGACGTAAATCCACTTCATGAGGACTCAGCACCCGCGAAGCATTCATCTCCGAATTCAGCTGCTCGGTCAACTTCCACACTGCATCTGGATGCTGCTTTTGCACGTCAACAGCCAGCTGTGACGAAAGACGAATGGTGTTCATCGCAGATGGCGAGAGTCCACTCGCGAGATACAGCAGTGAGTAACTTGTTGAGATGACCTGATTATTCCCCGGCCAGAAGCCACGACTACGATGCTGACGCACCATCAGCGTCAATGCCCCGCGTCGATACCACAGTTCTTCACCGGGAAAGTAGGCCCCCTGCTGTCGCGTGCATCGCTCGACCCCATACAAGTGATCGACAACAAAATCACTGTCTCTCTGTCGCTGTTCTGCAACTCGACACCGTTCAGCCAACCATTGACTCGCCTTCACATGCGAGTCCAGGTTGAGATCCGAATTACAACAACCATCAGAGCCCTGTTGTCGGATTGAATTCAGCTGCTGATGACAGCGACTTAAGACTGCAATCCCAGCCAACGAACCACTCAAACTACTGGGATCAGCTTTTCGGTTATCAGCCTGCCCTAAACGATCCGCCTCATTAAAGAACTCTGGCCAGCCTCCATCTTCATTATGCAACCTCTGCCAGAATTGAATTCCACGAGTCCACACCGACTCCGGGATCTCAATCCCCAAAGTTCTGACATCCTGCAGTGCAATCAGCGCAAACTCGGAAGCGCTCAAGTCTCCATACGCTTCCCCGATTCGGTTTGGCCACCCACCAGATTCCAACTGAGATTCAATCAACCGCTGCGTGAGTTTCCGAATTCGCGGTTGATCCGCTGGATCGTTGGCAGTTGTCAGGACCAGCAACGTTAACGAGATTTCATTGATGCGAGCCGGTTCATTTTCCGGTAATGCCCGTAACCACGTCAGTGATCTGCGGATGTGGTCGTGCCTCGTATCAGAACCTGATTTCAGCAACGCCAGTGTTGCCGCAGAAGTCACGGCGATCGGGTGAATCAAAAAGTTGTCAGCAGGATACGCCCCATCCTCCAGTTGACAGGAAAGGAGAAACCGCCGCCCCAGATCCACTGAAGAATGGACGTGTTGAACATACGGGTCTTGCCCCAGCGACACATTTCCCAGTGTCGCCAGCATCAGGACGCAAGCAAGAACAGACTTTGACAAATGGCCCCGCAGCCTCATTGGTCATCCTTGAACGAACAGTAACCCACGTTCCTCGCCTGCAGTTTTCTTATCCTCTTGAACGCAAACTCTCGTGGCATCACGAAAATGAGACTATCGGAACCATTGAAAGGCAAAGACAGGCTGTATTGTGAAGGGAGTCCGCCTGTAGCCGCAATAGAGCTTAGAAACGGTTGTTTTCTCGCTCTAAACGCTCTGAACTGGAATTGAAAATTCCGGGTCAGGTTCCCAGAATGCAAACTCATTCACACATTTTGATTTACAAGTATTTAGAGCGGTTCACTTCAGGAAGACTGCGTCAAATCGACAAAATCGATTTCCCTCAATTGAGGGCTTGGCACCGCAACATTCCACCTCCGATACACCAGTCTCCAATCTGCAATCTTTAAGGCAAATCGATGAAACGAGTCTGGGTTGTCTCAGCCAAACGAACTCCTCAAGGTCGATTTCTTGGAGGACTTTCGAAGTTTTCTCCCGTTGATCTTGCCGTCGCAGCCAGCAAGGCCGCACTCGCAGAGATCAACCCGGAGCGAATTGATTCGGTCATCGTCGGGAACGTTCTCGGGGCCGGTTTTGGAATGAACATCGCCCGCCAGATTGCGATTCACTCTGGACTGTCGCTCAGCACGCCAGCCTTTACTGTGAATATGATGTGCGCCTCCGGGATGCAGGCAGTCATCCTCGCTGCTCAATCCATTCAGGCTGGAAACGCCAGAATGGTTCTCTGCGGGGGAACAGAATCCATGTCGAGAGCCCCTCACCTGGTCAAGAACGCCCGCACCGGCATCAAGATGGGGAATGGGGAACTCACAGATCTGATTCTCAGTGATGGTCTGATCGACACATTCAATCAGGAACACATGGGCCTAACAGCCGAGCGACTGAGCGAACAATACGGCATCACTCGTCTTGCCCAGGACCAATTCGCTGCTCAAAGCCAGCAAAGATATGCCGCGGCGTTGCAGGCAGGGCATTATCAAAACGAGATCATCCCGGTTGGGGATCTGCAAGCCGACGAACCGCCACGTCCTGAAACGACTGTCGATGCACTCGCCAAATTGAAACCGGCGTTTCGACCAACAGGAACAGTCACAGCCGGGAATGCTTCAGGGCTAAACGACGGTGCCGCAATGCTTGTTGTGTGCGACGAGGAATTCGGCGAGCAGCAAGGACTGACACCGATGATGATTCTCAGTGCCAGCGCATCCGTTGGATGTGCTCCTGAAATCATGGGACTCGGCCCTGTCTATGCGACTCGGCGTCTGTCCAACAACGTCGGCGAATTCGACATGATTGAGTTGAACGAAGCATTCGCGGCTCAGTCTCTTGCCTGCATTCAGGAACTGCGATTTGACCAATCTCTCGTGAATCAGGATGGCGGAGCAATCGCGCTTGGGCATCCACTGGGAGCGAGTGGCGCACGTCTGCTCGTCCATCTCTGTCACCGAAAACCAGTCAAAGGGTTAGCAACATTGTGCGTCGGAGGCGGAATGGGTTGTGCCGTTGTCCTGGAGAAACCCTAGAGCACCTTGCGAAATGGTTTCCACGCTCCCGCCACGCGGCGAGTTGCTTTTCATCAGTCGAAACGACCGCTGCGCGGGCAGTCGGTAGAGCAAACTGCTCTAGCCGACGCAATCACCATCAAAAGTCACAATCAAAGGTATCTCTCTCGGACAAGCAACTGCATTCCGACCACCATGTCGGCAGTCTTTCCTTTCGGACAGTATTAGAAGATCGAGACCGGGCAATGAGTGAAGTGAGCATCACCCCCTGGGTTCCAACAACAGACATCGTGGCAACGTCAAACATTGCCTGGTTGATGGAACAGACAGGGATCCATTCCTATGAAGCACTTCACAAATGGTCAGTGAATAACCGAGACGCCTATTGGGCGACCGCCATCGGCCGTTTGGGAGTTCGTTTCAGCGCGCCGTATGAATCAGTCCTCGACACATCGAACGGGGTCGAGAACGCCGCCTGGTTTACCGGCAGCCGTCTGAATATTGTTGAGAGTTGCTTTTCTGCGCCGTCAGATTCCCCTGCGATTATTCATCAGGCGGAAGACGGCCCGCTACAAACGATGACCGTTGGTGAACTTGCCGCATTAAGCGATCAGGTCGCAGCCAACCTCGTTCGACTCGGGATGGAACGCGGCAGCGCCATCGCGATCCTGACGCCGATGACCGCAGAATCGGTCGCAATCTACCTCGGAATTATCAAAGCGGGATGCGTCGTCGTTGGCATCGCAGACAGCTTCCAACCGAAAGAAATTGCTTCCCGAATTCGCCTGTCGAACGCCAGTGCAATCTTCACTCAAGACGTCTTGATCCGTGGCGGTAAAACACTTCCGCTTTACGACAATGTTGTTCAGGCCAATGGCCCTCGGGCAATCGTTCTCCCTGCCGCTGGAAAACTCCGTGTCGAATTGCGTCCTGGAGACGTCGAGTGGCAAAGCTTCCTTCAAGATCAAGGACCATTCGAAACGGTCATCTGCGATCCAGAAAGTCCGACCAACATTCTGTTCTCGTCCGGCACAACCGGAGACCCGAAGGTCATTCCATGGACGCACATCACCCCCATTAAGTGTGCGGTAGACGCTCACTTCCACCAGAACGTTCATCGTGGAGACGTCGTTGCGTGGCCAACCAATCTGGGCTGGATGATGGGCCCGTGGCTGATCTACGGTGCCTTGATGAATCAGGCCACAATCGCTCTCTACAACGGAGCCCCCACCGGACGCGGATTCGGGAAATTTATTGAAGCCGCGAAGGTCAATGTGCTCGGGGTGATTCCAAGCCTTGTAGGGACCTGGAGAAGCACGAATTGCATGGAGGGGCTGGACTGGAGTTCAATCCATGCCATCAGTTCAACCGGCGAATGTTCCCGCCCTGAGGACATGGCCTGGTTAATGCAGTTTGCAGGCAACTGCCCGATCATCGAGTATTGCGGGGGAACCGAACTTGCCGGTGCCTACATTGGCAGTGTCGTCACCAGACCTTGCATTCCCGGTAAGTTCAACACTCCCATCCTTGGACTGGAACTCGTCATCCTGGACGAATCAGGACAACCAGCGGATCAAGGCGAACTCTTCCTCGTCCCGCCCTCGATCGGAATGTCCACTCGCCTGTTGAATCGAGACCATCACGAGATTTACTATGAAGGCACTCCAACTGGTCCAAATGGCGAAAAGCTGCGTCGACATGGGGATCAAATGCTGAAGTTGCCAGACGGGTTCTGGAAAGCTCAAGGGCGAGCGGATGACACCATGAACCTTGGCGGAATCAAAGTCAGTTCCGCTGAGATCGAACAGGCCCTCCATTCGGTTCCGGAATTGAAGGAGTCAGCCGCCATCGCGGTTTCGATCTCAGATGGTCCAAGCCAGTTGGTCATTTACGCCGTCAAAACGCCACAGTGCGATAAAGACGACGATGAACTGATCAAGTCAATGCAGAAGTCGATTCGCACGGATCTCAACCCTCTCTTCAAAATCCATGACGTTGTGTTCGTTGATGCTCTTCCCCGAACCGCATCAAACAAGATCATGAGACGAACCCTTAGAGACTGGTATCACTCCGCAACATGACCACCATCCCCAGAACAATTCTGATCACCGGAGCAGGCAGCGGACTCGGTCGCGGGCTGGCCCAGTCGCTTTCTGCATTAGGCCACCTGATTCTGGCAACGGACCTGTCACTGACAGCGGCATCAGAGACAGCATCGCTGGTGCAAGCAGCCGGGGGAGCATCAGAGGCTTTCGCTCTGAATGTCACGGAGGAATCTGCAGTGGAACAACTCTTTGATCAACTGGGGCCTCACCAGATTGACGTGCTGATTAACAACGCCGGTCTGCAATATGTGTCCAAGATAGAAGAGTTTCCTGTTGAGAAATGGAACCACTTGATCGACGTCATCCTGAATGGAACGTTCCTGATGACGAAAGCGGTTCTGCCCGGCATGCGCGAACGTGGATTTGGTCGGCTGATCCACATTGGATCGATCCATTCCTCGGTCGCTTCTCCATTCAAATCCGCTTACGTTGCAGCCAAACACGCCTTGATCGGCTTTTCGAAAACGATTGCACTCGAAACAGCGGGAGTTGATATCACCAGCAACACGATCTGCCCGGCTTATATTCGCACACCGCTGGTGGACGCACAGATCCAGAATCAGGCACGCACTCGCGGAATGCCGGAAGAAGACATCATTCAGAAAGTGATGCTGGAACCGATGCCGAAGAAGTGCTTCATCACCATTGAGGAAGTCGCCGCAGCAGCAGAATTTCTGATGCATCCTCTCGCCAGAAATATTACTGGTCAGGCAATCACCATCGATGGTGGCTGGACCGTGCAGTAAGCTCGAACTGTCTTTCGCTGGAGAAAGTTCATAAAGTTCTACTTTGACTTCTCTCCACTGAAAACGTCCCGATGCCTGACATCATCCTGACAACTCTGAATGCTCGTTACTGCCACTCGGCATTTGGCTTGCGTTATCTCCTTGCCAATATGGGGCAGCTGCGCGAGCAAACCGCGATGCTGGAATTCGGGATCAATGACAGCACCGTCGACATCCTTTCACAGCTCCTCGCACATGAGCCGCGCATCATCGGCTTCGGTGTCTATATCTGGAACGTTCAGCAGTTAACCAGACTGGTCGAAGATCTGAAACGGGTGCGTCCCGAGATCATCGTCGTGCTGGGAGGACCAGAAGTCAGCTATGAGACAGACGGCCAGGCAATCGTTGAACTCGCAGATTATGTGATCAGTGGAGAAGCAGATCTGATCTTTCGTGAACTCTGCTCCGATCTTCTCGAAGGGCGCCCTCGCACGGATAAATTCATCGCCGCCCCGGTTCCACCACTCGATCAGATTGCGTCGCCATACGAACTCTATAATGCAGAAGACGTCGCCAATCGGGTGATCTATGTCGAAGCATCACGAGGGTGCCCGTTTACTTGTGAGTTCTGCCTGTCAGCTCTCGACATCCCAGTCCGAACATTCCCTCTGGAATCGTTTCTGGCATCAATGAAAAGCCTGCTGGATCGCGGGACTCGACAGTTCAAATTCGTAGACAGAACATTCAATCTGAACCTGCGATTCAGTCAGGCAATTCTGCAATTCTTTCTTGATCACTACGAGCCTGGGTTGTTCCTGCATTTCGAGATGATTCCGGATCGATTGCCGGAATCACTCCGGACCTTGATCCAGAAATTCCCTCCCGGAGCGCTCCAGTTCGAAATTGGAGTACAGACCTTCAACGACCATGTCGGCACACTGATCAGTCGTCGTCAAGACAACAATAAACTCGCGGACAACTTCCGTTTTCTCCGCGAGGAAACAGGAGTGCACATTCATGCCGACCTGATTGTCGGGCTCCCCGGCGAAGGGGTTGAAAGTTTCGCAGAGGGCTTTGACCGGCTTGTTCAATTAGATCCGCAAGAGATTCAGGTTGGAATCCTGAAGCGACTCCGTGGAACACCGATTATTCGCCACGACGAACAGTATGGCATGGTCTACAGCCCTTCTCCGCCATATGAAATCCTTGCGAATGGATTGATCAACTTCGAAGGCATCCATCAGCTTCGCCGCTTCGCACGGTTCTGGGACCTGATCTCGAACAGTGGCAATTTCGTGCAATCTCGTAAACTGCTCTGGAGCGAAGGGGAATCTCCTTTCTGGAGTTTTCTGGAGCTTGCCGAGTGGATCTATGCTCAAGAGAAACGGACTCACGGAATCCCGCTTCCCAAACTGGCCGAGCTTGTCTTCCGCTTTTTGACCCTGGAACGCCGTCGACCAGAAGAGGCTGTTGCCCACGCCATCTGGCATGACTATACCAGCGGGGGCCGAGAGGATCGCCCGATGTTTTTACGGCGTTTCGATCTCCCTGCTCCGCGCGAGATGCGTTCCCGGTCCGCCAGTCTACCGACTCGTCAGGCACGACACGCACAGGCATAACTGTCTGCCTGCGGATCGACAGGTTTCCCCATTGGGTTTCGGCTCGATTCAAAACAAAAGAAGCCATACACCTTGCCGATGTATGGCTTTTGGGAACATCTAAGATTTCGAGCTATTTGGCGACGGCCGCTGCAGCTTTGGGTGTTGGTGGCTTTGCTGCCGCTTTAGGAACTTCTCCGGTTGTTGCTGGTGGAGCGAAGTTTCCTGTCCCTGCATAGATACTTGGATCGTCGATAATCCATGGAGTCGACCAGGATTCACCGTTATCCGCAGAGCAGATATTGAAGAAGATCGTGCTGAACGAGGTTCCCTTAATATCGTAAGGGAGAGCAGAACGAATGTAGTCGGCAGGTGTCAGATCATGCACGCCAGCGTGGGCGTAGTAGTGAACCCGAGAATCCGGTGTGACAGACATTCCGAGTGTCCACCAGCCTGGCTCACGAATGATTGGTCCAGGCATCTCATGACCGCGTTCATCGGCACGCAACAGAATCTTGGCGTATGGCTTCCCGGTCGTGTTCTCGCGGGAATTGGTTGGCACATACTGAATAAAGAACCCTGGGTAATACGGTTCAATCTCAGTCACGCGCTCGGTTCTTTTTGATCGAAGAAATCGACGACCAACGCCAACCTCTTTGTCCTTTTCCATCGGCCCCTGCATCCCGGCCCGCAACCCGAAAGAGACGCCGTTTCTCTGTTCCCAGTGTTCCCATGCCGGAACGTACACTCGCACGACACAGCTCGGGGAATTGGCAACAGACAACCCGCGAGCCTTCATAATGAAGTCGTCTTGAGCCTGATGCACTTCCTTCTTGCGGAAGTTATAGCCCGGATTCCCGGGAATCCCGGTATCGCGAGAACGCATGTACAAGCAACCGGTACTTCCCGGGATTGCTCCAGCAGGCGCTTCGACCCATTTCACAGAGTCTGGTGCGCCGCGTTTCGGGCTTTCAAACCAAAGCCCATTGTTACTCACGCCGAGCGGGTAACGTACGTTCCCGTCCTCTTCGCGACTGCTTTTGGGAAGGTTCGCGTTGTAGACGAAACTTGGGTCTTCAAACTTATCCTGTGCGATCAACGTTCCAGTGCCCGGAACGATTTGCGCATATGTCACTGCAGGCAACAACAAAACAGGTGTTGCCAGCAGCAGGATCTTGAAGTAGTTGAAACAGGAAAGCATCGTATGGTTTCCATCCTGGAGACATGCGAGCTGAGAAGAAAGGGCATCAGTGCCCATCTCCAATAGTATCGGATGTTCTATTTGCACCGGTGATCCCTTTTGGCAGAAGTCCAGTTATGGAAGCTGCGCAAAAGATTCATGTTTCAAAACGAGGATTATCCCTCTTTTGGCCTAGACACCGGCCATTTTTGCCGATTTTCCGCCTTCAGAAAAGGATCACGACACGGCTCTGAATATTTATTCTTAATTTGCTTTTTTTGAAGTTGTGGATGCACACGAGCCGGTCGGCGCGCCGCACCTGAGTTTTTTCGCCCCATCACTTCCTCCCAATCCCCACCTGCGACAGCGATTTTCAAATTCATGCCGCGTTACCGAAACGCGACAGTCCGCTGCTCGCCATTACATGAAATTTGTCTGATTCGTCCCAAAACCAGTCATCCGAATTGCTTTCCGCTTCGTACAACCATCAGGCACAGGGTTCCCCAAACATCACACGAAGCATCGCGTACGACACACTCAACTCAATTGCCTGATAACTTGAAGATCCATCTTACGAAGACTCAAACAAGAAAATCACACTCCCTCGATCATTCGATATCATGGACCGAAAGTCCCCGTTCCACAAAATGAAAGATTGCCCAGCTGAATCTGTCCGGGCAGTTCCTGTAGAAAGAGATTGAAGTGGCAGTCCCCAGTAGTTGGATCAGCGAAATTCTTGCTCCGGTCATTCGGCCGACGGTAAGATTTGTCGTTGGTCTGATTGCCATTCCACTGCTGCGCTCAGTTCGGAAGAAATTCCAACCAGACAAACAATGGGACGAAGAGTTTGAGAAGGACCTTGAACAATGGGTCCGGGCATCTCTGATTCTGATGCTGGCAACGAAAAACGTTGAATCATCGATCACCGCCTGGGTCATGGAGAAACGCCCAGAGATCTCCATTGAAGACAACTGGTGGTTCGCAATCGGCCGACTTCTGCTGGCGATCGGGGTGATTGAGTCGATGCCTGACCAGCAATTATTTTCCATTATTCATCCGGGCCCGCGTCGTCCCAACTGGGTCCGTGGAATTGGATTCAAAAAGAACATTCAACGAGAATTCTGGCCGCTGCTCAAAGGAGTCATTTGCCTGCATCTCAATCGGTCGTCACCGGTTTTTGCAATTCTATCCGTCATTTTCAACGGAACGGCAGGCTGGGTCTTTTTCTTTCTCGCGATCACTCAATACCTGATCATTGGTCTCGTCACATCGAGAGACAAGGCGGTCGACATCCTGAGTCAGTTTGACCATGAAGTTGCACAACGCCGAAAAGCCATTCTGCAGGAAATGGAACTCCCAACTGATTCCGTATCGACCGCGAATCCAACCGCGTCGGAGCGTGTGACAGTAACGCCATCAGCGATTCTGGCAATCACAGAATCGTCATCCAGTGAGACGGCGGCTCAAGTCGTGGAGCGTCAGTCTCACACACAGCAGTGACGAGACTCTTGCTTCGCAAATCATAAAAAAAGTCTGCCGACAGGTTTGATCCCGTCGGCAGACAATTGAAATTCAGCTTAAATTACGTCTCCAGCAATCAGTGAGGCGGGCATCTCGCGCTTGTTGCGAGGCGACGCTTCCCGAGAGCCGTTACAGCCCCAACCATGGCAGTGGAGCACCGGCTTCAGGAAGACTGACCAACTGAGCATTCAGAATGTCTGGGTGCTTCAGAACTTCGTCAATCGCTTCCTGTGACGGACGGTTATCAACGTTCAGAGTTGCAATCGCATCGCCTCCCTGAACTTTTGAACGGCGTCCCACAGCCATATGAGAAATGTTGACTCCGTGCTTCCCAAATGCGGTCCCGATCGCACCGATCACGCCAGGGACGTCTTTGTGTGAGAAGAACATCATCAAACCATCAAGGTAAGCATCAAACTGGTAGTCGTCGATTTTCACCAGGCGGAGGAAGTCGTTCCCAAACGTCGTTCCACTGATCGTTCGCTGACCTTTTTCAGTTTCTGCGGTGACAGAAATCAGAGTTGCAAACGCACCCGTTTCGGTCGTGGAGACAGTCGTAATTGGCAATCCACGGTCAGCAGCGGTCAGGTCGGCATTGACGATGCTGACACTGGTTTCCAGAGCAGCCGAGAGCAACCCGGAAGTGAACGCACTTGTAATGAGCTTGACCGGCTTGGAAGCGACGTCCCCTTTGAAGTGCAGGCGAGCCGACTTCACAGTTTCGCCTTTGGTCAACTGAGCAAGCAACAGTCCCAGTCGGTAAGCAAGATCGAGGTAGGATCGAGCCCCTTCCAACTCTTTCCCTGAGATCGGAACCATGTTCACAGCGGAACGGATCTCGTTTTTGGTCAGGAAGTTGGCAACAATTTCAGCCGCTTCCAGAGCCACCTGTTCCTGTGCTTCATCTGTTGAAGCAGCGAGGTGTGGTGTTGATAGAACTTGAGGGAGTTTGGTCAGGCGGAAATCGGCAGCTGGTGGTTCACTCGTGAACACGTCGAATGCGGCACCGGCAACATGGCCAGACTCGATCGCGTCTGCCAGAGCCTCTTCATCGACGATCCCCCCGCGAGCACAGTTCACAAGACGAACGCCATTCTTCATTGCTGCGAGTCGTTTTGCACCGATGAGACCACGGGTTTCTTCCGTCAATGGAGTGTGAACTGTGATGATGTCACACTTCGAAATCATGGCATCGAGATCGCGATACAGTTCGATCCCCAACTGAGCGGCACGTTCTTCACCGAGGAACGGATCGTAGCCCAGCACGTTCATTTCGAGCCCGCGGCATCGTTTTGCCACAGCAATCCCGATACGTCCGAGACCAATGACCCCCATGGTTTTCCCGGCGATCTGAGTTCCATTGAAACTCTTTCGGTCCCACTTCCCCTCTCGCATTGTCTGAGACGCTGGCCCGATATTTCGGACGAGTGCCATCATCATGGCGATCGTATGTTCGGCGGTACTGATTGTGTTTCCGTCCGGAGTATTGGAAACAACGATCCCGTTTCGGGTGGCGGTTGGAAGATCGACGTTATCGACCCCCACACCAGCCCGAGCGATGACCTTCAAACGCTTCTGACCATCGAGCACATCGGCAGTCAACTTGGTCCCGCTGCGGATCACAATCCCGTCAGCTTCCTGCAGCGCCACTTTCAGATCAGCAGGCTTCATTCCCGGGGAATAGACAACTTCGATTTCCGGGAAGCTTCTGAGAAGGTCGAGGCCTTGAGCCGAAAGGGTGTCGGTAACGAGCACGCGATACATCAGAATTCCAGTTATTTTATTTTACGTTTCAGAACTGATATTTCAGTGTCCGACACTCGGGCACACGTCATGTCCAAAAGGACAGAACTTCTGTCACTCACTGTCATTGACTCATTTGCCTGCGAACAGGTTCTGTAAAATTCGACGAACTCGCAGATGGAGCGAATCTGCCTTAAAAGACTGCTTCCAACATGGAAATCACAGTCCTCATTCGCGGGAAATTTCTGCCAACTCGTGATTCAATGACAGGCATCCTGACTTTCCTTGGACGGCACTTCGCCAAATCCAGCCAAGTTTTCCGACCAGACGAATTCACCACAAACCTTTTCCCAAAAAACACTTCCAGATAAACAAAGCCAAGACGCTCTCTCTCGGGAAGGCTTGGGGCACGGCCTGAGACTGTGTAGCATAAAGGAGAGTCAGACAGCGGCAAGCGTCCGGGGGACGAATGTCCGGTTGGTCAGGGACTTGCTTATCAATTGTAACTTCCATGCTGATTTACAATTGCCAGAGAAATCCGCCTTCAGACCAACGGTTTGCTCTCCTTCTTTCTCGCATCGGAGAAAGAAGCCTTTCGATCATCAACTTCCCTGTCAGGGTGTTTTGAATGAACTCACAAGAATTACGGGCAATTCAGGCACCATTCAAAGAGCGGTATCAGACGGAACCAGAAACAGCGAAACAGACTCTGACGGCAACCGGGCGAATTGAATTCGACACGATCTCCGTTCAACTCGATCGCCCAGGGCCTGCCTGGGAACGCTCTGGGCTTCATCCGCTGGCTGGAGGGGACGGAACGTCAGCATGTGCTGCGGAAATGCTGCTGAACGCATTGGCTGGCTGTGCCGGTGTCACATTCGCGGCGGTCAAAACCGCAATGGAAGTCCCTGTCACCTCAACCACAATTCGGGTTGAAGGGGATCTCGATTTTCGCGGAACATTGGGCGTCGCCAGAGGAATCCCTGTTGGTTACGAGGCGATTCGAGTCCACTTCGACATCGAGTCCGACGCTCCGGACAGCAAACTTGCCAAGCTGACTGAACTCGCAGAGCGATACTGTGTCGTTGCTCAATCCCTGCAGAACGTCTCAGCCAGTTGGAGTCGGGTTGGGGCTGGAAATGCAAGCTGATTTCTTCAACCAGAGTCTTTCGGGCTGTTCATTGCAGCAAAGCCGTTCATTGCAACAAAGTGGAGTTGAAAAACGTACTCCCACGTCATTGTGCTGAACTGCAAAACCACCGGAAGCTCAAACAAGAAATCACTTCGATCGCTGTCTTCAATCCGACCGTGTCGAACAAACGGATTGAGATGAGAAATTTTGAAAGTTCATGGCAGCCACTGGTAGCCCTGCCAAGGGATGGTGTGTCAAAATAGACGAACACCTCGGCTTCGGAATTTTACAGATTCACCTTCTTGTTATTCACAGTCTGATCCTGACTGTCTTCCATGGTCTACTTCGACCCACCACTGACAATTTACTGCCCGGCCTGCAACGAAGCGTTTGCGGCGCGTCAAGGGAACATGCGTTGCCCTCGTTGCGGCATGCAAACGGTCGGCAACGCGCAATCATCCCTCAACACGATTCATCTCTCCTTTGATGAATTGCATCCGGTGGAAAGCGATATCGGTGCAAAGGACGACCTGTCCTTTCTCATCGACACCGAGTTTGATCGCTATCGATTAAAGTCGCTCCTCGGAAAAGGAGGAATGGGCTGGGTCTTTCTCGGGCAGCATTTGCAATTAAATCGTCCTTGTGCCGTGAAGATTCTTTCTCCTTCGCTGGTCAAAAAAGACCTCGACTATCTGGACCGCTTCCACACCGAAGGGCAAGCCGCCGCATCACTGAATCATCAGAATATTGTGACGGTCCATGCGATCGGCCAATACTCTGGACTTCATTTTCTGGAAATGGAATTCGTACCGGGTCGCTCTCTCCAGAAAGTGGTCAATGAACAAACGCTGCTTCCAGGCCGCGCGACCACAATCGCACTCGGGATTGCAAATGGTCTTGCCACTGCTCACCGCATCGGCGTGATTCATCGGGACCTGAAGCCAGACAATGTGATGCTTCCTCACTATGGGGGCCCAAAAATCGCAGACTTTGGACTCGCGAAACGCCTGCACGGGAAATCATCATTTGATATCCCGGGAACGCTCGCAGGGACCCCGCACTTTATGGCCCCTGAACTTTTCTCCGGAGCCCCAGCAACCCCTGCCAGCGATATCTATGCACTGGGGGTTTCTCTGTATGTCATGTTAACTGGAACGGTCCCGTTCCGCGGCGACAACATCACTACGCTTGCTCAATCGATTCAGCACGACACCTGCCCCAACATTCGCGTCGACCATCCGACTGTGCCACTCGAACTCTGCGAGTGCATCGCCATGATGATGGAGAAAAGCCCGAGCAACCGCCCACGTGATGGCATTGTTGCATCCGAGTTGTTGCAGGCAATTCTGGGACAGATGCGCGATATTGAAGCCTTACTGCAAAGTGCGTTCAAGCACGAATACAATACCGAATGGAAACGAGTGAGTAACCATTTTCAGGTGACCGTCACTCTCTCCAATGGGCGTCGGCAGCGCGTCATCATCGAAACCAGCAAGCATGAACTGACCGAGCGACTGTTGCAGATTTATAGTCTCTGCTGTCCAGTCGACGCATCGTATTACCACGAGGCACTTTGTCTCAATTCACAGATGCCTCACGGGTCCATTGCGATTCGCAAGATTGACGGACAGGATTACTTCGTCACTCTGAACAATTATCCTCTCGGAACAGCCGATCCAGAAGAAGTTCGAGCCAGCGTTCTGGAGTTGGCCACTCGGGCTGATACCATCGAACTGAAACTGACTGGCGAAGACCGCAATTAAAGCAGTTCGTGAACCGAGGGAAATTCCCGAATCGCTCAAAATGTCGTCAGCAACCCGACATCTGACTGGGCAGACAAAACAAGGCCGTCCGGCTATTCTCAATTGATCTGGACTTCTCTAAGAAAACACCGACGGCATGTTTTCAGATGGACCTGAACTCGTTGCGAAACACGAGTCATTGAACGGAGTATTTGAAACAAGATGGCAGAGACGCTTGTTACGACAGGCAGGAATTCGCTGACGGCGGTTTTGAAACAGTATTGGGGCTATGACGAATTTCGCCCCTTACAGCGTGAGTCCATGGAGTCGATTCTTGCGGGAAACGACACGCTGGTCGTCATGCCAACCGGCGGCGGAAAGTCACTCTGCTATCAGGCTCCTGCGCTTTGCATGGAGGGGACCGCGATCGTTCTTTCCCCTCTTCTTTCCCTGATGAAGGATCAGGTTGATACCGCTCAGAATAACGGAATTCCTTCTGCAGTTCTGAACAGCACTCAAACACCTGCTCAGCAACGGGAAACACTGGCGAATCTGCGAACAGGGCAACTGAAACTGCTTTACGTTTCACCTGAACGAGCCGTTCAGAATGACTTTCTGAGAGTCCTTCAGAACATCAGACTTTCAATCTTTGCTGTCGATGAAGCTCACTGTGTCAGCCAATGGGGGCATGATTTCCGTCCGCATTATCGCCAGCTGAAGACACTGCGAGACCGCTTTCCTCAGATCGGAATGCACGCATTCACAGCGACTGCAACCGATCGGGTCAGAGAGGATATCCAACGGCAGTTGGGCTTGCGAAATCCCACAGTGCTGGTGGGGAGCTTTGACCGACCGAACCTGACCTATCGAATCGAACGAAAGGCCAATTCCGGCGCTCAGATTCTGGATATCCTGCGGAACCACAAAGGGGAATCCGGAATCATCTACTGCATCACGCGAGCTGAAGTGGATCGCTGGACAAGTGTGCTCAAAGGAGCCGGATTTCGGGTGCGGCCATACCATGCTGGACTCAGCGATCAGGAACGAAAGAAGAATCAGGACGACTTCATCCGCGATAAAGCGGATATCGTGGTCGCAACCGTCGCGTTCGGAATGGGAATTGATAAATCTAACGTGCGGTTCGTCATTCACTCAGGAATGCCGCAATCACTCGAAAACTATCAGCAGGAAAGCGGGCGTGCCGGTCGGGATGGTTTGCCATCCAGTTGCTACCTCTTCTTTGGTGGTGACGACCTTTTCAAGTGGCGACACATTCTCTCCGATCAGCCGCAGCAGGTGCGTCAGACTTCGATGGATTCGTTGAATGCGATGCTGAATTTCTGCGAAGGGATTTACTGTCGCCATCGGATGATCGTCCAGCATTTTGGTCAGGACCTTGACCACGATTGCGGTACAAACTGTGATCTTTGTCAAGAAAAACGCCCGGTCATGAACGATTCACTCGTTCTGTCTCAGAAGATTCTCTCTTCCGTTTTTCGCCAGAAGCCACACACCAGCACTGACTACACCGCACTGGTCTTGAAGGGATCATACGATCGTCGAGTCGTGGAGAACGGACACGAAAATCTTTCCACCTGGGGCCTGTTGAAGGCCTATGAGAAGCCGCTCATTGTCAGTTGGATCGGCCAACTGGTTCATCAGAAATTTCTCGTCCGTCAGGGGGAACAGAACACGCTGAGCATCACAGAGCTGGGGGCTGAACTCTTAAAGGGGCAACAAGTCCCCACGCTGCTCGGTCCAGCACAAGGGGTCAACAAACGTTCTTCCGGCAGCGCCTCAAACGACATCACAGCCTGGGACGGGGTCGACAAAGGTTTGTTTGAACGACTCAAGGAAGAACGAACCGAAATGGCCAAGGAACGCGAGGTCCCGGCCTATGTCATTTTCACCGACGCAACGCTTCGTGGACTCGCTGCTCAACGCCCGACTTCCCCGGAGCGTCTTCTTCACGTCCCAGGGATTGGTCAAAAGAAAGCCGACATCTTCGGCGAGCGCATTCTGAAAACCATCTCAGACTACTGTGCTGAACACGATATTCGGACTGAACCCGGGGTGCAGCAACGACCAGAGAAACGCGAGACAACACCAGTTGTTCCCAGTGCATCTGCACTGGCAGCATTTCCACTCTTTGCCGGAGGAGTTTCCATTGAGTCGGTGATGAATCTGCAAGGAAAGAGCCGCTCAACGGTCATGAACTATCTGGCGCAATTTCTGGAATCGCAACCAGAAGCGCGACTCGCCCCGTGGGTGGAGGAAGACATCGTCAAACGGGTTCGTGAGGCAATCGATACCGTCGGAGCTGATCGCCTGAAGCCGATCTACCTGCATTTGAATGAAGAAGTGGATTACGACACGATTCGCCTGATCACTGCATTTCAGCGTAATCCACACCAAAGCCATTCGTCACAAGAAACCACATGACATAGACCAAACCGGTCTATACGCTTCTGTTCACGAACCGGCCACCGGACATGAACATGCCATTCACGCAGGGTTTGCACCATTCCAGTTTGACCCGGTATTCAAATTCACGGGTGTCACTGGCGATGCGAACGGTGACCTCTTCCAGCGGAATCGCTCCATTGTGAAGCAACCCAACGCCCAATCGACTGACTTCACGAGTCACTGCGGCAATCGTATTCCCGCGACTCGTAACGATCTCGGCGGGAATCGTCAGTTCAAGCCGTTCAACGCTGCGATTGTGGTTGACCTCTGATTTGCCGATGGTGTCTAAAACTCGCCGTACATCATTCTGCGTAGGACGACTCCATGGGTCGGCTGGCATAGATTCCTCATGCGATTTCATGACAGGTTATGAATAGACCTGCTCGACTCCGTAACGTCGTAACCAATGTCCGGCTGGCGCAAAAAGCACTGACAAAAGACGTCCAAAAGAACAAGCTGCCCACTTCGCAAAGAACAGATCCGTTAGGAACGATTCCCCCGAGAAACAATTCAATGCGACAAACAACCGTAGCTCAAATTTGCAGCAGCAAATAAAAATGGCCAAGGGTTTTGGTCCCTTGGCATCGAAAAGAATCATCACAATCCGAATAATCAGACTTAATGCACAATTAAGTCGCGTGCGACAGTTTTCTCTCCTTCGCCACAGCAGAGACCGAAACGATCGAGAAACGCCAAGGTATGTCGAGAACGGCTCTATTCGTCTGAATTTCCACGTAATTCTTTGGGAAGCTCACTGTCTCGAACAGCTCCCTCAGGAATAGCAATCGGGTCGGGGTTTAAATCTGGAACATGAAGTGGGCCAGATGGAACCGGGCGCCCGGGACGACGTCGATCTGCAGGAACAAGACGATCGAGAATCCCGTTCACGAACTGGGAGGACTGGCTGCTGCCAAACTTCTTCGCCAATTCCAGAGCTTCATCGATAGCGACACCCACCGGAGCATCGGTGTACAGGAGTTCGTAGGCTCCTAAACGCAAAACTGCCCGGTCTGTTGCTGCCATCCGGTTAATTTTCCAGTTCGCCGTCACAGCCTGAATCTTGTCGTCCAGCAGGTCACGGTGTTCCATGACGCCTCTGAACAAATCCAGTGAGAACTCACGAATAGGAGCATCATTCAGGCGTTCCGCGATCATATCGCGAATGCTTCTTCCATCGACATCCGGGTTCAAATCAAGCTGATACAACATCTGCACAGCAACTTGACGTGCTTTACTACGTTTCGACATTCAGTAAGTCTCGATCTCACAAAGCACGAGAGAACGTGCCACATCTATTTCAGAAATACGGGTTCGGAGTTCTGGGAGTAACGTGTTCGCAAGTACCCAAACCGCCCGAAGAATTCACATGCACCGATATCGGTTCCAACAAGCACCACAGACCTGCAGAGCGTTTCCTGCACTGTAATTACTCTTGGTTCAGCGATTACTGTTGGTTCAGCTGTTTCAATACGCTGACCGTTTCTAACGCAGCAACAGCGGCTTCTGCACCTTTGTTTCCAACAGCCCCCCCTGCCCGGGCAATCGCCTGATCCATGTTACGGCAGGTCAACACACCAAACAAGACGGGGACGCCGGTGTTTTGAGAGGTCGTAACAAAACCCTGTGCAACAGCATGATTTATGTAATCGTGATGGTCGGTATCGCCTTGAACAACGGCTCCCAGTGCAATCACGGCAGCATAGGTTCCCTGTTTAGCCATGCGATCTGACACAACAGAGAGTTCAAACGCCCCAGGCACCCAGGCAATCGTGATCGCTTCTGGAGACAACCCATGCCGAGTGAGTGTTTCCACTGCACCATCAAGAAGTTTCTGCGTGACCCCTTCGTGATAGCGTGAGACAACAATCCCATAGCGATCAGATGGTTCTACTCGAAGCTTTCCCACAATTTGACGGGGCATGTTCTCTCTCGATCAATGCAAGCAAGGCGACAGCCAGATTTACGGTAAACATCAACACGAAAGGCGGTTACAACAAAAAAGTTGCACACCGCCATGTCGGATCAGATGACAGGCCAGTCACCTATTTTAAAGTTTTTTCCCGTTTGAGCTACCGGGTGATGCGATTCGATCGGTGAAGGCGCAAAGCCTCCCACGTCAGCGAATTCACATCACGTCGTGTAATCTGCATTGAGATGGATGTACTCGTCGGTCAAGTCGCAGGTCCAATAAGTCACTTGAGCCTTCCCGAGACGGAATTGCAGATCGATAGTAACAGTGCCTGTTGCCATGGAAGCCGAGAGGGCTGACTCATCATAACTGACAGGTCGGCCGGCTTCGTAAATGACCACACCGTTCAGAACCAGAGACAGATCCTGCTCCTGAAACGGGACACCGGCGTAACCTGCTGCCGAGACAATTCGCCCCCAGTTCGGGTCATTGCCTGTCACCGCAGTCTTCACGAGAGGGCTGTCACAAACCGCCTTGGCAATGAGTCGCGCATCGGCGTCCGACGGAACACCCTGAACATGAACGGTGACGAAATGCTTCGCTCCTTCCGCGTCTTTGATGATCTTCTGAGCAAGCTCGGTGCAAACTTCTGACAGAACAGCCTGAAAACGCCCCTGATCCGCCTGACTCAGCACGCCCGCTCCACTTGCTCCGTTGGCAAGCAGCAGAACGGTATCGCTGGTACTGGTGTGACCTTCAACCGAGATATTGTTGAAGCTGCGATTGGCCGCGACCTTCAACATGTCATTTGCAAGTTCCGGAGTCAACGTCGCATCGGTCATGACCACAGCCAGCATCGTCGCCATGTTCGGAGCAATCATCGCGGCCCCTTTACAGACGCCGGTGATGGTGATCAGCTTCTCTCCGAGTTCAATTGTTCGAGTCGCAATCTTCTCGACAGTATCAGTCGTCATGATTGACTGAGCCGCCAAGAGCAAATGCTTCGGGCTATCTCCCAGTTGCTGGCTCGCATCACGAATCCCAGCCTGAATTTTCTCCATTGGCAAAAACTTGCCAATCACCCCTGTCGAGCAGACAAGAACATCTTCCTCACCCGCCTGAATCTTTTCTGCGACCAAGGCGGTCATGAGTTTCGCATCCGAGAGTCCTCGCTCCCCTGTGCAGGCGTTCGAGTTCCCAGAGTTGATAACGACCGCGCGAACAGTACTGGAAGGAACGCGAGCACGAGAAACGACAACAGGCGCCCCAACGACCCGATTCTGGGTGAACACGCCAGCGGCAACGGCTGGAAAATCCGAAACGAACAACGCGAGATCAAGCTTACCGGATACCTTGATTCCACATGTGGTACCGGCAGTTTGAAAACCAATAGGGAGAACATCTTCGCTGTTCATGCCTGATCCTGTTTATCGACAACTCTTCGCAGCAAACCCGTAACAACTTCCAGCGGGAAATCGGAGTCTGCGAAACTGATTCTAGACCGTCTTGGGTCAGCAACTCCAGACTCCACCCACAATTGGTCACGAATGCGGCCAGCATTGTTCGGAGTCTGTCTCGTTTTTTCCACAGGACAGCGATTTTTTCGCAATTTGAGAAATACGCTTCCACAGAATCAACACCGGGTCAGCGTCTGATCTCCCCTGGAAATCAACGATCTTCAATCAACATCACTCAGTGGGGGCGGCGTTCGCTTTGTCGGCTCCTGGATCAATCGGTTCCGGCGCGGAAGCGTTCGGACTGGTTGAATAGGGAGACCAATCGGAATCCGTTGAGATCTCATGCGTAGCGTACTCTTGCAGAAGCACACGTACGACAAGAGTAATGGCGATCAGGATGACGGCAAAAATAATCAGTCCCCATGGAACCGGCCGTTTGTTGATCGCCTGACCTTCGGCATCCACTGCCATGCGAACAAGTGGGCGACGCGGATCGCTCGTAGACTTCGCAACCGGAATTTCACAACGAGTCGCCTGAATCCGGCTCAGCTTTTCCCGGGCAGGCGCATTCGTTTTAAGGACAGACGGAGTTGCTGACTTCCGCTGTTGGGGTTGCTGGGAGTGAACCGTGAAATCCGTCGAGGAAGGGCCATCTCCAGTGAGTATGGAAACGCCGTCATCGGATTCCTTCAGATCGATATCATCGGCAAACATCGCCAACAAGTCGGGACCGGCCTGTTCAGTCTGCAATACAGAGCTGTTCAGATCCGCAATCAATTCCGCCGGGGTCTGATAGCGCTGCTCTTTCTTCTTTGCCATCAACCGATGAATCACTGCAATCAAAGCCTCTGGGACTTTGGGATTCAAAGTGCGCGGATCAGGCAGTTGAGCTGAAATGTGAGCAGAGATCTTGTTTGTCACACTCCCCATCGGGTACGGCGGAGACCCGGTAATCAGGTGATACCAAGTGCACCCCAGAGAATAGAGGTCGCTCCGAATATCGGCCGCTTTGCTGTTACTCGCCTGTTCGGGAGCCATATAGTCAACGGTCCCGACCGTTGTCCCATCCCGAGTGATGGTCGTATCAAGCGTGTCGTCGATCGATCGGGCCAATCCCATGTCCGTGAGTTTCACGGTCCCCTCGCGGGAAATCATCAGATTCGATGGTTTGATGTCCCGGTGAACAATGTTCCGTTCATAAGCATGCTGCAAAGCGGCAGCAGCTTGACGCATGATTTCGACGGATCTTTTGATCGGGATCGGGCCACGCCGATTCACCCATTCCAGCAGATCGATTCCGTCAACGAACTCCAGAGCGAGAAACAGATGCCCGCTGGCCTCGCCGGCTTCAAATACGCTGACGATATTTTTGTGCTGCAGAAGTGCAGCCGCCTGACCTTCTGATTTGAAGCGTCGGACAAGCGTGGGGTTCTTCGCTCGATCAAGCGGCAAAACCTTGAGGGCCACCGTCCGCTTCAGTTCGGAATCGGTCGCAAGATAGACCGTCCCCATTCCCCCGGCGCCCAGTTGCCGAATGATCTCATACTTACCAATTCGGCGAACCTCTTCCCGCGGTTCGTTATCTGGAATGCGGGAAGAGTCGGACATTGGCAATCTCGTGCGTTGAATTCGATATCGTTGTGGGGAGTATCACTCAGAGTACAGCGACAGGCAACTTCTTGTACCCCGAAGTTCCCGGTTTCCGAGAACTGAAATTCTGTTGATTACTTCTGGACAACCAGCTTTTCAAACCGCGATTGCTTGGACACCCCCGTCATATTTCGATGGAGCCCGTGGATCTGCTGAAAATCAATTAGAAAGGCAAAGATCCACGGAACTGCCTTTGAATATACTGGGCAATTCCATACATCGTCAAAGGCGAATCCCACACTTCGCGAATGAAGTGCTTTGATTTCAGCCTGATTCGACATTCCTGCTGTAGGAATCTGGAACCGAATTTTCCGCAAAAACGGAACACCCCACAGGCAATTCTGCTCGATACATTTTCGTGAAAGGAACGGCGACCGAAGAGCCCTACCGGCTTTCACAAATGCTCGAACGAGCCAGAATCCGAATTGGATCATTTGGTTTTGTTATTTTTTAGCCCCAGGCTGGAACGGTAGATCTGCAGAGAAAGCCAAAAACTTCCGTACCGCACAGCGACGCACCGGGTTCCGATGTCGCAATCGCTCGGATTGTCTTATCATTTCTTCCAGCAGCGACTCGGTTAGGTTTGAACGACAGGGTGAGTCGAAAATCGCCGAGAATGGGAAGGAACGCGAAATGGAACTGGTCCAATCCCTTTTGAATGTGATCATGGCGATCACCTCGTTTGTCATGGTCCTGAGCAAGACGCTCTTTCCCTGGCTTCCGTTGGGTCTCTGGATTGCCTTCTGGTTGTTCGCCGTCAACTGGCGGCAACTCTATCCAGTTCTCTCGCGTGGGGCCTGCATCGGCGCCGGACTCCTGAGCCTGCTGATTGCCTTCGTCTGGTGCACACTGGCTGAACCATCAGGAGGCACGCACCATCTGGCCGGACTGCAGGTGAGCAATTCTGTCGGGAAGTTTGTTTATGTCAGTAATCTGATCATCATCGCCATGTTTTGCGGTTCGGTGCAGTTGGCAGGGACGTTTGGACGCTGGTGTCAGTTCGTCCCCCCAGCCCCTTCCGACGATCAGAAGGAACATGGCGCGAATCATCCCCATGCGTGATCACCAAACCGGTCCTTTCCCTGTTACCTCGTCATTGCGAATCCCGTAAACGAATCTCCAAACTTTTGCTGATGCCGGTAGCCATGAATCGTCCCCACCAGACATCTCATCGCGCAGACTGCCTGCCGGCGCAATGCACCTCATCTGATGGCGAGCTTTCCCAGCTGAATCGCCGCACGGTGCTGAAACGTCTCTTAAGCCTGTTCCCTGCTGCTGTCGGCTTCGAAGCGGTTCACAACGCATTTGCCCAGGAAGCACAGCGACATTCCGTCGATCAGGCCATCACAAAAGCCCTCGAATTCATCTCTGCCCAGCAACATGCAGATGGGTACTGGAAAACAGAAGCCTGGGGAGAATCCACAGCCATCACTGCGCTTGGAGTCATGGCGTTTCTGGCTGCCGGCTACATCCCCGGTGAAGGGAAGTACGGAGAGCAGATTGTGAAAGGCGTGCAATGGGTCATTTCCCAGCAGCAGGCCAACGGAATGCTGATTCTGAAGACTCAAAGCCATGGGCCCATGTACGATCATGGCATTTGCTCATTGATGCTGGCCGAAGTCTGCGGAATGATGGAAGCTGCCGATGCTGTTCCCGTTCGCAGAGCACTGGAAAAAGCAATTCGCCTGATTCTGGAATCACAGGCCGTCGAGAAATTTGACCGGCATCAAGGAGGCTGGCGATATCAGATTGACAGCCGAGACAGCGATTTAAGCGTCACTGGCTGGCAAGTCCTTGCATTGCGTGCCGCCAAAGATATTGGGTGCGATGTGCCTGCCGAAGCCATCGATGCCGCGATCCATTATGTGAAGATGTGCTCAGATCGGAAGCAGAATGGATTCGCTTATCAGCCAGGCAATAGCCCAACCCCCACCCTGACAGGCTGTGGGATCACGTGTCTGGAAGTCTGTGGGGAGCACCATTCAGAAGAAGCACTCGCAGGCGCTCGCTGGCTGCAAACGCACCCGCTGGTCGAGCAATCCCCGTACTTCTATTACGGTGTCTATTACACAGGCGTCGGCCTGTTCAAGATTGGCGGAGACACCGCGACGAAGAATTACGATCACCTCACTGGAATCCTGCTCAAAATTCAGCAGGAGGACGGAAGCTGGGTTCCCCGATACGGAAGTGAGAAACAGGCAGGCAAGATCTACACCACCAGCCTGGCAGTCTTGTCACTCGCCGTTGAGTATCGTTACCTGCCGATTTATCAGCGATAACGTTCCCCCATCTCCCTGATGCCAGTTCGCTTCCCGAACTGGCATTCCGTCGGTTCCGTGTCCCGAAGCGGCCCCCGGCGACTTGGAGACTGATACGGTCTAGCGGACTCGGAGTTTGTAATCCTTGTTACGTTGATCGAAATCAGATGCCGTCAGGTCTTTCTGAATATTCAGATCTGTGTAAGCATAAAACTCGACGAGTGTCTCTTCGTCAATCGTTTCAGGTGAGGCATCGCGTGCCCAGGTATAGTTCTTGACGCAGATCGGCAGAGAGAGTTCTTTATCAACAAAAACAGTCGACTTGCGGTACGTCTCGTGAATTTCAGGGCTCTGATAGACAATCTGGTACAGATAACACGCCCGGCCTTCGAACTCCTGATTGTCAATCAGTTCACAGACAAATCCACTGCCTCGCTCGATATCTTTTTTCTGGTACTCCAGAATGGTGTGCCCGAGCTGCAGAAGTCCGGCTTTTGTGATCGGATGGCGAGACTCTGACATCGCCAGATCACCTTCAGGCTCCAAGCTGAGGAGTCCTGTCAGACGTCCTTTGATGCCGCCCGGCTGAACCAGCAGATTGCCGTTATTCTGTCCCTGAACGTAGATCAACTGGCGACCACGATCCCCAGAGTTCCACTTCATATAGACGCTGAAAGGCTCGTGACGGACTTTCAGATCGATGTTCTGTTCTTCACTGAGCGTCCCGTTAATTCGCTCTTGCCGGAACATGCTGGCGGTATAGTCAGGCACGCTTGCGAAGTTGCGGCACCCTTTCTCAAGCAGCGATGCCGCCATCTTAATGGCCCAGATTCCGCGAAGAGTCCCGTCATCATCCTGAATCGGAGTCAACGGGCTGATCACTGAACTTCCAGAATTCGCATCAATGGCAGCCATTTGTCTTGGCATACTCAGTGATGCGGTTACGACCGGCGCTCCCGCTTTGGCACTCTTGACACTTCCACCATCAGCACCTGAGACGAAGGGGTCCAGGTTGAGATGGGAAAAACCCAGCGCAAGCCCTGCGATAGAAGCCGCAAGGAAATTACGCTTGAAAGGAGAGACTGACCGATCCGATCGCAACATGCGTCGTTACCCCGGGGCTGGAAGTCCAGTAACTTATCGAACAAAAGAGCAAACACCGCCGCGATGCAGCCGAAGATCCGCCAGAACAACGGTTCTTCCTGAATGTTCCTCACACAGCAAATGCTGATGCAGAAGAAGAGCCGCGAAGGTTCGGTGTGCTGCCGAAATAGTTCTTGTTAGTAACCATTTCTTTCGGCAATTCTGACCTGTCGAATTCTCTCCAGATTTGAAGGTTTGTCTCTAAAGAGCAATTTTTGTTCTTAGCCGTCATTTCATTAGTCGAAAGTCGGATGGACTCTCGAATTGCCCTGTTTGAAAAATTCGGCCGAATCCTTCCAGTCAGCAAAATTTAAGGAACGCTCGTATCGGTCAGGCAAAATAGAGTAATTCACTTCGGATGAATGGAATTTCACGCCACCTGAGCCGCGTAGAGTTTTAGGCCACCCCTCCGCGGCGCGCAGTCCTTCCAGCAGACAAAAAGCTGGAACGTGATGTTCCAGCGACAGCACAAAGAGACAAGCCGTTACGAGGGGACTGCAGCGGTAATCACCAATTCCACTCGATAACCGGAAGCCGCCAGCGATGCAGAAACACAGGCGCGGGAAGGTGCATGCCCAAAGGGGACCCATTGATCCCATTGACGATTGAATTCAGCGAGATCATTCAGTTCAGGCAGATAGATCACCACCTGAAGCAGATGGTTTCGATCGGTTCCAATCTGAGTCAAAGTCGCATCGAGTTGCGATAGAACCTGCTCAAATTGTTGGGCCGCCGGCAACGTTGAATCTTCAGGAACTTCGACGAAGTAAGCGACCCCGTTGTGGATCACGACATCTGACCAACGTTGACTGACACCAATTCGATTAATCTGCTTCATGACTTTTCACCAGTGAAGAACTATCAGCAAAAACACATCAATAAACAAAAAGAGCCCAACCGATTTATCGGCTGGGCACTTCTATTTCACCTGACTCGCTCCTGAGATCGTCTCACTCAGAAACTCACACCCCTGGACTGGCGAGCTCTAGAATTTACAAGGTTCGATCTGGTCCATTGTCCATCCGTCCGGCAACACAGTGTGCTTAGGGATGATGATCACTCCATCACGGACAAACAGGGGGCCGCAGCGGCCATCCGGAGGGTTGTCGCAAGGTGGGCGAACAGTGACGTTCTTACCGATCCGGCAGTTCTTATCGACAATCGCCCCTTCGATATGACTTCCTTCGCCGATTCCAAGCGGCGGATCGTTCGGAGCGTTTCGCACTGCATGAGGGTCAGATTCGTAGTAATCGGCCCCCATCAACACACAGCGTTTCACGACGGCGTTATCACCAATGACGCTTCGCAAGCCAACGACGCATCCGTCCATCAAAACGCCTTTCCCCAGTGTGCAGCCGTCGGAAATCAGCGTTCCGTCAATCTTTGCCCCATCGAGTCGGGTTGGCGGCAGATATCGTGGTCTGGTGAAGATCGGTGAACCTGGGATGTTCATATCGAATGGAGGATTGGGGCTCGCCAACTCCAGATTGCATTCGTAGAACGCCTTGATTGTCCCGATGTCTTCCCAGTATCCGTCAAACAGATGCGTCTGCACGTGTTTTGCACGGATCGATGTCGGGAAGACCTCTTTTCCGAAATCGTGATAGGCGGTTTTTTGCAGGACATCCACCAGAACGTCACGATTAAACAGGTAAATTCCCATGCTTGCGAGATAGTTTCGCCCACCGCATGGAATCCCTTGGGATTCAATCCACTCGCTATCCGTATAGAACTGTTGAAGTTCCGGTCGTGTCTTTGGCTTTTCGATGAAGCCTTCGACACGCCCGGAATTGCTGAGTCGCATAATCCCGAAATCGGATGCTTTCTCTGCATCAATCGGCAACGCAGCAATGGTCACGTCTGCCTTGCTCGCAAGATGCGTTTCCAGCATTTTCTGATAGTCCATGCGATAAAGCTGATCGCCGGACAAAATCAGAACGTACTCAACGCCGGGTTGCTGGAGATAACGCAGTTGCTTGCGAACCGCATCTGCCGTCCCCTGATACCAGTCTACCGACTCATTGGTCTGCTCCGCGGCGAGGATTTCCACGAAACCGCCGTTGAACTGATCGAAGTTATAGGTCTGTCGGATGTGACGATGCAAACTGACAGAATTGAACTGCGTCAACAGATAGATGCGTCGCAGATCACTGTTAATACAGTTTGAAATCGGAATATCAATCAGCCGATATTTCCCTGCCAGAGGGACAGCAGGCTTGGAACGTTCTGCAGTGAGAGGCATCAGGCGTGTCCCTTTACCGCCTCCCAGAATGAAGCTGATGATATTGCTCATAACGGACGTTCCCAACTCCTCACGGTATTTCAGATCGAATCGATGATCTCTCAATCGCTATCAGGAAAGCCCTCTTGCCTGCGAGCGGTTGTTGGGATTCGACGGGTGATCTCGGTGCTGATCTCACGACAAAAATCCAACAAGGCTTATTGTGCCGGGACGAATGAATCCCGCAAGTCCACAGTTCATGAGTTGCTTATTTCGAGAAGAATCGCTCAGCACAATCTCATTAGAACGAATATGGATATTGATGTCACAAGTTCTGGCAGGCGGAAAATGGATTTCATCTGGCCCGAGATCCGATTGCTCCGTACGCGACTGCCCAGGTCCGCTGCATGGCCGCCACAGAAACCGACCCGGACCGTCTTTTCCGTTCGTGAATGCGACTGTTAATTCCCAATGAAGCGATCTATTCCCGGTTGACGCAAACCAGATTCTCGCGAATCAAAATCGTCACGGGGTTTTCAGTCCGACGATTCCTGCAGCGACTTCATTCAGCTTTTGATCGCGTGCTAATTCGGCTCGAAATCAATTGGGGAAAACAAAAGCCCGCCAAAGAATTCAACTGAGACTTTGACGGGCTCTGATTTTCATGCCCTGTATTCCGCCTTCGGCCTCATCAACCAAAGCGATATCTGGTCGATTCCGTAAAATCGATAAAACCAGATCGCAGAAAAGCGGAACTTGGAACCGGAAACCGGTCTTACAGATCCAGTAACTTGTGCATCAGTTCCACAGTGTCTTCAAGAGACTTGTCTTGGCCTTCGCGGGTTGCCCAACCGGTATAACCAATCTGCTTCAGCGAAGCACGAACGGCTGGCCAATCGACATCCCCTTCGCCAAGACGACAGAAGCCGTTTTTGACACCCCAATCTTTGACGTCGAGTTTCACAATTCGCTTGCCCAGAACAGTAATCCACTCTTCTGGTTTACCGAATTTGCGGACGTTTCCGATGTCGAAGTAAACACCAACCCAAGGACTATTGATCTCGTCGATGTAGTCCCGAAGTTGTTCTGGTGTTTCGCAGAATCCGTTCCAGACGTTCTCAATCAGAATCGGGACGCCGATTCGTGACGCGAGCGGCAATGCCTTGCGGATCTCGACAATCGATCGCTTCCAGACATCGTCATGAGTCTCTTCAGGACCGGTGACTTTACCAGGAACAAGCAACACGGCTGAACCGTCGATCGCTCGGCAGTCTTCCATCGCCTTGATCAAGCCCTGAAATCCTTCTTCCCGAACAGCAGGGTTTGGATCAGAAAGACGCTTGTTCCAGTGGATCTGATCAACGAGCCCGTGAACCGGATAATTCACTTTCGCGCGAGCCGCATTCAATGCAGCAACATCCAGACCGGGACTCTGAGTTTCGATGCCGTCGAACCCGAGCCGTTTATATTTTTCAAGAACCTCAACCATCTCGGCTTCATTTTTGCCAACGAAGCCTCCTTTGTTGGAGATGTAGATTCGGCCTTTATTTTCCAGCTTGGCACCTTCTGCAGATGCGGATCTCGGGGCGATTGATCCCAATACCGCACTGGCTGCAAGACCAGCAGTACACTTCAGGAAAGTTCGACGCGATGGTGTCGTCATTACATACTCCGGGGTGTCTAAAATTCACTTCAAACAGATGAACCAACGAGGCACAAGGCAAACTGAATCCTGACGTCGAAAACAAACAGGACCAGGAAAGTTGCGTGCCAACAGAATTCTCCAGCAATTGCACCCCAAATCGGTCGGATGCTTCGCTCTTTTGACTGACTCTGGAGAGCTCTGACGCATCAGCATACACAACTCGATCTCGACGTGCCTGCAAGATGACAGGATAATTGGGGCCACCCCTGAGGTTTCTTGAGTTCTGTGATCTTTCTCGCTGATCTTGCGCATACAATTGCAGGCGGAGCGCACTTCACTTGAAAGTCGATGTGCAGACTGCTCCAGCATCGTAAGTCTGAACCGGAAGGCGCTTATAACAAAGCATGCAACCGCATAAGAAAACAATGATAGAGCCGTTTTTGAAATAATGTGACGTCCCTGGCGCTTGGCCGCAGTTCAATCCAGTCGAGAAAGCTGCTGCCCGGTGACAGGCGAGACTAAACCAGTCTGGAGGAGAGACTCATGTTGATCGGTGTCCCGCGCGAAGTGAAAAAAGATGAGTATCGAGTCGCCCTTCTACCTGTCGGTGTGGACGAACTTGTTCACGCAGGGCATCAAGTGCTGATCCAGTCCAATGCCGGAATTGGAAGTGGCATCACCGATGACGACTATGCCAGACAAGGTGCAACAATTGTCTCGACTGCGGAAGAGGTCTTTTCACAGGCCGATCTGATCCTCAAAGTGAAGGAACCACAACCGGAAGAATGGAAGCTCCTGCGACCTGGGCAGATGCTGTTCACGTATCTCCATTTCGCGGCGAGTCGCGAGTTGACGCTGGCAATCGTCGAGTCCGGAATCACGGCTCTGGCTTATGAAACAATTCGCGGGCCCAACGGTTCTCTTCCCTGCCTGACTCCGATGAGCGAAGTCGCCGGACGCATGAGCATTCAGGAAGGCGCCAAGTATCTGGAGCGGCCTCAACGTGGACGAGGCGTCCTTTTGAGTGGAGTGCCCGGTGTTCAACCTGCCCATATTGTCATTCTGGGGGGAGGCGTCGTCGGGAAAAATGCGGCAAAAATCGCGGCAGGCTTCCAGACAGACGTTGTGATCATGGATGTGAACATTGAACGACTTCGTTATCTGGAAGACATCTTCCCGCCGAATGTGACCACCCTGTTTTCGGATAAACACAACATTCGCGAGCAACTCCAGAAAGCCGATCTGGTGATTGGGTCTGTGCTGATTCCTGGCGCAAAAGCCCCGCTCCTTGTGACCGCCGAAGACCTCAAAATCATGAAGCCAGGTGCAGTCGTCGTCGACGTCTGCATTGATCAGGGAGGCTGCTTCGAAACGAGTCGCCCAACCACTCACTCAGAACCGACCTATGTTGTTGACGACATTGTCCATTATTGTGTTACAAATATGCCGGGAGCGGTGAGCCGAACCAGCACATACGCTCTCTGCAATGTGACCTTGCCGTATGTCCTGCAGATTGCAAATCGAGGATTGGCCGGCGCCTGTGCCGTCGTCCCCGGTCTGATCGATGCCGTCAACATTGCCAACGGGCGGATCACGAACAAACCTGTGGCCGAAACATTTGGAATGCCATATGTCGAGTGGAAGCCATAGCAGCGTGCTGGTCAGAAATCGTAACCACTCCCGCATCCTGATCTCACTCAGCAGAGTGCGGTTTGCAGGCATCTTGTTGGCTCTTTGCTTCTGCCTGTTGGGCCAGAAATACGTTCAGGCGGAATCAGAGATCGATTTGATTCGCCGGTATTTTGAAGCCCTTCGTTCACGGTCCCTGTTTGTCCTTGCTGAAGAAGCGGCATCACGTGCTGCGACACAACCACATCACTCCCCAGAGGCTCAGGTTGAAATCATATTTCAGCAGGCGATCACGTTCTTTGAACATGGGGCGATGGAAACAGGCACCAGTCGCACGGAATACTGGAATGCAGCACGGGACTCGATTGCGAACTGGCTGGCCGAACATCCCCAGTCGATACGTCACGACGAACTGGAGGCGTGGCGATCGGTGCTCACAGCACTGGAAGCAGAAGTCCTTGCCCGCGACGTGTTGATCGCCCCTGAACAATCAACTGAAAGAGAACTCGCAAAAGAGAAACTGCGTCAGGCAGTCTCGGATCTTCACCTGAACGCTGTAAAACTTGGCAAAGACGCTGCGTGGCCGAAACAAGACAGTCGCCCCCAAAGCGTTCTGATTCGTGAGCGAGAGCGGCTACGACAACAGAACCGGTACTATCTCGCACTCACAGAATCCTATCTCGCAGAGTTGGAACCAGCCGGGCCGGATCGGACTGGGTTATTCATGAGCGCAACGCAGTTGGCAGATTCAATTGCTCGTGGTGGCAATGATGACGGCCTCGGCACTCAGGTTCTCCTGCTCAAGGCAAAGCTGGCACGAATCCAAGGGGATGACAAACGCGCGCTCGTGCATCTGACATCGTCCACAATCGCAGAGAAATCTCGCGACGAACTGGACGCAATTCTTGCGGAACGGATCCAGCTGGAACTCTCTAAAAATCAGATCCGCGACGCATTTGATCTGTTGAAGGAACGACTGCAACTCTCAGAAACTCCCAGTGATGCATTGCGGGCAACAATCGTTCAGGCATTGCTGGCATATGATGCCTCAATCTCGCAAACGGAATCTTCAGATAAGGAAAGTGATTATTTCAAAGAGGCGAGACGTCAGGTGATGCAAACCCGAGGCCGATGGCGACGTGAGGCCGCAATCCGATTTGATCGAGCCGAACAGGACCGATCATTTGGGCCCAAGCTGGCAAATACCGTTCGACAGGCGAATGCCGCGTGGCAGTCGGGTCAGATCAACGACGCTGCTCAACGATTTATGGTCGCCTCAACCGAAGCTCGCGCAGCAATGCAGATCGACAACGCATTCACCTTTGGCCTGACAGCCGCATCTCTGTTAATTCAGGGAGAACAATGGAATGACTTGATCTCGTTCGCTGAGCAGCTCGTCGCAATTTCGCCAAATCACCCCAAAGCAATCGAAGCTGATTTACTGAAATGCTATGCAATCGGTCGCATCGACTCGAAAAGCCAACAGTTTCAGGATGCCCTCAAAAAGCACCTCCAGAGTTACCCTGAGTCACCGACACGATGGGACGCTATCAGAATGCTTGGCGTTCACGAGGAATTGCTGAACCACCCCATCGCTGCGCTGGAGTTCTATCAACAGATCCCTGCCGATCACACTTCACGTGAAGAAACGGACCTGCGAAGCCTGCAACTCATCGAGGCTCTTCAAACTGGCACATCAACAGCCGCAGCGACTGCTGACGCAGCGCAATCGAGCACCATTCAGACGGTGCTTGGAAGTATTATCCAACGGAGGCTGAAAGACTCCGATTCGTGGACGGCACCACAAGCAACAATCATGTTCCAATGTGTCCGGCTGTTGATGAGCACTCCATCAAACGAATCAGGGATTCTCGACAAGATCCTTGAGCGACTACAACTCCGCGTCAAAGCGGTTTATCAGGAATCACTCAAACGCGGTGTCCCTGTTCCCGACGAATGGGCGAGCCTCCGAGAAACAACGGCCCAACTGCGCATCATCTCCCTTGCTGGTCGAAATCAATTCGACGAAGCCCGAAAACACCTCGAATCATTGCAATCGACTGAGCCTGAATTTCTCCTGACCGTATTGACCGGATTAAACAAGCTGACTTCGCAACTGCCGGATGAGAAGCGTTACGAACTCGGACACCTCCAGTTACAAACGATCCGCGGTATTCAAAAGCGTCGTTCGGAACTAAGTCCACAGCAGCAACTCCTGCTTGATGAAGCGAACGCAAAAGCTTGTATTGCAGTCGCCAATTGGAGCGGAGCCATCGCGGCGTACGAGGCACTTGTCAAAGCAACTCCAGACGAGACAACGTATTTTTCTCCTCTGATTGAAGTCCTGAAAACACAAGGGCTGCCGGCAGACCTTCAACGCGCACTGCAACTGCTGAAACGCCAGGAATCGCTGGCCCCCAAGGGATCTGTTGGTTGGATTGAATCGCGGGTAGAACAAGCTGCACTTCTGAAACAGTCTGGTGATATCGAAGCAGCACGTAAGGTTCTTGGAGTCACACGAACACTCTATCCACAAATGGGGTCGCCTCAGCTGCGCGAGCAATCCAATCTGTTATGGGATTCGCTGAATCAGAAGTAACGGCTCCAGCCAGCTCTCACCACAGCACTCCCACTGCAGCTCTGCAATTGCAAAGTATTGCAACCAGAAGCATCACTCCTCCGCATCAATTTCAGGCGAGACTTCAAGCTTATCTGACACGTGAAAGCATCGGATCATCTCTCCATCAATCCCGTCATGCAAAGGTTGAATGAACTCCAATGAATCCGTGAATGTTGCCCCCTCTTCCTCGACAAGCATCTGCGGTAAAACTTCTCGGTTCGAATGCAGCAAATCCGTCTCCACCACTTGCGCAGGTTCCGTAAGAACGAGGATGAATTGCAAAATGCAGATGACGATTCCCCACCGACAATTTCGAAACGCGAGCAACGATGCACGATTGTCAATTGCGTCTCGAAATT
>JBEBTF010000013.1:0-37781 GCA_040393865.1 Planctomicrobium piriforme | reverse complement strand
GGCAAGCTGGCGGTTGTTGTGGGACTGATGACATTGCTTGTCGCGTGCCTGATCCTGACAAAAAGCCGAACTGCAGTGATCGGAGTGGCGGCCGCGATCATCTGGCTGGGGATCGCATTTGGTGTTGCTCGATCGAAGTGGAGCAGCGGGGCAATTCGTGCGGTCGGCGTCTCCATTGTCGGTCTGGTGGTGCTGGTGGTGGTGCTCGCGAAACTTGGCGGGCTGGATCGAGAAGTTTTGAGTGAAGCGCCTAAAAGCCTTCAGTATCGTTTGGAGTACTGGCAGTCGACTCTTGGGGTCATTCAGGATCATGTCCTCTTCGGCGTCGGTCCAGGCAATTTCCGGCAGCACTACAACAAGCACAAACTTCCAGGAGCAAGTGAAGAAATTCTCGACCCTCATCAATTTGTGCTTGATGCCTGGGCTCATGGGGGGCTCACGGCATTGACGGGAATTCTGGTTCTCGCGACAGGCTGGCTTCTGTGGTGTATCACGTCGATCTTTTCGCCCCGTGAAGTGAGAGAAACTGTCAATGACAGCGGAGTCTCCGAAGCAGCTGCCACGAAGACTGGTAAAAGTGATTTGGCAAGGCTTTTTGCGTGGAAGAATGTCTTCCTGATAGGGGGCGTCGCTTTCGGTCTGATCCTGGTGGAAGAATGGCTGTTTGAAGGCTTCACGGATGATATTTTGATTGGCGTATTGTTGGTTTGGCTGTCAATTGCCGCGGCTTTGCGGTTCGTGCTTTCCGGTCAGATTCCGGATCGTCTGTTCATTCTTGCTGCCGGGAGTGCCGTCTTTATCCATCTTTGCGGAGCTGGTGGCATGAGCATGCCGGCGATTCTGCAACTGCTTCTGCTTCTCTTCCTGTTTGCGATGCCCACAGCTGGAGAGAGTACAGACGATTCTCGCGAAGTTCCGCCGATGTCTCTTCAGTGGGGCGCCATCGTAGGGCTTGCGTTGGCGGTACTTTGTGTCTGGACTGGGCTGCTTCCTTACCTGAGCAGTAGTCTCTTACTGGAACAGGCCCGACACGAGATGTTGACTCAAGGCAATCAGCGTGCGGCTGAGCGATTGCTGGAGCAGGCGGCTGTGGCTGACACGCTTTCACCTGAGCCGCACCATCAGTTAGCAATGCTGGCTCATCACCGTTGGAAGCAAGATCCGCGAAATGAAGGATTGTTTAAGAAGTCGATCGAACAACTGGATCTGGCTGATCTGCGCGACCCGTTTGCGGCGAAGCGGAAATTCATTCGAGCAGAGTTTTGGATGGATCGGTACCGGAATGATCCGGTTCCTGAGTTTGCGAATGAGGCGGTTGCAGCCTGTGAAAGTGGGTTGAAACAATACCCTCATTATTCCCCATTATGGGCCCTGTACGCTTTGGCGCTGGATGCCAGTGGAAAGCCCGCCGCAGAGGCCGTTTCCAAAGCGCTGGAGCTGGATGACCTCAATCGGAAGAATCAACATTTTGATAAACTCCTCCCGGAGACGCAGCGCAAACTGCTTGAGGATCTGGCGAAACAAAAACGGTAGGGCGACGAGAAGAGCTACGAGACATTTCGGCGGAATATCGCTGTTCTTGGGATTTACGGTACGTTCATCTACATGGTCTCAGTACCCGTCAAAGTCGCTATCAGCACTTTCAAGGTCATAAATCTTCCGATGCCCAGTCTGTGATTCGCTTTTCGCTTGGCAAATCTCTCTCTAAGATGCAGAGGAGTTTTGTGCGGATTCGAGAGCATTTCCGGGGCTCGATCTGTTAGAGATTTTCAGAAGAGCCTGACGGGAAGCATAGTTTGAGAACAGCCGGCTGAGCTTTCCGGCTGTTCTGGTCGATTTGCATGTGCTTGGCTCGAATTGGGGATTGCACTGTGAAGCCACTTCAGACGCTTGCCGTAATTGTCACTCTGATTGTCGGACTGGGAATCCTTTCCTGGGTTTTCAGCAAGGTGGCCCCAACGCCACAGCAGCAGGTTCAGCGGAATGATTCTGCTGCTCCAGATTCAGAGACTCCGGATTCGGCTGCTGGGGAAAGTCCCGGCGATCCTGATAAAGACCATTATCGCCAGAACCCGTTCAAGCCTGCGACAGGACAGGATCTGCCAAAAGCGGAAGTTCCCGAGATTCACTTTCCATTCGGGCGGATGGCTCTTGGTGATACCGGAAAACATGATTTCGTTGTGAAGAATGTCGGCAAAGCTCCGTTGAAGCTCGCCCGTGGCCCGGCTCAGTGTAAATGTACAGTCAGTGGGTTGAAGGAGCAGGAAGTTCCGCCGGGTGGGGAAACCGTCATCCACCTGGCATGGACCCCGAAAGATATCGGCGAGTTTTCTCAATCTGCCACCATCTACTCAAACGACCCTGCGATGCCAGAGATCAATCTGGGAGTGTCAGGGGAAATGTTTCCTGAAATTGTTGTGACGCCGACGAACGGGTGGACTCTGGGGCCGTTCTCAAATTCGAACGACATCCCGCTGGTGGGCTCTCTGGAGTCTTCCGTCGTTGAGAAGCTCGCGATCACTCGAATCGAAACTTCCAGCGATCAGGTGAAGATGGAAGCAATTCCATACACCGCGGAAGAGCTGGAGCAGAAGAACCTGCGAGTTGGATACCATCTGAAGGGGCATCTCAAGGGGATTGAGGCGCCAACGGCAGTGAAAGAGTCCGTCGTCATTCACACGGATCTGGAAAAGTACCCTAAGTTCGATCTTGAGGTGACAGGCACTCGGACCGGGGCGCTCACGATTATCGGGCCGAACTGGTTTGCAGGTGGTCCGCTGATTGAGCTGGGAAGTATTGAGCAGGCGAAGGGGAAGGAAGTCAAGTTTACCGTCATGATTGCGCCCGGTGAGGAAGAGCTCAAACTGACGGAAGTGACTGCCGATCCGGGATACGTTACCGCAAGACTCAAGCCTGAACAGACCGGAAAAGAACTCGCCCGGGAGCGTTACTCGTTGTTTGTTACGGTGCCTCCTGATAGTCCAAAAGGAATCTGGACTTCTTCCAATCCTGGGAAGCTCGTTCTGAAAACCAATCACCCCAATGTGAAGCAACTGGAGATCAAACTTCATCTGAACGTCGACTGATTTTCTGTCAGTCACGGCTCAGTTACACAGGCTCTGGTGTTGGTATAGAGAGTGGCCTATGTCACGCTTGTTTCGACCGAAAGGCTCGTTCACCGTTCCGGTCGATGCAAGTCGTTTGACCCCGGAGTTGATTGGCCCGCTGACACATGATCAGGTGACACAGATTCCTGTCTGGTACGGAAATTCTCAGGTTTCCTGTGGTGATCTGTTTGAGATTCAGGAACACCCGCAAGGTCTGGACGAACTTCTATTTGAGGGAGATCTCAGGCGGGTTGATTCAATCGGAGCGAATTTGACTCAAGGCCAGATTCGAGTCACCGGTTCTGTGGGGGCTCGCCTTGGTGCTGGAATGTCCGGGGGAGAAATCACGGTTTCTGAGGACGCTGGCGATTGGGTTGGCGCTGGGATGTCCGGGGGGACGATTCGAGTCGCCGGAAGTGCGGGGAACTATGCTGGGGCCGCCTGCTTTGACGCACGGCGTGGCATGACAGGTGGAACGATTCTCATTCAAGGGGATGCTGGAAGCGCCGTCGGTCAGAGAATGCGGAGGGGAGTCATTGCGGTGCAGGGAACCGCGGGTGACGGATGTGGAACCGGGATGATCGCCGGCACTTTGTGCTTGCTGGGCGGCGCAGGCGCTCATCTTGGATCAGGGATGAAGCGGGGAACAATTCTCGTTGGTGCGTCGGATGGAACTCCTGAACTTCTCCCCCCGTTTGCTTCTGCCTGTACGTCGCGTCCCGTTTTTCTGGATCTGCTCCTGAAAGAACTGGAACTGGCCGGGATGACGATTCCTGATTCGTGGCGGACCGGAAACTTTGATTGTTTTCGAGGCGATGCCCTGGAACTTGGGCTCGGTGAAATCTTCTTTCCTGCCGTCAGTTCAAGTGTCGCGATTTCGCTTACCTGATTGGTCGAAACAAAGTGTTCTGGAGTTTCTGATTCCGTATACGCGACGTTGTGAATGCTGCTAAGATAGCGAGACTGGTCTGGTCTCCATTCGTATTTGAATTGAGTTCGCCAGCACAAATCTCGACTTGATGTGGCAGTATCTGGCACGTGGCGGCAGGGGCGATTGAACGGCCCTCTTATCTCATATTGCGAAGCATCGTCGATTTTCACCACCCCCATCAAAGATGTAGGGCTCCCCATGCGGACTCGGGAACAGTTGTTTTCTGAATTGACCAGACAGCCTTGGGACGTCGTGATTATCGGGGGAGGGGCAACCGGACTTGGTTCTGCCGTCGATGCAGCGTCACGTGGATTCCGCACGCTGCTGATTGAACAGAGCGACTTTTGCAAAGCGACCTCCAGCCGAAGTACGAAGCTGATTCACGGAGGCGTTCGCTATTTGAAACAGGGCAATGTGTCGCTTGTTCGTGAGTCATTGCACGAGCGGGGACTGTTGTTGCGGAACGCGCCTGGGCTGGTGAAGCCCCTTGAGTTTGTGATCCCGACGTTTTCGCTTCCTGAACGCTGGTTTTATGGCTTTGGGCTGAAAGCGTATGACTTGCTGGCTGGAAAATTGGGAATGACGGCCTCCAAAATGCTTTCGACAGCGGATGTGCAACGTCGAGTTAACACGATTCGGGCAGACAGACTGAGTGGAGGCGTCTCTTATTACGACGCTCAGTTTGATGACGCGCGTTTAACGATCGCGATGGTCTCGTGTGTGGAAAACCTCGGTGGAACGGCATTGAACTACGCGAAGGTGACGTCCTTGTGCAAGAAGGACGGGCGCGTCTCTGGTGTTGTCGTTCAAGACGTTGAGACACAGCAGCAGTACGAGGTGGCTGCGAAATCCGTGATTAACGCGACGGGGATTTTCACGGATTCGTTGCGGGAAATGGATGATGCTTCGTCGTCACCGATCTTGGAGGTGAGTCAGGGAACTCATATCGTCGTTGACCGCTCGTTTCTGCCCGGTGATACGGCAATCATCATCCCCAGCACCGATGATGGGCGTGTTGTTTTTATCATTCCATGGCACGGATCTGTCGTGATTGGAACAACGGATGTCCCGATGCCGGAGCCGGTTCTCGATCCGATTCCGCGAGACGATGAGATCGAGTTTCTGCTTCATCACGCAACTCGCTATTTGAATCGGAAAGTGACAGTGGCGGACATTCGCAGTTGTTTCAGCGGACTGCGCCCACTCGTTAAAGCAAAGGGAACATCGGCGACCTCACAGCTCTCCCGGGACCACCATGTGATCACTTCTTCGAGTGGAATGGTGACGGTGACCGGAGGCAAATGGACGACGTATCGACGAATGGCGCTCGATGCCGTGAATGCTGCCATCAAATCAGGCGGGCTGGAGAATCGTCCCTCGGCGACTGAGGGCATGAAACTCTCTGGTAATCTCCAGGACGAACCCAATGCCCCTCAGTCAGTGGATTCAATTACGAACGATTTTGTACGGAAGGCCATTCATGAGGAATCCGCCAGAACGGTTGAAGACGTTTTGAGTCGTCGGTGTCGGCTTCTGCTTCTTGACGCTCGGGCCGCGCTGAGCGTTGCGCCGGCAGTGGCCAAGATCATGGCACAGGAACTTCAGTTTGGGCCGGATTGGGAGGAACAGCAACTCAAGCAGTTTAGCGCACTTGCTGAAACCTACCTTCCTCGCGGTCAGTTTGCTGAGTAGTCAGTAACATCGATTGCGAGAGGGTTTTTCTTTGCGGCCCCATGCGAATCGCTTGCGAACTGTTCAGGATAGGGAGGATGTGCTCTGTCCGACTTGCCTGCCAAAGTTGCGACCGCAGGAGCGTGTTGTGTTTGTAAGATCTTTTTGAGAAATGTTTTGTGCTGATTTCGGTCGTACTGCCAGAATCACCATGGGTGATGGCGCTGCTAGATTGTGTCTAGGAAGTGTCGACTTTCCGCAGCTTTCAGTGGCAGGCGGATTTTCTGATAGAATCAGTACTTCCAGCAATCTGGGAGATTCCCATGCTTGACTTGAGGCGGATTTGCCGACTATAAAGCACGACTAACTTGGTGGGTGTTGTTCTGCCTTTGCTTCTCCTCGCCTAATCCGCAGGGCTGTTTATGTTCTTTCGTTCACGCTCGGGTTCTTACCGCAAATTGACCTCAAAGTCCGCAACCTTCGGTTTGCTGGCTCTTGCGCTTCTCGCTGCAGGCGGAATGGTGGGGTGTGGTAATGGTGGTGGGAAAGAGAACGGAACTGTTGAGCTGTTGAACGTCTCATACGATCCCACTCGTGAATTGTGGAAAGATCTGAACGCGGCTTTCATTCCGAAATTCAATGAGACGCACAAGAAAACATTGAAAGTGAAGCAGTCGCATGGCGGGTCGGGTCCTCAGGCCCGGTCAATCATTGACGGTCTTGAGGCGGATGTTGCGACACTGGCGCTTTGGTCGGATGTCGACGCGATTCACAAAAAGGGATTGATTGCCGACGGTTGGATCGACAAATTCCCCAATCGCAGTCTGCCTTACACGTCCACGATTGTGTTTGTTGTGCGTGAAGGGAACCCGAAAAACATTCAGGACTGGAGCGACCTCGTCAAAGGTGACGTTTCGGTCATTACTCCTAGCCCAAAGACCTCCGGAAATGGCAAGCTGGCATTTCTCGCTGCTTGGGGGAGTGTCATTGAAGCTGGTGGCAACGAAGAACAGGCTCAGGCGTTTGTTACAGAACTCTATCGTCGCGTTCCTGTGCTGGACACCGGAGCCCGTGGATCGACAACCTCATTTGCTCAGCGTGGGTTGGGCGACGTTCATCTGACATGGGAGAATGAAGCTCACCTGGAAGTCCAGGAGGCAGGCGGGAAACTTCAGATTATCTATCCGAAGTCCAGTATCCTTGCAGAGCCCCATGTTGCAGTCGTCGACAAGACGGTTGACCGTAAGGGGACACGGGAAGTTGCAGAAGAGTACTTGAAATTCCTGTATACCCCTGAAGGTCAGGAAATCATTGCGAAGCACCATTATCGCCCGACCGATGCGGCCGTATTGGAGGCTCACCGAGCTTCGTTCCCTGAAATGACCCTGTTTCAGGTGACAAAAGTTGCCGAAAGTTGGGATGCGGCCCAAACTCGTTTTTTTGCTGAAGGTGGCGTTTTTGATTCCATCTATCAGGCAAATCGATAGTTGGATGTGACTCGAATTGTCAGGTATTTTCCTGACTGAACAGATCGGCTTGCCTGTTTCCGACTTTACAGGCGAGTTGGATCGGAGTCATTCAGTGTGGCTTTTTCAGGACTTGAAATCGCCTGGGGTGATGATTGGAACTTGACAGGAAGGCCGCTAATGATGAAGTTCTCCGCAGAAACTTCGTCTGGGAGGCCTTGCTGTGGGCGTGTTTCGATCGTTTCGACGTCTATTTTTGTGACGGAAGCGAGCCTTGACGGACAGGTTTTACGTTTCCTTTATTGAAGTCGGTGAGAGGACATCTGTGTCGCAGTCTGGCATTGTTGAAACGGCGACACCCAAGGACTCGGGCGATCATCTCGCAAAGATGCCATCAGGGTCCCAATTGCCAAATTCAACACCACATCCGCTCTTGCGTAAAAGTCCATTGCCAGGCTTCGGTCTCAGCCTGGGCATTACGATGGCGTATTTGTCTGTCTTGCTGCTGATTCCTTTGGCCGCATGCGTTCTGAAAACGTCCGAGTTGACACTCGACGCGTTTATCGCCGCCGTCTGGTCCAGCAGAGCTCAAGCAGCTTACCTTGTGACATTCAAGACATCGCTTTTGGCTGCGTTGGCAAGTGCGATCTGCGGTGTGTTAACAGCATGGGTTCTCGTTCGATACGAATTCTTCGGACGACGCTTTCTGGATGCACTGATTGACTTGCCGTTTGCCTTGCCGACAGCCGTGGCGGGGCTCGTGTTTTCCGCCTTGCTTGTTGAGCAGGGATGGTATGGCCAGTTTCTGGTTCCAATGGGAATCAAAGGGGCTTATACCCAGCTCGGCATTGTGATTGTGTTGACGTTTATCGGAATGCCATTCGTGGTCCGAACTGTTCAACCTGTTCTTGAGAGTATGGAACGGGACACAGAAGAAGCTGCCGAGTCGATGGGAGCGAATCGCTGGCAGACATTCCGGCGGGTGCTGTTCCCAGCAATGTGGCCAAGTATTCTGACCGGTTTTGCGCTGGCATTCGCCCGTGGTCTCGGGGAATACGGTTCTGTTGTTTTCATCTCTGGGAACATGCCGTTCAAGACAGAGATTGCTCCTGTGTTGATCGTGGCACGGCTGGAAGAGTTTTCGTATCCCGAGGCGACTGCAATTGCGATGGTGCTGGTGGCTGGTTCTTTGATTTCGCTGGCGACGATCAACTGGCTGGAGAGAAGGAGTCAGCGCTATGCAAATTAAAGGGCACCATAGTCTGTCGCGTGTTTCCGCTGCAGCGCCTAACGAACCGCTCTGGTTGCGTTGCCTGCTCATTGGTTTGTGTTATCTGATCGTTTGTGGGCTGATTCTCGTTCCGCTGTATTACGTCTTTTATCAGGCGATCAAACCCGGATTTGGCCAGTTCTGGAACAATCTGGTGAATGACTCTGATACCAGTCATTCCATCTGGTTGACAATGACAGTCGCTCCTGTGGCGGTTGTGTTAAATACGATTTTCGGAATTGCTGCGGCCTGGGTGATTACGAAATTTCGTTTCCCTGGCCGAGCAGTGCTCATGTCGCTGTTGGATGTGCCATTCGCAATCTCGCCTGTGGTTGCAGGTCTGATGTTTGTGTTGTTGTTCGGAATGCAGGGCTATCTGGGACCAACTCTTCGCGAATACGATATTCGAATTATCTTCGCATGGCCGGGGCTGGTCTTGGCGACCTGTTTCGTGACGATGCCGTTTATTGCACGCGAACTGATTCCGCTGATGCAATCGCTGGGGAAAGACGAGGAGCTCGCAGCCGTCAGTCTTGGTGCGAATCCATGGCAACTCTTCTGGCGAATTACATTGCCCAATATCAAGTGGGGATTGCTCTATGGAATTATCCAGTGCAATGCCCGAGCCATCGGAGAATTCGGTGCTGTGTATGTGGTCTCCGGTCATATTTCCGGAGAAACAGACACCATGCCACTACGGGTGGAGAAGCTTTATCAGGAGTACAATAACCCCGGAGCATTTGCGGTGGCCTCGTTGCTGACCCTGATGGCGTTATCGACTCTCGTGGCAAAGATTATGCTGGAACGGTGGATTGCAGCTCAGGATGCAGCCCGGTTTCTTGATGAAGAGACCGGCGCATAGCACCGGTTTGACATAGTGAAAAGTAAAAGACCTGTCTGCCAGATACCGAAACAGGGAGAGATTCCTGCTCAGGAGATCTGGAGGCACATTGAGAGAGTTTCGAGGACTCTCGCAAACTGAGCAGCTGCTGCGATGAAGTGCAGACACTGTCTCAGGAATAGAAAAGCAGGACGATTATGAGTATTACCATTCGTCACATCACGAAGAAATTCGGTGAGTTCACTGCGCTTGATAATGTCAGCCTCGAAGTTCCCTCCGGCTGTCTCCTTGCATTGCTGGGGCCATCAGGTTCTGGAAAAACAAGCTTATTGAGAATCATTGCCGGGCTTGAGCACGCAGACCGTGGCTCAATTCTGTTTGAAGACGAAGACGTAACGAAGCAGGCTGCCCGTGATCGCGGCGTCGGATTCGTTTTTCAGCATTACGCGTTGTTTCGTCACATGACGGTGTTCGAAAACGTTGCGTTCGGAATGCGCGTCCGCAAGGTCAACAACGCTGAAGTGAAAGCACGAGTCAACGAGTTGCTGTCTCTGGTTCGTCTGGAAGGGCTGGGGCATCGCTATCCGAGCGAGCTGTCTGGTGGACAACGTCAACGTGTCGCGCTGGCGAGAGCACTTGCCGTTCGTCCAAGAATGCTGCTGCTGGATGAGCCGTTTGGTGCGCTGGATGCCAAGGTGCGTCAGGAGCTGCGGACCTGGCTGCGTCGCCTGCATGAAGAAATGCACGTGACCACAGTGTTCGTTACGCATGATCAGGAAGAGGCGTTCGAAGTCGCAGACAAAGTTGTGGTGATGCGGCAGGGAAATATTGAGCAGGCAGGAACTCCTCAAGAGGTGTTTGACCATCCTGCGACTCCGTTTGTCATGGACTTTCTGGGGAACGTCAACGTCTTTCACGGACGGGTTCAGGCCGGGACCGCACACGTCGGTCCGTTTCAGCTGGCCTATGCCGACTACCAACATGATGAGCCGCGTCAGGCGACGGCCTATGTCCGCCCGCACGAGCTGGAGATCGAACGTTCGCCAACGTCGATCGCTTCGCTGCAAGGGCGGGTCGTTCAGTTGAATCCAAGCAGTTCTGTGGTGAAAGTCCGCGTTCGTCTCGATGAGTACGGGATCGAACTGACCGTCGATCTGGTCCGTGAACGCACAAGAGAGCTGAATCTGGCCGTTGGAGACGCGGTGTTTGTTCGTCCGAAATCGGCGCGTGTCTTTATGCCTGAAGCAGAGTATTCGATCTAATCAGGCTCGATTCCCTGCTTCGCGCACCCCTGTTGTTTCTGCTCCCGATGTTTGATTGGGGGAGTGCTTTCAGGGGGAGTTGATGGGGGGAATGGGGATGGCGTGACCTTCTGCATCTGGAAGCAGAAGGTCGACTTCTTGGGAAACGCCATTGCGCTCCGTCGCTCTCGCATGTGGGGCGTTTTCTCTCTTGGTCTTTTGAGAACTCCTCTATTTTACGAGGAACATTCGTTGCTGAGACCGAACGATTTTCAGAGTCTCCTCCAAGTTGACGTGTGAGACCTTGATTCACTAATTCTTTATTCGTTCTAATAATCTTATTGCATTCGGTCCGGGCCACCCGGTGCAGATGACTAGCTCAAGGAATTGACGATATAGTCGCAGTCTCAAGGGAACCGCAATCTTGGTCTGGACGATCAACTTCCCACTCCGAATTTCACAGGGATGTCACATTGCCGCGAGTCTTCTCGCTTTGGCATTCAGTCTTGTGCTCCCTGACCTCGCTTTCGGTTTGTCGCCTGATCGATTTCTGACCCAGGCATTTGTGCGAAAATGGCAGGCCCCGCAAGGATTGCCAAGAGCATCAATTCTGTCGTTGTATCAAACTCAGGATGGAATCCTTCTGCTCGGAACGCAGGCAGGGTTGTATCAATTCGATGGATTGAAGTTTCAGCCTCTCAGTTCGTTGTGCGGACCGTCTCTGGAGAATGTCTGGATTAATGATATCCAACAGTCCAAAGATAAGGCGGTCTGGTTGGCAACGAATGGTGTGGGAGTTTATCGCTACGACCAGAATGTTTCTGAAGCCGTGGGGCTGAATGCCAAGCTTGAATTGCTGAACGTCTATCGTCTCTTTATCGATTCTCGCGATCACCTGTGGATTGGGACTGACGACGGATTGTATCTGCTGGATACCACCGTTCGCCTCCGTTCGGACCGTCCTGATGTGAGATGGGATGTTGAGAAAGTTGGGCCAGCGCAAGGACTGCCGTTAACTGAAATCCGGGCCTGCACTCAAACCAGTGATGAGGCTATCTGGGTTGGGGGGACGGGAAATTTTATCTACCGCAAGTCAGACGATACGTTCGTTGCAGTTCAGTTGAAGTCGATTCCCGATGTTGCCATCGTGACGAGTTTAGTCGCTGACGGTCAAACTCTCTGGGTTGGATCCAGTCATGGGCTGGTGAAACTTGAAGGGGATCAGGAATCTCTTTATTCAAAGGATAACGGGCTTCCGACTGACTGGGTTGAGTGTCTGGAATCCAGCCCTGACGGCAGTTTATGGATTGGAACAAAGGATGGAATCGGTCGGCTTCGCAACGGGGAGTTTGATCTGTTCCGCACACGAGACGGACTCTCTCAAAGTACCGCGTGTTCCATTCTAGAAGATCACGAAGGAAGTCTTTGGGTCGGGACGAAGAACGGGCTGAACCAGTTTATTGATCGCCGTACGGTTCCATTAACTGTCAGCGAAGGGCTTGGCAGTAACGAAGCTGGACCGATTCTTGAAGATTCTGAAGGAACCATCTGGATCGGGACGTTGGACGCTGGGGTGTCTTTGTTTGAAGGCCGGCGCTGCAAAACGCTTTTTACAACAGACAACGGCTTGCCAAGCAATAAGATTCTGTCATTGGAACGTGGTGAACAGGGCTCTGTCTGGATTGGGACCGATCGTGGTCTTTGTCTGATGCAGGGCCGCAAAATTGTTGACTCATGGAATACCGAGTCTGGTTTGCCATCAAACAGGATTCAGGCTCTTTGTCTGGATCAGACAGGAGGACTTTGGATCGGCACCGAGAACGGTGTTGTCGTCCGAAAGAACGGGGAAATCCGTGCTCCAGAAGACGCTACCAGAAGTCTTACTGGCTCTGTTCTCGATTTGTTTGTCCATGATGAGGATGGAGTCATTGTGTCATCTGAGGGTGGCATGTTTCTTTGCAAAGAGTCTGGCGTTGTCCAGATTCTCAAAAGCGACAGCGCGCTGAAAGGTGTCGACTCAATCTCCCGAAGCAATGACGGACGTTATTGGATGGGAACCCGCGATCGGGGATTGTTTCTTGTCGATTCGCTTGATGGGAAAGGGCGTGTCTTTCAGTTCACAATGAAACAAGGGCTGTACGATGACGAGATTTTTGGAGTCGTTGCGGAGCCTGATGATCGTTTGTGGCTCGCGTGCAGTCGCGGGATTTTCTATGTCAGTCGCGTAGAACTTCTACGATGTGCTGATGGAGAGATCTCACGTATTCAGAGCAGCCCGTTCAGTCCGACCGAATCACAGAAAACGGTTGAATGCCAACGCGGTGTGCAGCCTTGTGTCGTGATCACTCGCGAAAACCTTCTCTGGTTTTCCACAAATCAAGGGGTGCTGTGTGCGTCTCCACAGCGTTTGATGAGAGTGCTTCCAGAGCCGAACGTGATCGTCGAAGAAATGCAGGCCAACGGCGATCGGATTGATTTGGGCAAACCTGTTCGGCTGCCTGCTGGTCGCGCGAACGTCTCATTTCGTTATACGGCAGCGACCTTTGCGATCCCACAGCGAGTGCGGTTTCGGTATATGCTGGAAGGGTTCGATACCGATTGGGTTGAAGTTGGAGAACGTCGCGAAGCGTTTTATACCAACTTGCCTCCGAGACATTATCGGTTCCGGGTCAGTGCCGCACATCAGAATTCGAACTGGTCTGATATTGCAACACCAGTTGAGTTTGTCGTTCCCCCGCATTTCTATCAAACCCGGTGGTTTACCATTGGTTCGCTGATTCTTGCTGGACTTGTGATTTGGGGAATTTATCGTCTGAAAGTCCTTCAGATCCGGTCTCGGTTGATGGCTGTCATGGCGGAACGGTTGCGAATTGCGAGAGAACTGCATGACACGTTGATTCAGGGCTTCTCCGGTGTGACGATGCAGATGCAGGCGTTGTCCAATCGGTTGCAACCATCTCAGGAACAGAAAACGCTCAAAGAAGTCATTTCCGATGCCGGTTTTTGTTTACGGGAAGCTCGGCGGACAGTTGCCGGCCTGCGAAGCACCAGCGGTACGGCGAGTCTTCCTGATGCCATCTCGCAAGCGGCGAAGCAAGCGGCAGAGACTCATAATCTGCAACTGAAACTCAACATCGAACAACTGTCTCGTCAGCTTCCAATGGAGGTTGAGTACCATCTGCTGAGGATTGCCCAGGAGGCGATTTCCAATACGGTCCGCCACGCCGATGCGAAGCATCTCCATGTAACTCTGAGGTTCCAGTCAGGACGAATCAGATTGGTCGTCAAAGATGATGGGCGAGGGTTTCAGGTGGCAGGTGCCGAAGGAAGGGTACCTGGACATTATGGATTGATTGGAATGCGGGAGCGTGCGATCCAAATTCATGGAGTGCTTGAACTGCAAAGTTCGCCTGCAGGTGGTACAACTGTTCAGATCGAGGTACCGATTCCTCCTCCGGCAATGGAAACCACTCCGTGGTATTCCGGTCGTAGTGTCTAAATGGGACCCCTGGTTTGTCTGAATTGCTCTCGTTAACTGTGATTCGTGTCCTTTGCGTGGATGATCATCCGCTCGTCCGCAAAGGAATCGCATCCATTCTGAACAATGAAAAGGATATTGAACTCGTTGGGGAAGGGGATAATGGCGAAGATGCGGTGGAACTCTATCGCAAGTCTCGACCGGATGTCGTTCTTCTCGACCTGAAGATGCCTGTGCTCGATGGGATCGGGGCGGTGAAACGCATTCTCGCTGAAGATCCTGACGCCAAGATCATCGCCTTAACAAGTTTTGATGGCGATCAGGATATCTATCGGGCTCTGGAAGCCGGAATACGCGGTTATCTTCTCAAGGAATCGGTTCATACCGATATTCTCAACGCAATTCGAACGGTCTATGCCGGTCAAACGCTCGTCTCCCCAGAAGCCGCCAAACGCCTTTCGGAATACTTCTCTCAGTCCATGCTGACGCCGCGTGAGATTCAGGTGCTGGATCTCGTAGCACACGGCTTTGCGAATAAGGAAATCGCAGCCAAACTTGGAACGGCAGATGGGACCATCAAAATGCACGTTCAGAATATTCTGCAGAAGCTCGATGCGTCTGACAGAACGCACGCAGTTACAATTGGACTGAGACGGGGAATTATCCATCTGTGATTCAGCTGCACGACATTCAATCTGCAATGTCGTGTGTGATTGGATTGGGCCGTCTTTCCGTGATCATGGCACGGGATACTTTGAAGTGCCGCACACGTGCAAATGTTTTCAACACGCATGAGCGTACACGAGGGTTGGATGTCCGCAATTTCTTCTCATTCAGAAACACGTCTTCCGGTTCAATTCAGTCAGCGCCGGGACGCGACTCGGGATTTGGCGATTAGTTTTCTGATGCAGCAGGGAGTGGAGAACCCGCAAGTGATTTCACTGGCGGCGGGACTTGTTGACCCTGCGACGCTGCCTGTTCACAAATCGTTGAAGGCCGTACAGGAAATGCTCTCCAGCGAGACCGTTGGTCGCGGGGCGTTGCAGTATGGGACGACGCATGGCTACATCAGGATGCGGCGGTTGGGGCTGGAGCATTTTGCAAAACTCGAAAAGCAGGACGTATCCGATCTGGGCATCCATCTGGATAATGTCTTTCTGACAACGGGGTCTCAGCAGTTGTTGTCGCTTGTCTGTGAAGTTCTGTTCGATCCCGGTGATATCTGCATGGTTGCTGGTCCGACCTATTTTGTGTTTGCAGGGAATCTGGCAGGTGTTGAAGCCCGTGCAGTGACGATCCCTTGTGATGAACAGGGAATGAAAATCGATGCACTCGATCAGGCGCTTGCCGATCTTGATAAGGCAGGCGAACTCTCTCGCGTCAAGCTGATTTATGTCGTGAGTTATTACGATAACCCTGCTGGAACGTGCCTCGCGGTCGAGCGTCGACATCAGTTGATTGAACTGGTCAAGAAATGGTCCCGCGATCATCAGATTTTGATTCTGGAAGATGCCGCATATCGCGAACTTCGCTATGACGGAGAAGAGTTCCCCAGCGTCTGGAGCTGTGATCCATCGCGGGAACTTGTGATCTATGCTCAGACGTTCTCAAAAACCTTTTCACCGGGGATTCGGGTCGGGTTGGGAATTGTTCCCGCTTCTCTCGTGTCAGCAATTGCCGATCGAAAAGGGAATGAAGATTTCGGGTCCAGTAACTTCGGTCAGCACATTATCGCCAAGGTTTTGGAGAATGGCGATTACTATCAGCATCTGAATCGCATTCGTGAGAGTTACGCATTGAAGCGTGATGCAATGCTGGCCGCAGCTGAACAGTACTTTTCGGACATTCCCGGTGTCACATGGCACCATCCGCATGGGGGACTCTATGTCTGGATGAGCCTCCCAGAGTCGATCAGCACGGGATTTGAAAGTGATCTCTTCAAGGCGGCAGTCAAAGAAGGGGTGATGTACGTTCCCGGAAAAATCTGCTATGCGGAATCTGGTCAGAAACAGCCGGACAATCAGATGCGGCTCAGTTTCGGTGTTCAGAACAGCGAAGGGATCGTTGAGGGGATGCGACGCCTTTCGGTGGCAGTCCGGCAGCAGATCGCAAAATAGCTTCATACTTGTGTTGGAGCAGGGGATCTTCCATTTCGATTCAATCCGGCCGCTGTCCGGGAACTGGAATTTTCTGCAACCATTTGGTGTTCGTGAATTGTTCCATTGATCGGACAAACTAGAATTCAACGTGAAGAGTTTGTCTGTCCTCGGTTGGCGTCCAGAGATCACTGACGAAATGAAACGGCGGTTCGTGGTCAGGATTCGCAACGGACGGAATGTTTCAGGCAATTTCTTCTGCATGAGAGACCAGTTTGGTCGCTTATGCCCCCAGTTCCAGATTCCGTCGTGTGTGCAGAATCATGTATGGTGGCGACGGGGATTTTCACTTGGCTGCCCTCAATTCTGATCCCTAGGCGAACGACTCAGTCATGGACCCTCAAAACCTTGTCTACATCCTCACCATCGCAGGAATGCTGCTGATCTTTGTTGAGATGTTCGTTCCGTCAGGGGGAGCGATTGGGGTTATTGCCGCCTGTTGTTTTTTCGGTGCTGGGTATTTTGCATTTCAGGCATGGCATGAATCGAATCCATACTTGATGTGGACTTATTACGGAACCGTGGCGCTGATTATTCCCTGTTGCATCGTGGGCGCTTTTGTTCTCATTGAGAAGACTCCTTTGGGAAATCGGATTCTGCTGGCCGCTCCCACGACCGATGAGGTCACTCCCTATCAGCGAGAACAAAAACACTTGATGAGTCTGATCGGGAAGCAAGGAGTCGCACTGAATCTGATGACGCCAGGCGGATTGGTCAGTATCGATGGCGAACGGCTTCATGCGATTGCTGAGACGATGATGATCGAAGCAAATTCGCCTGTTGAAGTCGTTGAGGTTCGCGGAACACGTATCGTTGTTCGCCCTGTCGAACGAGCTGAGTCAGCCCCGACAACTGTTCGACACGATGCCCCGAAGTCGCCTGACGAACCAGAGGAATTCGATCCCTGGAAGAACGCACTCGATGACGAACAGGTTTGATTATTCGTCTCGCGTTTCCTTACTGCGGCGTTTCCTGATCTCGGCGTAACAGGCGAATGGATCGTCTGCCTTCCCTGCAGTTGAGACGAGTTCAGTGTCGAACGTTTCCCGCTGGGCTATGAGATATCTGCTGGCCACAACGTAACTGTAATCGTATGTGGCTGCGTTGTGATAGAAGGGGAGTTTCGTCGCAAAAAGCGTTGTTCTCCCGGCGGCGATGAAATCGAGAGTAAACTGTGAGTCGACGATCACGGTCGCGTCTTCCGGAACTTCTTTTAAGAGTTCTTGCGCAAACATTGGGGCGTTGTAATCAGGATTGTCCCAGTTTCTCAAATAGACGAGCGTGGCCTGAATGCCGCTCCCCGGTATCAAGGTGAGTAGTAAGACGACTCCTGCCGCGATCGATGTGGTGAGCTGTATGCTTCTCTTCTGTTTTAGAGAAGTTGTCACCCATTCGATCACAACAGCAATGAGCCAACCCGTTGTCAGAAAGCCAAGACTAGCGACGTAGCTCCAGTAGCCGTGGGAATAGTGATGCGTTCCGATCAGAAGACTCAGCCCCAGATGTGATGAGATCACAAGTAGACAGATCGTCAGCAATGGTCGGTTCTGACGTTTCAAAGCGAATATCGTCGCAACGAAGACGGGACCGATGACGAGCAGGCACTGCCAGGCTCCGATATGCTCCCACAAATAGGTTCCGTGATAGATGAGCGATTGTAGGGGAGTGTCCGGAAGGTGTTTCGCCAAGCTATTCACATCAGAGAAGAACTGATTTTGAACTTGGACCTTAAACGCTTCCGGGGCGATCATGATGATCGGAGTCCAAATTGCAAACACCGCGATGGCTAGACTTGCAACTGCAGCAGGGACGGTAAGTCGTTTCCAGCCTCGCTCGAAAAGTGAGAGACAGACAGCCACTTGAACTGCGTACAGAATTGCAAATGGGTGACAAAGCCCCCCGCAGCCCAATGCGATCCCCAGGCCAACAAGATCCCAACGAGATCGTGTTCGGAACCAGCGAAACATCAGCCAGATGGCAATCACGCCAAACATCGCGCAGAAGATGTCAGGGCGGGCGCGAGTCGCCGGGAAATAAAACCAGCGAGAGAGTGACAGCAGCGCGGTCCCCCAGAACGCGGCAACATGACTCGTGGTGACTTCAAGTGTCAGTTTCCAGACACCCCATAGCAGGATGATGCCGGCAATTGCGGATGCCAGTCGCGCCGTTCCATAGACATCCGGGAGAAACGAATAGAGTCCGGCTTGCAGGTAAAACGACAACGGGGGTTCCGCGTAGAGAACCTGGTCCGCTCGATAATACACGCTATGCATGTCTCTGCTGGGGACATGCGGCAACTGTGGCAGACCTGTTTTCAGAATTGTCAGACCAGCAACAGCGTAACAGTCTTCATCTTCGCCACCTGGCTGAAGATAGATCGTCGGAAGCCGCAGCAGAAGAAACCCAAGGACAATGGCCGGAAACCCGAGTTTCCACCAATTCGTCCCGACTTTTCTCTCTGAGTTTTCCCCCATGAATCCAGTCCTGACCCGAAGAATGGAACGCGTAGAGAAGTTGAATTGCTCAGGTAAACAGAGGCCACCATATCACAGAATTAAATAACATCGAATTCAACGTCATTTGATTATGTGAACATGACGTCGTCATTGTCATGTCAGGAAGCAGGTACTTGTTGAGATCAATAAAAAATCCCCCAGCCGATGGTGACTGAGGGATTTGGCTTGCGTAATACCGCTTTTGAAGCAGGCTTGCGAACGAGGAGCACTCATCTGCGAGCGTTTCAATCTGTGATGAGACTATTTCTTCTTTGGCAGGTACCGGTGTGTTGCCTGAGCAAACACAGATTCGGCGGATTCCATCAGGGTTTCCGCGATGGTCGGGTGTGGGTGAATCGACTCTGCCAGATCCCGGGCAACTGCTGCTGTTTCGACTGCCAAGACACCTTCGGAGATCATTTCACCAGCACCGACACCGACAATTCCAACGCCCAGAATTCGTTCGGTTTTCGGATCAACGATCAACTTCGTCAATCCTTCTGGGCGACCAATCGCCTGTGCACGTCCAGAAGCGGCCCAAGGGAATTTGGTGACAAGCACTTCCTGACCACGTTCTTTGGCGGCGGTTTCAGTCAGTCCACACCAGGCAACTTCAGGATCGGTGTAAATCACACTTGGGATGGCAATGTTGTCGAATTCCACTGGTTCGCCCAAGAGTGTTCCGACAGCAACCTTGCCTTCCCGGGTTGCTTTGTGAGCAAGCATTGGGTTCCCGACGACGTCGCCAATTGCGAAGATCTTTGGATCGGCCGTTCGCATATTCCGATCGACTTCGATAAATCCGCGATCGGTGACTTTAGCTTTCGTGTTCTCCAATCCGATGTTCGCTCCGTTTGGAACGCGACCGATTGAAATGAGAACACGGCTGAATGTTTGTGGGGAGGTGACGCCTGCCCCTTCGAGCTCAGCGACAATGCCAGCGTCGGTGGCCTTCAGTGAATTGACTTTCGTGTTCGTGTGAATAGCCACGAAGTCTTCCAGCAATCGCTTTTTCAATGGAGCAACAAGGTCGCGATCGGCACCCGGAATGATGTCTGGCAGCATTTCGACAACGGTGACTTTTGACCCGAGCGCCGCGTAGACCGATCCGAGTTCCAGTCCGATGATTCCGCCGCCCACAACCAGAAGCGACTCCGGGATATCTTTGAGTGCCAGAGCTCCGGTGGAATCCATAACCCGCTCGTCGTCGAGATCGAACATCTTCGGAACGGCTGGTCGAGATCCAACGGCAACAATGCAGTGGTCAAAAGTCAGCTGACCGGTCGTGCCGTCCGGGTAAGTCAATTTCAGAGAATTGGAGCTTTCAAAAGTCCCACGAGCCTGAACGAGCTTCACCTTGCGAGCGGTGCTCAGCTGACGAATTCCCCCGGTCATTTTGTTGATGACCGAGTTCTTGAACTCGCGGATCTTATCAATGTCGATTGTGGGCTCAGAGAAGGTGAGGCCCCAGTCCTTGGCGTGCTTTGCTTCGTGGATCAATTTAGACACGTGAAGCAGCGCTTTCGAAGGAATGCACCCTCGGTTCAAGCAAACACCGCCTGGTTGTGCATCCTGATCCACCAGAATGACGTTCTTGCCGTGATCCGCTGCTTCGAAGGCCGCCGGATATCCGCCGGGGCCTGCTCCCAAAACTACAACATCCGCATGCAAAGTGTCGTTTGCCATGATCGCTCCTGCACCATTAAGTCTGAGACGCAAACATTAGGGGAAATAGTTGTCGGCGCAAAGTCGTGTCAGGCACATATCTAATCGGACTGGTCCCGGTGCTGAGCAGAATTTCAATTTGCCGATCTTTCCAGTTCGCTGAGGATGGCTTCGAGTACAAATATTGCCGCTTCGCGCCGACGAAATTCTCGAAGTGTGACAATTTCAGGAGCCCCCATAGAAACCGTTCGCTTTTGAACCGTGACGGAAGGTTGCCCGCGAGACGCGACGCCGATGAAGACGACTCCATCAAATTTTTCCGGAGCAGACGGTCCAAGATGCCCGGTGATGCTCGCGGCAAGACAGGCTTCTGGAGTGTTAATGAGAACGCCTTGAGCCATTTGCTCGGCGACGATTTGGCTCACGGCACCGATATTCGGGTCGTCCAACGCCTCTCTGGAGACGTTTAACCAGCTTGCCTTCGTTTCATTTCGATATGTAACTGCTGAACCACAAAAGACATCAGAAATTCCCGAAACCGCTCCTAGTGTCGATGCAACTAACCCACAGGTGCAACTCTCTGCCAGGACCAGCCGTCGGTTTTGTGCTGTCAGTTGTTCTTTGATTTCGATGGCCAGGTTTGAAAGGCGTTGATTCAGCTCGGACAGTGGCATCGTCATGATCTCGATTGAATTCGTGAGAAGGAGCGTTGGATTTTCCTGACCGTCATATTCTATCAGATCTGCTGTCAGCTCGACTGCGGCATCAGTCACAGAAACATGACGACACATCAACACTCCTTGTTGTCGTGTGAAGATCCCGTTATCTTCATGCCGGGATTGGGGATTGCGTGAGACTTTCTTGAATCCAACCAGCTCGCCAGATGACTCGGTGAAGTCGATTTCCGATGACGTGCGATTGTCTGGTTATTCACCGAAAAGATTGCGTGATGAATGGAAGTTGACAGGCTTTCACAGGCCCGTTGACTGATTCCTGTTTCTGATACTGACCGGATCGAAAACGATGTCCAGGAACGCAAAAATCGGGCTTGTCCTGTTTTTCATATACACAACGTTCTACGCCGTGTATGTCGGGTTGAACGCATTTGCACCCGAGACCATGGCTCAAACTCCAATTCCCAATGTGAATCTGGCAGTGATATATGGATTCGCCCTGATCTTCGTCGCGCTATTGATGTCGCTGATCTATGGTGCCTTGTGCTACGTCTGCGGTGATCGACAGGGAGATCAATAGTGATTTACGAACCAAGCTGGATGGCGGTTTTCGTCTTTCTCTCGTTTGTCGCAGCGACAATGGGGTTGAGTTTCTATCTCGGAGGACGCGCGAAATCGACTCAGGGATTCTTTGCGGCTCATGGCCAGATTCCATGGTTCATCAATGGAATCGCGTTTGCCGGTGATTACCTTTCTGCAGCATCATTCCTCGGGATTTGTGGAATGATCGCCTTTTACGGGTATGACGGCTTCCTCTATTCAATCGGGTATCTGGCAGGGTGGATTGTCGCCCTTTTTGTTGTGGCCGAGCCGATGAAGCGTCTCGGGAAGTTCACATTTGCGGATGCGTTGGATTCCAAATTTCAATCGCGAGGAATCAAGCTCGCGGTGGGAATCAGCACGCTGGCAGTCAGCGTTTTCTATCTGATTCCTCAGATGGTCGGTGCCGGAGCACTCGTTCAGCCGTTGCTCGGACTCAGCCATTGGCAAGGGGTCGCTCTGGTCGGAACAACAGTGATTATCATTGTCGTCTCGGCCGGGATGGTGTCGACGACTTATGTTCAGTTCATCAAAGGGGGGCTTCTGGTCTTTTTCTCTCTGATTCTGACTGTAATGATTTTGAATCAGGGGCTGTCAGTGAAACAGGGAGGAATTGACGGACACGTCTTCCGAACCGTTGGGCCTGTTTCTGAAGAGAAGCTAGGTCAGCCCGCCTGGATTGAGTCTGCACTTCCATCGATGGTGATGGTGCCGCTCGATCCGAGCTGGAATGACCTCGATTTCTATCGCACAAAAGACGTTGGCAGCGGCGAGATCATCACCTGGCGCATTGAACGAGACACCGATGGTCAGGTGACCTTGCGTGAGGCACAGACCGTTTCCCGTGATTTGGACGGGAAGTTGTTGATCAACGGGCTTCCTAAGGGAACGAAAAAAGGGGAACCGGAGCTTCATCCGGTTGGATATATCAGCAAATTGGCCGATGGAAAAACTCAAACCGGCCCCCTCAATCCACTCACCTATCTTCAGGAACTGCACGGCGCCGAGATCATTCGCTGGCAAGGTCAGACCGTGAAGGAAACTGATGGAAGTGAAACGACGATCTATTATCAGCAGCCAACTTCCGGAGCAAAGTTGCTGTTGCCGGGGAACCATCCGACGTTCAAAGGAATTCACAGCAACAATATCACGGACCGAATCAATTTCGTTTCGCTGATGCTGGCGTTGTTCTGTGGAACAGCCTCTCTCCCGCACATTCTGATTCGGTACTACACCGTGAAGAACGAAGTGAGCGCCCGAAAGAGCACGATCGTCGGAATTGCCGCGATTGGATTCTTCTATGTTCTGACCCTTTATTTGGGGCTGGGCGCCATGGTCAGCGGGGCGTTGGATGTCTCCGATTCGAATATGGCGGCTCCATTGCTGGCAAAGAGTTTGAACGAAGGTCTATTTGCCATCATCTCGGCAATCGCATTCACCACCGTTCTGGGAACCGTGAGCGGACTCATTCTGGCATCCAGTGGAGCAATCACACACGACTTGCTGACAACGGTTTGCGGGTTCAAACTGAACGACTTCGAACAGGTCCGAATTGCCAAGTTTGCTTCGGTAATCGTCGGAGCACTCGCGATTGTGCTGGGGATTGTCTTTGAGAAATTGAACGTTGCCTATCTGGTGGGGTGGGCATTCAGTGTTGCGGCCTCGGCAAACCTGCCGGCGCTGGTGATGATGTTGTTCTGGAAAGGGACAACGAAAGAAGGGGTCATCTCCGCGGTCGTTGTCGGGATGACATCATCGCTCGGCTGGATTCTCCTGAGTGCCGACACGTTCAAAAGCGTTTATGGACTCGATCCTGCCAATGCGCTCGTCCCGTTCAGTCAACCTGGGGTTGTGACGATTCCGCTCGGATTTTTGACTCTGGTTATTGTTTCGCTGATGACCAAAAATCGAAATATTGAAAGTTGAGCAACCGTTCGTCAGCGTGCATCCGTGAATTCACGGCGATACACTCGCCGATGTAGTCAACTGGCAGCATCGTTTTGTGAAGGAATCCACAATCATGGCGACGACCCGAATTCAACTTGATGCCGCACTGGATGAACGTCGCCTTCCGGATATGGAAGTCCTGTTGGATGGTCAGCAACATCCTCCCGTTGCTGGCCGTGACGACTGGTCGATCAGCCTTGGGAGTTTCTGGACAGGGCTTTCGGCTGGTGTCGAAGTCATTGAAATCTGCAATGGCCCGCTCTCCGTGTATGTCCTGCCTACTCGGGGAATGGGCATCTGGAATGCTCAATACAACGATCTGCATCTCGGCTGGAATTCTCCGGTTCGAAATCCGGTGCATCCGCGATTTGTGAATCTTCAAAGTCGCAACGGATTGGGATGGCTTGACGGTTTCAATGAGCTGCTCTGTCGTTGTGGACTGGCGTTCAATGGGCCGCCGGGACACGATGAAGGGGCTCGCAGCCCGATTGAATCGGAAATCACCTTGCACGGGCGGATTTCCAATATTCCTGCATACGACATCGAGCTGTTTGCTGACGTCGACACCGGCGAGATCGGCATTAGTGGACTCGTCGATGAATGCACGTTGTTCGGTCCGCAGCTGCGGATGAAGTCGACGATTGTCACCAAGGTTGGAAGTTCATCGTTTACGGTCCGCGATGAAATTACGAATCTGGGAGGCGACAGTACCGAGCTGTCATTGCTGTATCACACGAATGTCGGCAAGCCGTTTCTTGATCAAGGCTCAGTCTTCGAATGCGCTGCTGACAAGATTATCCCACGTGATACTCAGGCCGCTGTGGGAATTCAGACCTATGAAACCTGTCTCGGTCCTACTCCCGGTTTTGCGGAACAGGTTTACTACTGCAATCTCCTCGGCGACGCATCGGGAACAACTCAGACTCTGTTACGGAATCAATCTGGCGATCGCGGCGTCAGCCTGAAATTCTCGACAAAGCAGCTCCCCTGTTTTGCGTTCTGGAAGTGTACGCAAGACGAACGTGGGGGGTACGTTGCAGGTTTGGAACCGGCGATCAACTATCCGAATTTCAAATCGTTCGAACGGCATCACGGCCGTGTTGTGAATCTCGCTGCAGGTGACACCTACACCACTGAAGTTGCAATTGCGATTCATGACTCAGGTGAATCTGTGAAGGCCGCTTCTTCGGCAATTCAACAGCTTCGAGGAGGCGTCTCGCCCAAATTGTCGCTGGCTCCGGTCGCTCCTTTCTGTCCAATTGATTAGACCGTATCGGTCGAATCTGAGGCTTTGGAGAGGGCTTTCCTGAATGCCAAACGGGAAGCGAGATCGTGTCAACACAGACGTTTCACAGCTGAAGTCAACACCATGAAAATCGTGCGATATCAGGACGTTGCTGGCGAGATTCATTGGGGACGCCAGCACGACGATGCTCACGTCACCCGGATTCAGGGGAGTCTCTTCGGTCAATTTACCGAGACGGATGAAGTCGCTCACGTTTCGCGATTGCTTGCTCCAATCGAGCCTCGTGACATCTTCTGCATCGGATTGAACTATCGAAAGCACGCTGAGGAAGGCAAGCAGCCGGTTCCTGATTATCCGGTGGTCTTCATGAAGAACTCAGGAGCAGTTCAGAACCCGAACGATCCCATCATTCTCCCGAGAGTGCTGCAGAGCAAGGCGGTTGACTATGAGTGCGAACTGGCCGTTGTGATCGGCCGAGAGTGCTACAACGTTTCGAAAGCAGATGCACTGTCTTATGTGCTGGGCTACACCTGTGCCAATGATGTGAGTGCTCGTGACTGGCAGCTGAAGTGGGGAGGAGGTCAGTGGTGTCGCGGAAAGACGTTTGCGACCTTCTGTCCTTTGGGGCCATGCCTTGTGACCACTGATGAGATTCCTGACCCAAATGCATTGCAGATCAAAACCGTGCTGAACGGAGAAACAATGCAGGACTGGAACACCAGCGACATGATTTTCCCGGTGCCGGAGCTGATCGAATTTCTGAGCAGCAGCACAAAGTTGATGCCTGGGACTGTGATTCTGACGGGAACTCCTCACGGCGTTGGAGGAGCAAGAAAGCCCCCGGTCTATTTACAAGCCGGTGGGGTTGTTGAAATTCAAATCGAGAAGATTGGCACGTTGAGCAACCCGATTGTTGAAGAACAGGTTTCTGCGAGAGCTTAACATCGATCCTGAAGGGATCTGTTTGAACCCGTTCAGCGAAGGCGCATAAAAAACGGAGTTCCGCATCATTGCGAAACTCCGGGATGGTTGGCTTGTTGGTGAACGTTGTCTATTTGGACCGGCTCACAAAGAGTTGCTGCTGGTATTCCTGGAAGGTGACCCAGCGAATTTCATTCGACCGCAACTGACGTTCCCAGTGGCTGATGTGACGACGATCAACTGATTGGAATTCCCAGCTGAATTGGTGTTCTGCTCGAAGTCTGATCGTTTCCCCTGTCTGAGCCTGCTTCAGTTGTAAGTCAACTTGAGTCGGCATCAGTTCTTCTTTGCGGAGAGCCTCGTTCAACTGCAACCGAGCCTGTGGAAATGTCGCATTCGGTCGGAGCATGAAGTTAAGGCGAGCTGCCCAGTCCGCATAATCCAGGTAGAGGCGAACGAACTGCGGCGATTCCACCTGAGCGGTCTTTACAGAATAGCTCAGGGCATTGGCCTTCATGTCGAAACGTTTTTTGTTCGGATCAAGAAACGAATCGAATTTGGGATCGATCTGGAATTGAACGATGTCCGCGATCTGGTTGGATTGATTTCCACTTTTTTGGCGCATCTGCTCAATAATTTTGAGCGCCTCGGTTTTGGTTGACTCCATCGCATGGTTCACTTCGGTGAAGGGAACCTCGGTGGCGGTGTAGTTCTTTCCAAGAATCACAAACCGATGATGAACTGGCTCAAAAATGACCACTTCACCCGCTTCTTCCATGTAGTCATAGACTTTGCCTGCATGAAAGAGAGTCAGGCTGTGTGACACGGTTTTTGGTGCGGCATCTGCCCGAGACTGATTGCTGACCGTCGTGTAGACACGCATGTCTTGAGCGGTCACAGGCATCGTCGAAATGACGAGGCAGGTCAGCGATGCAACACAGGTTGTCAGAAAATACTTGGACACGGTCGATGCTCCGTGAGTCGTGGATACCAAGACAACGATTTCATCATCTTTGCCGATGATCGACCTGCGATGTGTTCAATTCATGTGAATGAACCTGCAGACAATCATGCACAAAGAACCAGATCAGTTATTCAGGAGGAACCCGGGCTGGTTGTGAACGCATCATGAGCAAGTTGGGAAACTGACTCGAAGGTGAGCGTACACAACCCCGATCATGAAGTGGATTTTTGAAGGGACCGGGACTCTATCCAGCGTTCGTTTTTTGGAGCAAGACTGGAACGTCAGAATGGATGCATCTGACGCGAATCACCCGTGGTAGCGGCAGAATCAGCGCCTGTAGGCCGGAAGTAAGAGCAGCTTGCGAAATGATTTTTACGCTTACGCCACGCGGGGAGTTGCGTTTTATCGATCGAAACGGCCGCTGCGCGGGCACTCGGCAGAGTAAACTGTTCTAAAGATCAGAGGCGTTTCGAGAATGTTCGACTGGGATCGGAAGCTTAGCGTCTCGCTGCAACTATTCCGTTTTCCCGTTTGTCTGGCGCCAACAGAATCGCAGCAGAAGGAGCATTTCCAGCAGTTGAATCTGCCTTGCGGCGATTCCCAGCAGGCTTTGCTCCTGCCGTGCAACCGCTTCGCACAGGTCAACAAACGCCGTCGAATTCCAGCCGCGACTGGTCAGTTTCTTTCGCCAGTCTCCAGCTTGTGAATCTCTGGTGTTTGCCAGAACATCGTCAGCCAGCTTTCCCAATTCTTCAAACAGCGGGTGCTGCCCGATGCGGCGGAACCAGTATTTCGCGTTGAAATAATCAGGTTCCCGACGATGCATGATTGCATGCCAGTAGTCGCCGAGTTGCAGGCGTCCAACTCCTTCGACACTCTGGGAGAGTTCGTGGCTGCCATCCAGATCGTCCAGCAGAAGCATCAACCCTGAACGAACTGCGATCGCGGAAACATCGTTGCCGTGTATCTGGTGAATCCGATTCAGTAGGGCTGGATTCACCGTTCGTGATTGAGGAGCCAATTGTGGTAGCCGCTCATTAGTCTGGCTGACTGCGACCTGACCGGCCAACGTCTCGGTGATCACGACGTCTTCAGCGGCAAGGCTCGCCACGTAATCCCAGAGCGATGTCCATGCCTGAGGAGCGGGCAGGGTGCTCGTGCGGACAAACGCAATTGCTTCCGGCTGAACTTCCGCAACAACGGAGGCCGCCGGAATCGGGACACCATGCCAGAGAAGGGTTCCTGTTACCCCCAGTGGGACAACAATCACATGGGGAGAGCCGCCAGTTGACCGCAATGCCTGTTCCGCCACTCGAAAAGCTGACAATAACAGGTCGCTGACATGCTCCTGTCCGAACGCCAGATAGGCCTCACTCCCAGTCTGAGCCCGCAGGGTGGACCAGTTGGAGAAAGGAACAAGCGATGGCGGGCAGTGAGGCGTTGTCATTCAGGTCTTGGACTTTTGCTACTGGAATGCGGCCTCCGCTGAGTCCAACGGGCTATGGCATTTCAATGCTCGAAATTACTGCGAGGGAACTTTCTGAGTCTGAAATCGCAGTTTTATAATTTGGGTGCGTTATTGAAGTGGGGTGACCGCGTCTTCAATCGCTTTCAGCAATTGCTTAAGGATGAACGGTTTGTAGAGGACGCATTTCAATCCCATCTGACGCGCCCGCACAAGCGTGTGTTCACCGTCGTAGCCAAATCCAGTCATCAGAATGACAGGGGTGTTCTCGTGAGTTTCTCGCAATTGCCGGTAGAGTTCAGACCCCTTCATGTCCGGCGGCTTAATATCGCAAATGACCGCGTCGTAGTGGAACGTACGTGCCATACGGAGGGCTTGTTCGCCGTCACGAGCAGTTTCGACAACGACATTGAAGCGTTCCAGAATCTCGTGCGCACTGTGCCGGATGTCACGTTCTTTGTCGACAACGAGAACTCTTTTGCCGACCAGATTAGGATGGGTCAGCTTGCGGAACTGCGGTGTTCCTGATTCCGTGCTGATTGAGCTTCCGGCCTGGCGAATCGATTCGCGGATGTCCTGGGTGTGTTGCAGAACCCGTTTAAGGCGGTCATGGACTTGTGGGTCCTGATGCCCATATTTTTCATAGAGCCATGCCGTGTCGTTCAGGATCTCGTCGACTGGATCGGCAACTTCACTTAAGGCGCGTTTCGTGCTCTCTTCGACAGTGGTGGCTTTCTCTGCCATCAGAAGATCGAGCGTGTTCAGGGCAACGGCCACTTCCCGACAGAACAGTTCCAGAAATTGCAGATCAGTCTGGGAAAACGCACCTGGCTTGAAACTCTCGACGTTAAAGGTTCCAAGAACCTGATCATGTCGAACCAGCGGAACTGTCAGTGAGCTTCGGGCACCTGTTGCTCCAACAATATAGAGCGGGTCATTCACGGTGTTTTCACACAGGTAGCTGCGGCCTGTGGCAGCGACATAGCCTGTGACACCGTTTCCTTCGGCGCTGACGTGCAGTTCGCGTCGTTCAGCGGATTCATCCATTCCCAAGGCGAGGAGTGGGCGAAGGGTCAACGTTTCCTGATCAATGATGCGGACTTCGACAGTCTCGAATTCCAGTAACTCCTGCGTGTAATAGCGGAGTTTTGATTTCAGAAGTTCGATTCGATCGTGTGTCGAGAGCTCCAGGACTTCTTCAGGTTGCAAATCGCCCAGATCGAGTCCGGCTTTGTAGATCGCATTCAGCTTCTGTTGCTGAAGAATGTCTTCGGAGTTATCGCGAAGGGTTGCCAGTAACAACTGCTCGCCATTCGCGATGCGACTGCAAACCGGGCTGACAGTGACGTCATAGTATGTCTTGTCGTCAATTCGAACCCGAGTTCTGGCTTGCTGACCTGTGACAAGAACGGTGTTAATCGGGCAGAAATTCGCTCCGATAATCTCGGCACCTTGCCAGACATCAAACAGGCGAGGAAGCTTTTCGCTGTTTCCTTCGAGCTTGAGGACCTGAGTTGCCAGCGTGTTTGCCCAAAGAATTTCTTCCCGTTCATTCAGCAGAACGACTGCTTCCGGGAACTTGTCAAGCAGTCCCGTGGCTTCGAGAATGAGACCAGTCCCGCCGGCATGATTGCCAATCAGGCAGTATCCTGGCGGAGAATCTCCCTTCAAGCGTTCCAGCGCGTCGCCGAGCGACTCAGCTGGAGTCAGCTTGCAATGCTCTTTCAGCCCTTCGACCACCGGCGAAATGGTGGACGGTTCAAGACCGAAAACCAGGACTTCGACTTGATCGGGCACGTTGTCTCCCACTTCACTCGAGCCCAAGAAATTGCCCAATAACGCTCACAACCTATAACTGAGGCGAACTCTGAATAGTAGACCGGTGTTGATTCGGTGACAACTTATTTCGTTATGCGGCCCATGAGCGTGCTTGCGTTGTATCCTACATCGATCGTGTCGTCCAGATTCAGGGCGACTCTATTAATTCTGGTATCAGCTCCTGTTGATGCTTTGTCGGCTGATTACACAGTTGCGGTGTCTCTTATTGCTTAAGATCGGATTCCCGGTGAAGGGAGAACATCGCAAATTGATTGAATTGCAAGATCGAGGTCAGGGTCTGTTTGCCGCTGTTCGCCAATCTTTCGGCAGGCATGGATGACGGTGCTGTGATTTCCCCGATTAAAATACTTCCCAATCTCCACATAGTTCATCTGGAGTTGCTCTCGTGCGAGGTACATCGCAGTCTGTCGGGCGAGTGAAATTGTTTGAGAGCGTCGAGGTCCTTTGAGGTCTGTGGATTTCACACCAAACTGCACTGCCGTCAGTTTGCACAGGCCCCCCAAATCGATGGAGGGGATTCGATTTCGCTCTTCGATGAGCGTTTTGACTGACGACCGGCGAGGACGTTGGGATGGCGAAAGCAATTTTTCTTCCGCTCGCAGTTGGGCGAGCAATCCGGACAGTTCGCGTGGTGAGACCGGGTAGTCCTGAGCAATCTGTTCGATCTCTTTTGTCGACAGATGGTGTCCTTCGCCTGCCAGGATGTGTTCAATCAATTTGCGGCGGCTGTGGACAGACGGCATCTCGATAGTGACGCAGAGGCCACCGTGCATCCGATTCATCAGGCGGCGGCTCAGCCCACGAATGGCGCCGGGCATTTGCGTACTCGTGAGGAGAACGACGCCTCCCTGTGCGAGAACATCATCGATTGTTGCCTGAAGCTGTTGCTGTGTCTCTTTTCTTGCTCCCAGCATCTGGATGTCTTCGCACACCAGTAACGCAATCTCGTTGCGATATCGTGTTTGAAACTGCGGAATGGAGTCGATTGTTGCGGCTTCCGCAAACTGGGCAGAAAACTGGGATGCGGTGACAACAATCACTTTTTTGTCTGTTCGCTCGCCTTCCCAGCTCCGAACGAGTTCTCTTGCCAGGTGCGACTTGCCGGTTCCGGCGTCCCCGACAATTGTCACCAGGTTGACACTGCGACGTTTAACACCGGGGGCAAGCTGGTTCACAGCGGCAATAGACAACTGGTTCTCTGGCAGAACCAGAAATGAGCGAGGATCAGCTTGGCGCAGTACAGCGTTCACAAGTTACCCACTCTGTTTGGTTTCTCTTGTCCGAAACAGACCAGACGCTGTGAATTACCGCTTTTGTTGCAGGGCAACATAGCGCCCCAGGGCCATCAGCGGGAAGTAGTGACGATAGAGATGATACCGCATATAGAAGACTCGGGGAAACCCGGTCCCTGTAAATTCCTCTTCGTCCCATGTCCCATCCGAACGTTGTGACTGGATGAGGTACTGGATTCCCCGCTGCACTGCGTTCGAATCCCCTTCGTTCGCGGCGATCAATCCCAGAATGGCCCAGGCGGTTTGCGAAGCGGTTGTCGGGCCTGTGCCACGGAGTGTCGGGTTGTCATAGGATTCAGCCGTTTCTCCCCAACCTCCGTTTGCCTGCTGCTTTTCCTTTAGCCAGCGTGCGGCCGCCTGAAGTCGTGAATCTTCTGGAGATATGCCAAACTCGGTTAATCCGACCAGAACCTGCCAGGTTCCATAGAGATAATTGACTCCCCAGCGACCATACCAGCAGTTGTCAATCTCCTGCTTGTCCCATACGAATTTCAGGGCTTTTTCGAATGCCGGTTCACGAGAAGTCATCCCGAGACGTCCGTACATTTCCAGAACGCGAGCGGTAATGTCGGCCGTAGGCGGGTCGATCATCGCGTTGTGATCCGCAAACGGAACGCGAGTCAGGATTTCGCGATCGTTGTCGGCATCAAACGCTGCCCAGCCGCCATTTCTGCATTGCATTGCTGCGGTCCATTTTACCGCACGGCGCAATGCGTTGATCATCGGTTGCATCCGTTCCATATCCAGAACGATTCGTTCCGGATGATCGGTTTGCCCGGCGATGACAACAGAGACGTCAAAGTTGGCGTTTTGATGAATTCCCTGTTTGCTCATCAGGGAGGCGGTCCAGTCTGATCGGACGTGGCTTGGCAGACATCGGGCGAGTGCCATGCTCACCATAATGGTGTCGTCGATATCGGGATAGAATTCGTTATTGAACTCAAAGTACCAGCCGCCTGGCTCGACGTCAGGATGATTTACTGTCCAGTCGCCGGGAGTGCGAACTTCCTTCGACAGCAGCCAATCGATCGCTTTGACCACTCGCGGGTGGTGGGCCGGAACACCAGCATCTCGCAGAGCGTTGACCGAAATTGCAGTATCCCAGACAGGCGAACGGCATGGCTCCAGTCGGGCGGTGCCGTTTTCTCGGATAGTCAGTTTTTCAAGTTCGTGTAACTGGCCTTGGACGAGAGGAGACGATTCTTCATGCCCGAGGCATCGTAGTGCGATGATACTCCAGATGATGGGAGGGAAGATCGCTCCCAGTCCGTCACTTTTCGCGAAGCGATCGATCATCCATTTCGTGGCCATGCGAATGGAGCGTCCGCGGAACGGCTTGAATCGCACGCCTTCCAGAAACTTCCAGCCCAGATCGATTCCCCGGAATATTTTGTCCCACGGGACCCAGGTGGATTTTTCCATGGCGTCCAGTTGCTGGGACGGAGGCATGATCATTGGCATCTGTTCTGGAGTCCCCAGAAACAGTTCGTCAATTTTCATGTGTTCCGGCAGTTTGCGTTTCGGTTGAAACGCCCAGACCAGACTTAATGGAACGACAATCGTGCGAGACCACGACGACATCTCATAAATGTTGATCGGCGACCATTTGGGCAGCAGCATTAATTCCGGAGGAACAGCCGGACACTTCCGGTAGTCAATGATGCTCAGCAGTGCGAGATAGAATCGGGTGAAGCTGTTGACACCTTCCGCACCTCCGGCGTTCCGAATGGCAGTACAAGCTCGAACCATGTGCTCGGCAGTTGGATCGTCGCCTGCGATTTTCAGAGCCCAGTAGGCTTTGACTGAGCCACTGATTTCCAGAGGACCGCCGGGGAACTGAGCCCATCCGCCGGTGGGAAGCTGCTGGGCGCGAATGTATCTGGCGCATTCTTCGACGATCGGCTCGTGTGATCGCTCCATCCACGTCAGCAGCAGGATGTATTCTGATTCAAGGATCGTGTCTCCTTGAAGTTCGCCGAGCCAGTATCCCTCGGTGTTCTGATGGTTCAGCAGCCAGTCGCGGGCCAGGCCCATTGCCGATTCAGCCGAGGAGGCGGGAGCGTCGACTGTACTCGCAGCAGGAAGACGATTTGCGACACCAAAACCACCGTTCCGCATGTGACCTGAATTCATTTCAGGCTCCCTTCTCATCCGATCCGAATCCATTCGCTCGAAAAAAGCGGCGAGAAGCAACGTGCATGTGACATGGATCTGGTGTCACGCTGTCAGCTTCTCTGTGGTCTGAACGATCGCTGTCTGAGATCCTGCTGTTCGAAACGGGGCAAAAGCGAGACGTGATTCTGGCACGTGACGCTGCGAACAGTAAGCGTTTCTCTCTGGTCGACAGTCCATCAGTTACTGAAGAAGACTGTAACTCTAACAGCGAGTTTGAGTTGAGATCATAGCCGGATTTCTGTCCAATGGGCAAGTGTATTTCATGTCCATATGGACCCCTGAAGCGGGCGAAAACAGGGCGAATATTGCCTAGTCTCACTCACAGTTTTCCCGGTTTGCCTTTGTTGGTGCGTCGTGCAGCGACATGCGTTGATGGGAGGCTGATCGAACTCGGCAGTGACGAACCAGCCAGCTCCGTCCGGCAGTCGTCTTTAGTTCAGTAATCTGCGACGTCCAGAGTCAATCCTGTCCCGATTTAACAAGGCCCAGTCATGTCTCTGCTTTCAGCACTTGCAAAATATGACACTCCGACAGTGTGCAATGTCATTGAGTTGTTTGATGTGCGGCCACGAACAGCGGGATACATGAACGGGTCGATTCGAGCCGGTTTTCCGCATCTTCCTCCGATGGTCGGCTATGCGTTGACCTCGACGTTTCGAAGTGCGGCGCCTCCATCGGCTGGAACTGCCTACTCTGGTTTGATTGCTCAAATCGAGATGTTTGAAAACCTGCCAGGGGCCCCGGTCATTGTGTTTCAGGATCTCGATCATCCGGTCGCCGCTGCAACGTTCGGTGAAGTGATGTGTACCATGTACAAGTCATTCGGAGCGGCAGGGCTGATTACTTCTGGCGCCGGTCGCGATCTCGAACAGGTGAAGGCGATCGATTTCCCTGTCTTCACGAATGGAACCATCTGCTCTCATGGGTATTGCCATATTCCGCAGATCAACGTTCCTGTCAGCGTGGGGGGGATCATCATCGAGCCAGGTGTTCTCCTGCATGGGGATTGCAATGGGGTGACCACGATTCCCATTGATATCGCCGATGAAATTCCGGATGCCTGTCACGAGTTCATGGCAGCTGAGCAGATTGTGCTCGATTATTGTCGCTCTGGTTCAGTGACCCCCAAGGGACTGAAAGAGGCTCAGAGCGAATGTATTCATCAGATTCATAATCTGGCTCAACGACTTGCTGGGGGAACTGGAGTTTCAGACAGATAGTTTCCGGCACCTGTGATTCCGAGTTAAAACCAGCTGTCGAGGGATCGTTATTGGAATATCAGTTGCATTGTCAGCAGCAACCCGAGTACCCCGATGGAAATGGAGACTGTTGTGGGCAAGAGCGTTGCATGTGATGATGGCAGATTCTCTTTCGGGATAGACCGGCAATAGCTCTTGAATCGAGACGTCCCTGCGAGGATTGCAGCGGCTCCCGAGAAAACGAGTGTTGCTCCGATCACCAATGCAAACAGGGTGGAGTGTTTGACGTCGTGGCTGTTTGGTCTGATCATCTGGAGAAACATTCCAAAGCGGGCGACCACGAACCCGAATGCCATGATCCCGATTCCGGTTCTTAGCCATGAGAGCAGGGTACGCTCGGCTGAAAAATAGATACTGGGGTCTCCTGCATGTTTCTTTTGTTGTTCAGCCATGTTGACGACCTTGCTTTTCCACTGTGTGCCAAATCGTATGCGGATCTGGCTTGATTTCGCTTGCCTAATCGTTGGGGCCATCTCAATTCACGAGAACTGGACCCGTTTGGAAAAGCGTTTCCGGTGCTGGCATTGTAATTGATCTCTTCTGTGAAGACAGAGAATCATTGTGTCGACCGGTCTGGTTCACAGTTCTTGATTCTCAGAATCTGCTTATGGAACGATATCCCCGGATTTCCCAATTGCAACCGGACTTTTGAAGCGGCTCTGGCGAGAATCCGGGAGCAGAGACAACATAAACACTGCTGTTTGAGCCGGAGATACTAAAGCCTTTCTTGAAATTGTGTGGGAGACTCCAGTACGTGGGATTCAGCTTTCCTTCAATCGAAAAACTGGTGTGCGGCCACACGAATAGACTGAACCAGTTTAAGGAGAGTCTTTAGCATTACAGAGAAAGTTTGAACCTGATGAGCGCATCCTGCTGTTAAAGCGAGTACAGTAGAACACGGATGCAGTCATCCTGATGAGTCTGTCATCCTGAGGAGAGGCGCCTTCATTTCCGGTGGAACGACGTTGTTCAGGGAAGAGGCGTTTTTCGATCTCCGCGACAGTGTTCTGATTGTTCTGATGCAAACGTCATGTTGTGATTCGAATGTTCTGATTCCGTTGACCCATGCTAAACCGTATCGGACAAAACTTGAACCGGTCTTCTGGCAGCCACCGCCTGGTGTGTGCCGGAATGCTGTGTCTTTATTTGTTCTGCTGTCTGGCAACTCCGGTCACTGCGGTGACAAGCGTTGTGAAATCCGGGTGTCAGTGCGGTTCGTCTGCTCAGGCTTCAGGGACCTGTTGCTGTTTGAAAAAAACGCTGGCGAATCAACAGCGGAAACAAAGCGGATGTTGCCAGACAACACCGGCGTCCGTTGATTCTGTCGTGGAAACGCCTGCCTGTTGCGTTGCGAAGTCAGAACCAGTTGCACTTCCAGCCTGTTGTCAGGGTGGCAATGACCAAACCGAACCGAGTTCTGAGTCACCAGAACAGAATGATTCCGTTTGTGATCAGGTCACGGAAAGCTGTTCTTGCGGTCCTGATACTCAATTTGGTTTGATCGCAAACGTCGAGCCTCGTGTTCCGGCAAGTGCAGTCGTTGCTCCCCGTCAAACTCTCCTGGGATATCTCCCGGTTGAACACTCTTGGATTTTTCAGGGACGTACTATCTGTCCTGAATCTCCCCCTCCACGAACTTAGTGCTGTTGAGTTCGTTCGTCTGGCTGTCTGGAACGAGATCGTGAGTTCACCGCGTGCAGGGAATTCATCGGCCGTTCACCTGTGCTCCATCGTGATTTCATTCGAGTAATCGCAGTGTGATCTTCCGCGCGGTCATCTCCTGCGCTGTGGGGGCATTCAGACAGCTTGTTTGTGTTCAACTAACAGCCAATCGCGGTTCGCATTAGCTGACCACGATTGATATAGAATCGAGAGTTGTCATGTCTGTTAGAGTATTTCCTGAAATCCTGCAGCGTCTCTGGCATGCAGGGTTCAACTTTTCTTCGATTGAAAAGGCTGCAGCGCGGCCATGTGAGAGTCCGATACGGTCTCGTCATTGTCCCTGTTCTGGACGAAGACAGGGATTCACATTAATTGAGCTTCTGGTGGTGATTGCAATCATCGCCATTCTGATTGCCCTTCTGCTCCCAGCCGTTCAGCAGGCGAGAGAAGCGGCCAGGCGTTCGCAGTGCAAGAACAACCTCAAGCAATTAGGGTTGGCTTTGCACAACTATGAATCGACACATCGGGTCTTCCCGCCTGGGAGTCTGGGCTATCCCTTCGTGTGGTCTGCTCAGGCACAATTGCTTCCATATATGGAACAGGCGGCATTGCAGAATCTGCTAAATTTTAATGTTCCTCCGATGCTGCCTTTTGCCGGGAGTTACAGCGTTTCCGCAGTGACAGCGAATGATAATGCCGCCCAAAGTCATTTGAGCATTTTCCTTTGCCCAAGTGACAGCGATCGCGTTCCGAACGAGAATTATGGGGGGATTAGCTATCCGGCCTGTGCTGGCTCCGCGATTAACGATCCTGCGAATGCGGCTGATGATGGATCCGTAAGTCGATCAGACGGCACGATCTTTTCGCAGTCACGAATCTCGTTTCGTGATATCGCAGACGGCACCAGTAACACCGTGGTCTTTGGTGAGCAGTTGCTAGGAGATGGAGAGCACTCTGCCCCCGCAGCAGGTGACACCCGACGTCGGATCATTGAGCTTGCAGGAGCCACTCAAACGACGGAAGCGGCTTGTTCTGCAGGGACCGTGTGGAAGGGAAATCGTGGAGCGAAATGGGTGAACGGTCATCTCGCTGATACGATGTATAACCATTACTACGGGCCCAATTCCAAATCTCCGGATTGTCATAACGGGTACCATAACTTCGCCATCACAAGTGCTCGCAGTGCCCATACTGGAGGCGTTCAAGTCACGCTGGCCGATGGCAGTGTCCGATTTGTTTCCGAGAATATTCATCTCGCAACATGGCGGGCTCTCGCAACACGTAATGGCGGTGAACTTGTCGGAGAATTCTAGAGCACTTTGCGAATTGATATCCACGCTTCCGCCACGCGGCGAGTTGCGTTTCATCAATCGAAACGGCCGCTGCGCGGGCACTCGGTAGAGCAAACTGCTCTAG